>NZ_CP113056.1:4028149-4341456 GCF_026625645.1 Ancylobacter sp. SL191 | reverse complement strand
CGGGGCTGGCGGCATAGGGCTTGCGGTCACGCAGCGCCATCAGCCCGCCGCCGAAACCTTGCGGCAGCGCGCCGGCTTCGCGGGCGGCGTAGTATTCGCGCCGCGCCCGGTCGAACTCGCGCACCGCCGTGCGGCAATGCGGGCTGACCTGCACCGCCAGCACCGCGTTGAGCCGCATTTCCGAGATCAGCCCCATGAGAATGGCGTTGATGCCGGTAGTGTCGGCATCCGTCAGCTCGGTGACATTGCCGATGCCCATGAGAACGGGAATGTCCGGGAAGCGCCGGCGCAGCTCGGCATAGCGCAGGATCGAGGCGGTGAAGCCGTAATGAACGGGATCGAGGATCGGGTCGGCATAGAAGGGCTGGCCGCTGGCGAGGCAGGTCTCCACGGCACGGATGAGCGAATCGAGATCGCCCTGTTTGGCCGGCACCAGCACCGGCACCGCCGGGCCTTCTTTGGCGATGTGCAGATTGGTCTCGTTGAGGCTGAGCAGGAAATCCGCCCCGGCGCGGGTGGCGCGGGCGAGCTCGGTCAGATCGAAGGAATCGACGCTGACCTTCAGCCCCTCGGCGTGGAGCGCGGCGATGGCCTCTTCCAGATGGGGAAAGGCGGTGTCCGGCAGGCAGCCGAGGTCGATGACATCCGCCCCTTCCGCCCGCAGGGCGCGGGCGCGGGCGACGATGCCATCAACGCTCATCACGGTGGCGTCGACGATCTCGGCGAAGATGGTGACATCCTGCCGGGTGAGGTCTGCGGCGCGGCGCTTCTGGCCGAAATAGTCCGGCAGGTCCGCCACCTCGTCCGGCCCGCGCGCGAAGGGCACGCCGAAGAACCGCTCCAGCCGTTCAAGATCGCCCCGGAAGCGGCCGGGCATCAGCACGCGGTCGGTGCCTTCCGGCAGCTTCAGCCGGCGCTCGACGATCTCCGCCGTCATCAGCGCGGCGACCTTGACGCCTACATTGACCACGACCGGCTCCAGCGTCGGGTCGGCGATCTCGCCGGCGATGCGGGTGAGGCGCGGCTCGGCCAGCGAGCCGGTGACGAGGGCGATTTTTTCCGGGCGGCGCGGCGTTTCGGGGGCGTCAGCCATCGGCCGGGGCGGTCCGTTCCGCCAGCAGACGGCGCCGGGCGCTGATGGCGGCGTCGAGATCGGCGAGGGATTCCACCACCGTCGTGTCGTCGAATTCCTTGAGCCGCGCGGTGTTTTCCAGGTCGATGCGGCGCGGATAGACCGGGTATTCGCCGCCCGGCGCCATGGTGATCATTTCCGGCGCGGTATCGCAGGCGAAGACGATCGCATGAACGCGGCACTTGCCGGCCTGCGCGAAGCAGTTGGTCACCAGCGTGTCGGAGATGCCGTACACCGCTTTCGCCACCGTGTTGGACGAGGCGGGCGAGACCACCAGCGTATGATAGAGCTGCTCATAGAAGCGCCCGACCGGGGCCGAGCTGGCCGTGGTCTCGCGGAAGATGCGGGTGTGTTTGGGCAGATCCTGCTTGTACATGCGCAGCACCTCGTCCGCCGCGCGCGAGACGAACAGGTCCACGGCGTCCAGCGACTGGATGAGCGCGATCGACTCGGTGAAGAAATGCCCGGAGCCGGTGAGCGCCCAGGCCCAGCGCGGATAGGTGCCCTTGTCGGCGCTCATGCGGCCAGACTCCCGTCGGTGAGGGCGGCCCCGGCCGCCTCCAGAGTGAGAAGCTCGACCGGCCCGCCAAAGGCGGTGGCGTAGCGCGGAAACAGCGGATCGACCAGCCCGGCGGTCGCCCAGTCGGCGGGGCCGGTGCGCGCGGCGGCGGGGGCGGACTTCACCAGCGTCAGCCGCCCCGCCTTGAGGCGCGCGGCGAGCCAGGCGGCGATACTGTCGGAGGTGATGTCCCAGCTTTCCGGCAGGTCGGAAGCCTCAAGGGTCATCGCCGCCGGCAACCACAGCGCGGCGTGCCCGCTGGCGTGCAGGCGGGCAATGCCGGCGGGATCGGCGGCGGTGGGAAGACCCGAGAGGTCCGCCAGGGCCAGCGCCGTCTGCTCCATGGCGAGGATCGCCATGCGGTGGCAGACGGCATCCGACAGGCCAAGCCGCGGCTGGAGATCACGCACCGTATCGGCCAGCGGCCCGCCACCGGCGACCAGCACGAGCGGCGCGCCGCGCCGGGCGAGCGTGGCGAGCAGCGCTGGCAGGGAGGGGGCGGCGAGCAGGCTGCCGCCAAGCTTGACGATATGCGGCGCGGCAGCGCGGGAGGCAGCAGCATCGGACGGGCGGGGCGCGCGCGATCCGGGCATGGGACGGTTCCTGAAAGGGCGCCGCCAAGGGGAGGTCGGGCGACGCCGTTTGCGGCAACCTAGCTCAAGGCGCGGCGCGATCAATGGAAACGGCGCCGCAGGCCCGGCGGCAATGAAAAAAAGGCTCGGGGGTGAGCCCGAGCCTTGATGAAGTCGACGGTCATTCAGACGGCGGCCCGTCTGATAGTCAAGCCAAAGCATGAGCCGACTCCGGGGCCTTGTCGAGGCTTGATTCGGCTGATCACGCCGCGTTTATCTGCGTCCGGCGCATGGCATGGAGCGCGATACCGCTGGTGGTCGCGACATTGAGGGAATCGAAGTTCCCGGCCATGTCGATGCGCACGGTGCGGGTGCGCGCGAGGATAGGAGCGGGCAATCCCGGCCCCTCCGCGCCCAGCAGCAGCGCGGCCCGGCGCGGGCGGGGCAGGGCGCCGATCTCGTATTTCCCGGCCGGGCTGAGGGCCAGCAGGGTGAAATCGTGAGCGGCGAGGAGATCGAGGAGCGCCTCGGCCGATCCCTCGCGGGCGAAGGGCACCATGAGGCTACCGCCGACCGAGACGCGGATCGCCTTGCGGTAGAGCGGGTCGCAGGAGGCGAAATCGAACAGCGCCGCATCCGCCCCGAAGGCGGCGGCGTTGCGCATGATGCCGCCGACATTGTCATGGTTGGTGATGCCGAGCGGCACGACCACCAGCGCCGTCTCCGGCAGCGAGGCCACCAGCTCCGCCATGCTGGGTTCGCTCCCGCGCAGGCCGATGCCGAGCAGGCCGCGATGAATGTGAAAGCCGGTGATGCCGTCAAGGATCGCCTGGCTCGCCGTGTAGATCGGCAGCCCCTCCGGCGCCTGCGCCAGCAGCGGAGCGAGCGCCTCCAGCCGGCTCTCCGCCAGCAGCAGCGATTCCAGTTTGAACCGGTTGCGCGGGGAGAGCGCCACGTCGAGCACGGTGCGCCCCTCGACGATGAAGCGGCCGCCGCGCCCGACGAGATCGCGTTCCTTGATGACGCGATAGGCGTCGATGCGCGGGTCGTCCGGCGCGGTGAGGGAAATGAGCAGAGCCATGGCCGCTTCATAGCCGCCAGACCGGCGCTTGTCGCGGGGCACCTATGCACCGCGCGGACAAGAAGCGAAAGCGCAACCGCGCCAGCCGCCCCGCGCCGCTCTGATAAAATATAAGTTAAAACAATGGATTGTCAGCAAGCGCGCGGCTCCCGAAAGCGCGGGTCGCTTTCGGGTCGCTTTCGTTCGCGCGCCCGTACTTCTACGGATGGCCGGGTTGTTTTGCCGCAGAGCGCCCGATAACGAGCCGGCGTCGGGGACCGCTCTGGAACAGGAAAAAGCCATGGTGATGCGTAGCAAGGACACTCTCCGGACCCCCTCCGCCCCCGTCGCGGGACCGTCGGTGAACCGCCGTCAGGTGCTCGGCGGCGCGGTCGGCGGCGTGGCGGCGGCCGGCCTCTCGGGCGGCATCGGCGCGGCGCTGGCGCAGGCGGGCGCGCGCAAGGTCGATGTGCTGCTGATCGGCGGCGGCATCATGAGCGCGACGCTCGGCGTGTGGCTCAACGAGCTGGAGCCGGACTGGAAGCTCGCCATGATCGAGCGGCTCGACGGCGTGGCGCTGGAAAGCTCCAATGGCTGGAACAATGCCGGCACCGGCCATTCCGCGCTGGCCGAGCTGAATTACACGCCGGAAGACGACAAGGGCCAGGTCCATATCGACAAGGCGGTCGAGATCAACGAGGCCTTCCAGGTCACCCGCCAGTTCCTCGCCCGGCAGGTCGAGCGCGGCGTGCTGCGCAACCCGCGCTCCTTCATCAATTCCACCCCGCATATGAGCTTCGTCTGGGGTGACGAGAACATCGAATTCCTGCGCAAGCGCCATGAGGCGCTGAAGGCGAGCCCGCTTTTCGCCGGCATGGAATTCTCCACCGACCGCGCCAAGATCGCCGAATGGGTGCCGCTGATGATGGAGGGCCGCGACCCCTCCCAGACCATCGCCGCCACCTGGTCGCCGCTCGGCACCGACGTCGATTGGGGTGAGGTCACCCGGCAATATGTGAGCTATCTGCGCACCCAGCCGAATTTCGATCTGGAGCTGTCCAGCGAGGTCGCCGACATCGCCCGCAACGCCGATGGCAGCTGGCGCGTGACCTATGGCTATACCGGCACCGGCGAGACGCGCACGGTGGACGCCAATATGGTGTTCATCGGCGGCGGCGGCGGCGCGCTGCACCTCCTGCAGAAGTCCGGCATCCCCGAGGGCGAGGACTTTGCCGGCTTCCCCGTCGGCGGCTCCTTCCTCGTCAATGACAACCCGGATACGGCGCTGCGCCACCTCGCCAAGGCCTATGGCAAGGCCTCGGTCGGCGCGCCGCCCATGTCGGTGCCGCATCTCGACACGCGCTATCTCGACGGCAAGCAGGTACTGCTGTTCGGGCCCTTCGCGACCTTCTCCACCAAGTTCCTCAAGGACGGCTCCTATCTCGACCTGCCGGCCTCGGTGACGCTGGAGAACATCTGGCCGATGCTTGATGTCGGCACCGAGCAGTTCGCGCTGGTGAAGTATCTCGCCGGCCAGCTCATGCTTTCCGACGCCGACCGGCTGGCGGCGCTGCGCGAATATTTCCCGCAGGCCAAGGCCGAGGACTGGCGCCTGTGGCAGGCCGGCCAGCGCGTGCAGATCATCAAGCGCGACAAGGATGGCGGCGGCACGCTGAAGCTTGGCACCGAGATCGTCGCGGCCAAGGACGGCTCCATCGCCGCGCTGCTCGGCGCCTCGCCTGGCGCCTCGACGGCGGCGCCGATCATGCTGGGCGTGCTGGAAAAAGTGTTCAAGGCCAAGGTCGCCACGCCCGAATGGCAGGGCAAGATCCGCCAGATCGTGCCGAGCTATGGCACCAAGCTGAACGACAACCCGGCGATGGTGCAGCAGGCCTGGGCCTTCACCGGCGAAAAGCTCCAGCTCGCCAGCGCCGCCCCCGCGCTCGACGTGTCGTCCTTCGGCGGCACCTCCGCCCCGACCGGCGTGGTCAAGCCCGTGCCGGACATGGCGCCCTGAGCGGACTTACCCGTGTCCCGGACGCCTGACGCTTCAGCGGAAGGCGCGCCGGGATCCAGCGCAAGAGTCTTTGGCTGACGAGTCTCTCCTGGCCCCGGATCATCGCTGCGCGCCGTGCAGCTCGTCCGGGGAACGGGGGGCGTCTTGCTGGGCAGGCGCGCCGCTCGCCGCCTCAGCCGCCGACTTCCTCGCGCAGCATTTCCAGATTCAGCCACTCCTCCTCGGCCTTGGCGAGTTCCGCCTGGGTCCGGGTGAGCTCGGCGGTGGCCTTCTGGAAGCCGGCCGGGTCGCGCGTGTAGAAATTCGCCGTCGCCAGCGTGTTGTTTAGCCGCTTGATGTCGGATTCGAGCTGGGCGATGCGCTTGGGCAGCTGCTCCAGCGCGTGCTTCTCCTTGAAGGAGAGCTTGCGCTTGCTGCCGCTGGAAGCGGCGCTGGCCGGCGCGCTGGCGGAGGATTTGGCGGGGCTCGTCGCGGCCGCCTGCGCCGCCGCGCGCGCCTTCACGCCATGGCCGCGCTGCGCCACCATGTCGGAATAGCCGCCGGCATAGACTTCCCAATTGCCGTCGCCCTCATAGGCGATGGTGGCGGTGACGGTGCGGTCGAGGAAGTCGCGGTCATGGCTGACCAGCAGCACCGTGCCGGCATAGTCGTCGATCATCTCTTCGAGCAGGTCGAGCGTCTCGAGGTCGAGATCGTTGGTCGGCTCGTCCAGCACCATGAGGTTGGAGGCCTGCGCCAGCGCGCAGGCGAGCAGCAGCCGCCCACGCTCGCCGCCGGAGAGGCGCGACACGGCGGTGCCCGCCTGCTCCGGCGTGAACAGGAAGTCCTTCATATAGCCGATGACATGGCGCGGATTGCCGCCGACGAACACCTGGTCGCCCCGCCCGTCGGTGAGCGTCTCGCGCACCGAGCGGTTGGGATCGAGCGCGGCGCGGCGCTGGTCGAGCGTCGCCATCTCGATATTGGTGCCCATCTTGGCCTTGCCGCTGTCGGGGGCCAGTTCGCCGGTGAGCATCTTGAGCAGCGTGGTCTTGCCCGCGCCGTTCGGCCCGACAATGCCGATGCGGTCGCCGCGCTGGATGCGGATGGACAGGTCGCGCACGATGACGCGATCGCCATATGCCTTGGAGATGTGCTCGGCTTCCATCACCAGCTTGCCGGAGACCTCCGCCTCGGTGGCGGCCATGGTGATGGTGCCGACCGCGCCGCGATGGTCGCGGAACTTGGCGCGCAGATCGGCCAGCTCGCCGACGCGCCGCACATTGCGCTTGCGCCGGGCGGTGACGCCGTAGCGCATCCAGTGCTCTTCCGCGACGATCTTGCGGGCGAGCTTCTGCTGGTCGCGCTCTTCTTCTTCCAGCACCTGGTCGCGCCATTCCTCAAAGAAGGCGAAGCCGCGCTCCATGCGCCGCGTCGTGCCGCGGTCGAGCCAGACGGTGGCGCGGGTCAGATCCTGCAGGAAGCGGCGGTCATGGCTGATGAGTACCAGCGCCGAGCGTAGCGAGGACAGCTCGGATTCCAGCCATTCGATGGCCGGCAGGTCGAGATGGTTGGTCGGCTCGTCGAGCAGCAGGATGTCCGGCTCGGGCGCCAGCACGCGGGCGAGCGCGGCGCGGCGCGCTTCGCCGCCGGAGAGGTTGGCCGGGTTCTCCTCGCCGGTGAGGCCAAGCTCGTTCAAGAGGTACTGCGCGCGGTATTCCTGGTCGCCCGGCCCCATGCCGGCCTCGACGTAGGCGAGCGTGGTCTTGAAGCCGGAAAGGTCTGGCTCCTGCGGCAGATAGCGAATGGTCGCGCCGGGCTGGGCGAAGCGGTTGCCGCCATCGGCCTGCACGAGGCCGGCGGCGATCTTGAGCAGCGTCGACTTGCCCGAGCCGTTGCGCCCGACAAGGCCGACGCGCTCGCCGGCGGAGACGGAGAGTTCGGCGCCATCGAGCAGCGGCGTGCCGCCAAAGGTGAGCCGCGTGTCCTGAAGCAGAAGAAGAGGAGGAGCCATGGCGCGGGGATAGGGGGAAAGCCGCGCCGGGGCAAGGGGCAGCCTCGTCTTGTGGGCGTCACAGAACGGTTGGTGCGTCCCGCGTCAGCCCTTCAGCTCGTAGCGGTGGAACACGCAGGCGAGCTTGTTGCCGTCGGGATCGCGCACATAGGCGACGTAGAAATGCGGCCCGTAATGCGGGCGCACGCCCGGGGCGCCCTCATCCGTGCCGCCCTGCGCCAGCGCCGCCGCGTGAAATGCGTCGACCGCCGCCGCATCGGGCGCGCGGAAGGCGACCATGGTGCCATTGCCGACGCTCGGCGCGGCGCCGTTGAAGGGCGTGCAGAGCCACAGGCTCACGCCATCATCATAATCCGGCCCATAGCCTTCCCAACCCTCGCTCGCGTCAGCGCGGCGGACATGGCCGAGCGGAGCCAGCACCGCGTCGTAAAAGGCGGTGGCGCGGTTGAGATCAGCGACGCCGAGCGTGGTGTAGAGGATGAGCGACATGGGCAGGGTCCAATTTGGGACGCGCATCCTGTCCCACCCGCCGCACGGCGTAAACATTGCGCGACGATCGTGAGTGTACATATAATCTGTACAGAAAAGGAGGCGCGCCATGACCACGCGCAAAGTTGCCGCGACGCAATTCAAGGCGGAGTGCCTGCGGCTGATCGACGAGATCGGCGCGAGCGGAGAGAGTCTCACCATCACCCGGCATGGCAAGCCGGTGGCGATGCTCAGCCCCATCCCCGAGGCGGCGCCCGCCGGGCTGATCGGCGCGCGGCGTGGACGGGTGGCGCGCTATGTCGATCCCTTCGCGCCCGCCACGCGGGCTGAGGATTGGGCCGCGACCACGTGATCCTGCTCGACACTCATGTGCTGGTCTGGGCGCTGGAGGATGATGCGCGCCTTGGCCCCATGGCGCGGGCCGCCCTCGACCGTGCGAGCGCGGCGGGCGCGGTCCATATCGCCGCCATCACTCCCTGGGAGATCGCCCTGCTGGTCCAGAAGGGGCGGCTGGCGCTGACCGAGGATGTGGGCGCGTGGCTCGACGCGGTGCTCGCTCTGCCGGCCCTCCGGCTCGCGCCGCTGGAACCGGCCATCGCGGTGGACAGCGTCCGCTTGCCCGAGGCGCTGCATCCCGACCCGGCGGACCGCCTCATCATCGCCACGGCCCGGCATCTGCGCGTGCCGCTGCTGACTGCCGACCGGGCGATTCTCGATTATGGTGCGGCCGGCCACGTCGCCGTCCTCGATGCCGCCCGCTAGCCTTCAGGATTTCCCATGCCCGCTGATGCCGCCCTTCTCGCCGCCCTCGCCCAGCGCATCGGCGCCGCTCATGTGCTGACCGATCCGTCCGACATGGCGTCGTATCTGCGCGAGGAGCGGGGGCTCTATCACGGGCAGGCGCCGGCGGTGCTCCGGCCGGGCTCGACCGAGGAGGTCGCCTTCGTGGTGGAAGCCTGCGCGCAGGCGGGGGTGCCGATCGTGCCGCAGGGCGGCAATACCGGGCTGGTGGGCGGGCAGATGCCGTTTGGCGAGGTGCTGGTCTCGCTGGCGCGGCTTGACCGCGTGCGCGCGGTCGATCCCGTCGACATGACCATGACGGTGGAGGCCGGCTGCATTCTCGACACGGTCCACAAGGCGGCGGAGGAGGTGGGTTGCCTGTTTCCCCTGCACATCGCCTCGCAAGGCTCCTGCCGCATCGGCGGCAACCTGTCCTCCAATGCCGGCGGCACCGCGGTGCTGCGCTATGGCAATGCCAAGGATCTCGTGCTCGGTCTCGAGGTCGTGCTGGCCGATGGGCGGGTGTGGAACGGGCTGAAGCGCCTGCGCAAGAACAATGCGGGCTATGATCTCAAGCAGCTCTTTCTCGGCACCGAAGGCACGCTCGGCCTCATCACCGCCGCCGTGCTGAAGCTGTTTCCGCAGCCGGCGCAGCGCACCACCGCCTTCCTCGCGGTTCCCGATCCGGCGAGCGCGCTCGCCCTGCTCAAGCGCCTGCGCGGCGAGGCGGGGGATGCGCTCACCACCTTCGAGCTGATGGCGGCCTTCGGCGTCGAGACCGTGCTCGCCCACATGCCCGGCACGGTGCGGCCGCTCACTGAGCGTTACGACTGGTATGTGCTGGCCGAGCTGTCCGCCCCCACCCGCGCTTTCGATCTCGGCGCGCTGATGGAGGAGACGCTGGGCGCCGCCATGGAAGCGGGCGAGGTGCTGGACGCGGTGATCGCGGCAAGCGAGGCGCAGGCGGCCAATCTGTGGCGGCTGCGCGAGGATATGAGCGAAGCGCAGAAGCACGAGGGCGGCTCGATCAAGCACGATGTCTCCGTGCCGGTCTCGCGCGTGCCGGAGTTTCTGGAACGTGCGTTGCCGGCCTGCATGGCGGCGCTGCCTGGGCTGCGGCCATGCCCGTTCGGCCATGTTGGCGACGGCAATATCCATTTCAATCTCAGCCAGCCCGTGGGGCTGGAGAAGGCCGCCTTCCTCGGCATGTGGGAGACCTTCAACCGCATCGTCCACGACATCGTGACCGACATGGACGGCTCCATCGCCGCCGAGCATGGCATCGGCATCCTCAAGCGCGAGGAACTGGCGCATTACGCCGATCCGGTGGCGCTCGATCTGATGCACCGGGTCAAGACGGCGCTGGATCCGCAGGGGCTGCTCAATCCCGGCAAGGTGCTTTGCGCTGTGCGGTAGTAAAGTGCTTGTCTGGAATTATAACAAACAAGAATTACTAGCAAGATCGCAGTTTTGAGTGGTTCCACAATGCGTTGATGCGGCTTTTTGCTGTTGTCGACCATGTAGCTGAGGGGTATGGAAGCCGTTAACTGAGGGGCCGGCGTCCCGAGACCTTCCGCTCTCAGCGGCGGGAGAGGGAAGCTGGCCGGAACATCGGATGGCTGCCATGCTGACCTCTCGCCCCGCCGCTCCGCTCCGCCGTCTCGTCCCCGCGCTACTGGCGCTGGCACTGTTCAGCGGGTCGGTGATTCCGGTGGTGGCGCAGCAGGCCGCGCCCGCCGCGCCGGCCTTCCAGCCCGCTCCGGTTGCTCCCGTTCAGTCGGCGCCCGTTCAGGCGGCTCCTGCGCCAGCCGCTCCCGAGGCGCTGGTTCCGCCGATGCCTGCTTCGACGGCGCCCGCCCCGACGGCGCCCGAGGCCGCGGCCCCGTTGAGCCCCGCCGATGCGGTGGTCGCTCCGGCTCCGGCGGACGTGCCGGCATCCGCCCCGGTTGCTGGCGAGGACAGCTCGGTCGCCGCGCAGCTTCCCCATGATCTGTCGCCCTGGGGCATGTTCATGGCCGCCGACTGGGTGGTGAAGTCGGTCATGATCGGCCTCGCCTTCGCCTCGGTCGTCACCTGGACGGTGGGGCTCGCCAAGTCGCTGGAACTGATGGTCGCCAAGGCGCGCCTGCGCCGGGCGCTCAAGGGCTATCTTGCCAGCGCCTCGCTCGATGCCGCCCGCGTGGTCGGCGCCGCCGGCCCGGCCGGAGCGATGCTGAAGGTGACCGATCTCGAATTGCAGCGCTCCGGCGACCTGCCGGCCGAGGGCATCAAGGAGCGCGTCTCCATCTCGCTCAGCCGCATCGAGGTGGCGACTGGCCGCGCTATCACCCGTGGCACCGGCGTGCTCGCCACCATCGGCGCCACCGCCCCGTTCGTCGGCCTGTTCGGCACGGTGTGGGGCATCATGAATTCCTTCATCGGCATCTCGAAGGCGCAGACCACCAATCTCGCCGTCGTCGCGCCGGGCATCGCCGAGGCGCTGCTGGCGACCGCCATCGGCCTCGTCGCCGCCATTCCCGCCGTGGTCATCTACAACCACTTCTCCCGCCAGGTCTCCGGTTACCGCGTGCTGATGGGCGACGCTGCCGCCGAGGTGCTGCGCCTGCTCTCGCGCGATCTCGACAAGCGCGACGCCATCGCCCGCCACAGCGCCGAGCTGCGGCAGACCGCACACGTCGCTCCCCATGGGGCGTCCCATGGCGCGCCCGTGACCCCGGTGCGCGTGCGCGCTGCCGCCGCCGAGTGACCGCCGATCCGGCTGTGATCGGACAGGAGTGAACCATGGGCGCCAAGCTCCAGAGCACGGATAGCGACGATCTCGTCGAGAACCACGAGATCAACGTCACCCCGTTCATCGACGTCATTCTGGTGCTGCTGATCATCTTCATGGTCGCCGCGCCGCTCTCCACCGTCGATGTCGCCGTGGACCTGCCGGCCTCCAACGCCGCCGTGCAGCCGCGCCCGGACAAGCCGGTCTATCTCACCGTGAAGGGCGATCTCGCCCTCGCGCTCGGCAATGACGACATTCCGCGCCCGGAACTCGGCGCCACGCTCGACCGCACGACCGAGGGCAAGCGCGACACCCGCATCTTCCTGCGCGCCGACAAGGCGGTGGCCTATGGCGACCTGATGGAGGTGATGAACCTCCTGCGCTCGGCCGGCTATCTCAAGATCGCGCTGGTCGGGCTGGAAATGGCCGGCGCGCCCGCCACCGGCGCACCTGCCGTACCGTCCACCGCGCCCGCCGCTGGCGCGGCGCCGGCTCCGGCCGCCACGGCTCCTGCACCGGGTGCGCCCGCGCCAGGTTCGCCCGCGCCAGGTTCGCCCACGCCAGGTTCACCCGCCCCATGAGTCTGATGCTGCTTCATGGCAACCGTCGGCAGGAAGCGCTGCGGGCGGCGGGTTGGGCCCTGTGCGGCGTCGTGGTGCTGGCCGCCCATGGCGGGGCGCTCGCCTATATCCTCTCCGAGCCGCCGATCCACGCGGCCGACGAGCCCGCCGCCATCATGATCGAGCTTGCCGAGATGCCGGTGGCCCCCGCCGCCGATCCGGTCGAGCTGCCGCCCGGCCCGCAAATGGTCGAGGCGCCCGAGAAGATCGAGGAGGAAGTTCCCCCCGATCCGCTCGCCAAGGAAGAGGACGTGCCGCCCCCCGAGCCGGAGCCCGAGCAGGAGCCGGTGCCGCAGGTGACGGAGAGCCCGGCGCCCGACATCGAGGTGCCGCTGCCGCCCCCCCCGCCGCTCGCCTCCGAGCTGACGCCGCCGGAAAAGAAGCCGGAGCCGCCCAAGGAGCGCCCGAAGCCCAAGCCCAAGCCGAAGGAGCGGGAGAAGAGCGAGAAGCCGCCGGCGCCGCAGACCTCGGCCGCGCCGTCGCTGAACGCCGCCCCGTCCGACCGCGTCGCCGCCCCGACTTCGGGGTCGAGCGCCTCGTCGAGCCGGGCCCAGGCCGATTGGCGCTCGCGGCTGATGTCGCATCTCAACCGGCACAAGCGCTACCCGAACGAGGCGCGCGCCAATGCCGAGCAGGGCCGCCCGCGCGTTGCCTTCTCCATCGACCGCGCCGGCAATGTGACGAGCGTGCGGCTCGCCGGCTCCTCCGGCAGCGCCAGCCTCGATGCGGAAGCGGTCGCCATGGTGCGCCGCGCCTCGCCGCTGCCGGCCCCGCCGGCGGACATGCCCGGCGGCAGCTTCAGCTTCACCGTGCCGGTGCTGTTCAACCTGCGCTGAGTCGCTCCAGCAGGGCGGCGAGGTCGTCCCACAGCTCGGCGGGGTCTTCGAGCCCAATGCTGAGGCGCAGCAGCGGGCCGGCATGGGGCCAGGCCGTCGCGCTGCGGATCGCGGCGATCTCCTGCGGGGCCATGAGGCTGTGCGTGCCGCCCCAGGAGGCGCCGATGGCGAACACCTTGAGCGCGCCCAGTCCCTCGCCGAGGCGCGCCTCGCAGCCCGCCTCCAGCACCAGGCTGAACACGCCCGAACCGCCCTTGAAATCGCGGCTATAGGCCGCTTGGCCGGGATGGTCGGGCAGCGCCGGGTGCAGCACCGCCGCGACGCCGGGTCGGTCGACGAGCCGGCGCGCAAAATCCTCCGCCACCCGCCCGACATGGGCGAGGCGCACGGCCATGGTCTGAATGCCGCGCAGCGCCAGCGCGCAGTCTTCCGGCGAGACGCCGATGCCGAGTACGCCCAGCGTCGCCCGCAATTCCCGGTGCAGGGCGATATCCGCGACGGTGATCGAGCCGAGCAGCAGGTCGGAATGGCCGCCGACATATTTGGTCAGCGCCTCGCAGACGATGTCCGCGCCATGGGCCAGCGGCTTGAACAGCAGCGCCGTCGCCCAGGTGTTGTCGCAGCCGGTGAGCACGCCGCGCGCGCGGGCCGCCGCGATGAGGGCCGGCACGTCCGGCACTTCCATCGAGCCGGAGCCGGGCGCCTCGATCCAGAGAAGACGGGTGCGCGCCTCGATCAGCCCGTCAATGCCGGCGCCGATCATCGGGTCATAGACCGTGTGGGCGACGCCGCGCGGTTCGAGATAGTCGGCGCAGAAGCTGCGCACCGGCGGGTAGGCATTGTCGGGGATCAGCACATGTTCGCCCGGCTTCAGCAGGGCGAGCATCACCAGCGAGATCGCCGCCTGGCCGGAGGGCACGATCAGTGTGCGCGCGCCGCCATGCAGCCGGGTGAGCTGCTCTTCCAGCGTGCGCGTGGTCGGCGTGCCGTGCAGGCCATAGGTGTAGCCGTCCGCCCCGCGCCTCGCCCGGCGCAGGAACGCCTCGCCATCGGGATAGACGATGGTGGAGGCGCGGTAGGTCGGCACGGCGAGGCTGGCATAGCCTTCCATGGACGCGGCGGGCGGGTGGACGCAGAGCGTCGCGTCGTGCCGGGAATCTTCGTTTGCCATGGCTATTGCGCCGCCCAGCAGGCGACGAGCTGGTCGCCCTTGCGCTCGGTCGGTGGCATCTCCACCCGGCAGCGGTCCATCACCAGCGGGCAGCGCGGGTTGAAGGGGCAGCCCTTGGGCGGGTTGAAGGGCGAGGGGAGTTCGCCCTGCAGCACGATGCGCTCCTTCTTCGCGCCGGGGTCCGCCACCGGCGTCGCCGAGAGCAAAGCGCGCGTATAGGGGTGCTTCGGCGCGGTGAAGATGGCCTCGCGCGGCCCGTGCTCGACCACGCGGCCGAGATACATCACCAGCACCTCGTCGGCCATGTGACGGACGACGCCGAGATCGTGCGAGACGAACACATAGGCGACGCCGAGCTGCTCCTGCAGCTCCACCAGAAGGTTCAGCACCTGCGCGCGCACGGAGACGTCGAGCGCCGAGACCGGCTCGTCCAGCACGAGGATCTTCGGGCGCAGTACCAGCGCGCGGGCAATGGCGATGCGCTGGCGCTGGCCGCCGGAGAACATGTGCGGGTAGCGCCCGTGATGTTCCGGGCGCAGGCCGACGCGGGCCATCATGTCGAGCGCGCGGGCGCGTCGCTCGGCCGAGGACAGCTTGGTGTTGACCAGCAGCGGCTCCTCGATGGCGGTGCCCACCGTCTGGCGCGGGTTGAGCGAGCCGTAGGGATTCTGGAACACCATCTGCACCTCGCCGCGGTAGCGGCGCAGCGTGGCGGCATCGGCCTCGGCGACATCGACATCGTCGAGCAGCAGCGAGCCGGCGCCCGGCCGCTCGATCATGGTGAGCATGCGCGCGAGCGTCGACTTGCCCGAGCCGCTCTCGCCGACCACGGCCAGCGTCGAGCGCGGGGCGAGGCGGAAGCTGATGCCGGCGACCGCCTTCACCGTGGCGGACTTGGCGAACATGCCGCGCGCCACCTCATAGCTCTGGGCGAGGTCGACGGCTTCCATCACTGCGTCGCGGGCACTCGGTTCGTGGGGAGCGATCTGGTTCATAGGGCAGGCTCCCGGTTGAGCGGCACGCCGTCCTTCATCGGGTAATGGCACAGCGCGAGGCCGAGCTCCGCGCTGGCGCGCCGCGGCGGCACGGTGCGGCAGGTCTCGGTCGCGAAACGGCAGCGCGGCGAGAACAGGCAGCCCACCGGCCGGTCGGCAAGGCCCGGCACTACGCCGGGAATGGAGGGGAGCAGGCGCCCGGTCGCCCGCTCCGGCAGCGCCGCCAGCAGCGCCGCCGTGTAGGGGTGGTGCGGGTCGGCGAACAGGCCGCGCGTCGACTGCATCTCGATCTGCTGCCCGGCATATTGCACGCAGACCCGCTGCGAGGTCTCCGCCACCACGCCCATGTCATGGGTGATGAGCACGAGGCCGACGCCGCTCTCCTTCTGCAAGCGCAGCAGGAGGTCGAGGATCTGCGCCTGAATGGTGACATCCAGCGCGGTGGTCGGCTCGTCGGCGATGATGAGCTTCGGGTTGCAGGCGAGCGCCATGGCGATCATCACGCGCTGGCTCATGCCGCCGGAGAGCTGGTGTGGGAAGGCCTTCAGCCGCCGCTCCGGCTCGGGAATGCCGACGAGATCGAGCAACTCGACCGCCCGCGTCTGCCGCTCCGCGCGCGAGAGGTCGAGATGCGTCGCCATTGCCTCGCGAATCTGGAATCCGACGGTGAAGCACGGGTTGAGGCTCGACATCGGCTCCTGGAAGATCATGGCGATGTCGCGCCCGATGATCTTGCGCCGCTCGCGGGCGGAGAGGGTGAGCAGGTCGCGCCCGGCGAAGCTCGCCCGGTCGGCGGTCACCTTGGCGGTCCAGGGCAGCAGCCCCATCACCGCCAGCATGGCGACCGATTTGCCCGAGCCGGACTCGCCGACAATGGCGACCAGCTCGCCCTCGGCCACGTCGAGATCGACCCCGTCGACCGCCTTGAACGGCCCGCGCGAGGTCGAAAAGGTAACCGACAGGTTGCGGATGGAGAGGAGGGGAGCGGTGGTTCCGGTCATGGTTCCCGTCATGGCTCAGCTCCGCCGCAGCTTGGGATCGAGCGCGTCGCGCAGGCCGTCGCCCATCAGGTTGATGGCGACCACGGTGACGAGGATGGCGAGGCCCGGCAGCGTAACGATCCAGGGCGCGGCGCGGATGAACTCGCGGCTGTCGGCGAGCATGGCGCCCCATTCCGGGGTCGGCGGCTGCGCGCCGAGACCGAGGAAGCCGAGCGCGGCGGCTTCCAGAATGGCGTCGGAAATGCCGAGCGCCGCCTGCACGATGAGCGGGGCGAGGCAGTTCGGCAGCACGGTGACGAACATCAGCCGCAGCTTGCCGACGCCGGCGACCTTCGCGGCGATGACATATTCCTTCGACAGTTCCGCCAGCGCCGCCGCGCGCACCAGCCGCACATAGCGCGGCAGGTAGACGACGGTGACGGCGACGATGGTGTTGACGAGGCTCGGCCCGAGCACGGCGACCACGAGGATGGCCAGCACGAGGCTGGGGATCGCCACCACGAGGTCCATGACGCGCATCACCACCACCTCGACGATGCCGCGCAGGAAGGCGCTGGCAAGGCCGAGCACGATGCCGACCACGACCGAGACCAGCATCACCGACAGGCCGATGCCGAGCGAGATGCGCGCGCCGTAGATGAGGCGCGAGAGCACGTCGCGGCCCACCGCATCGGTGCCGAAAGGGAATTCCCAGCTGCCGCCGGCCCAGACCGGCGGTTGCTGCACATGCTGGCGGAACTGCTCGATCGGCGAGTGTGGCGCCACGAAGGGCGCGAACAGCGCGAGCAGGGCGATGAACACCACCACGGCGAGGCCGAGCACGGCGCCGCGATTCTCACTGAAGGCCGACCAGAAGGCGCGCAGCGGCGACTGTTCGGCCGGCACGCTCTCCACCGGCGGCACCGCGCCCGGGAGGACCGGGGCGACGTTGAGGGCTTCATCCGCCATGCCGGATCCTCGGGTTGATCGCGACGTAGAGCATGTCGACGATGAGGTTGACGAGGATGACGATGCCCGAGATCAGCATGATGCCGCCCTGCAGCGCCGGGTAGTCGCGCCGGGCGATCGACTCGATCAGCCATTTGCCGACGCCCGGCCAGGCGAAGATGGTCTCGGTCAGCACCGCGCCGGCGAGCAGCGTGCCGGTTTGCAGGCCGATGACGGTGATGACCGGGATGAGTGCGTTGCGCAGCGCGTGCAGGCCGACCACGCGCAGCGGCGACAGGCCCTTGGCGCGGGCGGTGCGCACATAGTCCTCGCCCAGCACTTCCAGCATGGAGGAGCGCGTCATGCGGGCGATCACCGCGAGCGGGATGGTGCCGAGCACGATCGAGGGCAGCACGAGATGCGCCAGCGCCGCGCTGAACGCGCCGTCCTCGCCCGACAGCAGGCTGTCGATCAGCATGAAGCCGGTCACCGGCTCGAAATAATAGTTGATCAGGTCCATGCGGCCGGAGACCGGGGTGAGCCCGAGATATTCCGACATGAACATGATGAGCAGCAGGCCCCACCAGAAGATCGGCATGGAGTAGCCGGCGAGCGCCACGGTCATCACCGCATGGTCGAACACCGAGCCGCGCTTGACGGCGGCCAGCACGCCGGCCGGCAGGCCGAGCACCACGGCGAAGATCAGCGCGCAGAAGGCGAGTTCCAGGGTCGCCGGGAACAGCACGGCGAATTCCTGCAGCACCGGCGTCTTGGTGACGATGGAGACGCCGAAATCGCCATGGGCGATGCCGCTGGCATAGTCGAGGAACTGCTTCCACACCGGCTGGTCGAGGCCGAGTTCATGGCGCAGCAGGGCGAGGCGCTCGGGCGCGATGCCGCGCTCGCCGGTGCGCGCCTCGATCGGGTCGCCGGGCACCAGGCGCACCGCGACGAAGGTGACGAACATCAGCGCCACGAAGGTCGGCAGCGTCAGCGCGACGCGGCGGAGAATGAAACGGAACATGGAATTCCCGGGCTTGGGATCGCCGGCGTCACACGCGGGAGGGCGCTCCGCGACGGGCGGGGGCGATCATGACGGGCAGATCAGGACAGGCGTGTTTCGCCGGCCGTCACGGCTGCGCCGCAATAGGGATGCGCAGGATCGCGCGATGCGCCGGACGCGCGCCCACACGCTGCCGCGCCAGCATCGCCGTGCGTCTAGAGGCGGGCACGCCGCGCGTCTTGCCGAAAGGCACGGTGCCGGCGGCGCGCTCCCGCCGCCGGCACCGTCCGCGTCACGTCACGATCACTTCAGATCGACGCCGTAGAACTCGTGGCGGCCGAACGGGCTCACCTTGTAGTCCACGACTTCCTTGCGGGTCGGCTCATAGACGACCGAGTGGGCGATGGTGAACCAGGGCGCGTCTTCCTTCACGATGACCTGCGCCTGCTCATAGAGCTTGGTGCGCTCGGCGACGTCCGAAATGGTCTTCGCCTTGTTGATGAGGTCGTCGAACTCCTTGTTGCACCACTTGGCGAGGTTCTGCCCACCCGGACGGGCGGCGGCGCAGCCAAGCAGGAAGAAGAAGTTGTCCGGGTCGCCATTGTCACCGGTCCAGCCGAGCTGGCCGGTCATGTGCTCGCCCTGCTGCAGGCGCTTGCGGTACTCGCCCCATTCATAGGAGACGAGCTTGGCATTGACGCCGATCTTGGCGAGGTCCGACTGCATCATCTCGGCGATGCGCTTGGCGTTCGGGTTGTAGGGGCGCTGCACCGGCATCCACCACAGGTCAATGTCGAGCGGCGTCTTGACCCCCGCATCCGCCAGCATCTTCTTGGCCTTCTCGGGGTCGTAGGGATAGTCCTTCACCGCGGTGTTGTAGGACCAGATGGTCGGCGGGATCGGGTTGATCGCGGCCTGGCCGGCGCCCTGATAGACGTCCTTGATGATGGCGGCCTTGTCGATCGCCATGTTGAAGGCCTGGCGGACCTCCTTCTTGTCGAAGGGCGGCTTCTGCGTGTTGAACGACAGATAGGCGATGTTGAGGCCCGGCTGGGAGATCAGGTTCACCACCGGATCGGTCTTCAGCGCCGCGATGTCGGCCGGGTTCGGCGCGATCATCACATGGCACTCGCCCTTCTTCAGCTTGGCGTAGCGCGCGGTCGGGTCGGGGGTGATGGCGTAGACGAGGTTGTCCACCTTGGCCGGGCCGCCCCAATAGGCCGGGAAGGCCTTGAAGCGGATCACCGCGTCCTTCTGGTAGGCGACGAAGGAGAACGGGCCGGTGCCGACCGGAATCTGGTCGAACTGCTCGGGGGTGCCCTTCTTCAGCAGGAAGTCAGCATATTCCTTCGACATGATCGTGCCGAAGTCCATGGCGAGGTTCGCCAGCATGGGCGCATTCGGCTCGGTCAGGGTGAACTTGACCGTGTAGTCGTCCACCTTGTCGATCGACTTGAGCAGGTCGGGCATGCTCATGTCGTTGAAGTAGTCATACGCGCCGCCCGTGACCTTGTGGTACGGGTTCTCCGGCTTCCACTGCCGCTCGAACGAGAACAGCACGTCATCCGCGTTGAAGTCGCGGGTGGGGGTGAAGCCGTTGACGCCGGCGTGGAATTTCACGCCCTTGCGCAGCTTGAAGGTGAGTTCCTTGCCGTCCGGGCTCACCGTCCAGCTCTCGGCCAGCGCCGGGACGACCTTGGTCGAGCCGCGCTCGAACTCGACGAGCTGGTTGTAGACCGGGCGGGCGGCATCGAAGCTGGTGCCGGTCGTGTTGAGCGCGGGCGTGAAGTTTTCCGGGCTGCCTTCGGAGCAGTAGACCAGTGTCTTGGCGGCGAAAGCCGGCGCCGACAGAACGGTGAGCATCGCGGCGGCAAGCGCCACCTTGGGAGTGATTACCCGCATAGAAAAGACCCCTCTCATTGAACGAAGCGGCGCCGTGCCCATTGCATGGGCCAGCCTGTTGTTTGATCTCCGTCGTCCAAGTGTGAAATCAATCACGTGTCCGAGGGTTGCGCAATCTGGCTCTCCCCCCCGACCTAAGTCGCATGACCTGACGCAGGCCCTTCCCGAGCGGCTTCCAGGGCTTTCCCGAACAGCCTCTTGGCGTGCATGGCGCCGTGCGAAGTTGTAAGAGCATGTCATCCGGCGCGATCCGCCGGCTGATGGGAGAACTCCGCTCATGAGTGCCGCGCCTGCCGCTGTTTCCAAAGCCCCGGCTGAAACCAAGGCCCCCCGCGCCAGCTTCGACTGGGCCGACCCGTTCGACCTCGACGGCCAGCTCACCGAAGAGGAGCGCCTCGTCCGCGACACGGCGCGCGACTATGCACAGGAAAAGCTGCTGCCGCGCGTGACCTCCGCCTATATGGAGGAACGCTTCGACCGAGATATCATGAGCGAGATGGGCGAGCTCGGCCTGCTCGGGCCGACCATCCCCGAGGCATATGGCGGCGCGGGCCTTGGCTATGTGTCCTATGGCCTCGTCGCCCGCGAGGTGGAGCGTGTCGATTCCGGCTACCGCTCGGCGATGAGCGTGCAGTCCTCGCTGGTCATGCACCCGATCAACGCCTTCGGCACCGAGGCGCAGAAGAAGAAGTTCCTGCCGAAGCTCGCCACCGGCGAGTGGATCGGCTGTTTCGGCCTCACCGAGCCGGATGCGGGCTCGGACCCGTCGGGCATGCGCACCCGCGCCGAGAAGATCGACGGCGGTTATCGCCTCAGCGGCACCAAGATGTGGATCACCAACTCGCCCATCGCCGATCTCGCGGTGGTCTGGGCGAAGTCGGCGGCCCATGACGGGGAGATTCGCGGCTTCCTCGTCGAGCGCGGCATGAAGGGTTTCACGACGCCGAAGATCGAGGGCAAGCTCAGCTTGCGCGCCTCCGTCACCGGCGAGATCGTGCTCGACGGCGTCGAGCTGCCGGAAGAGAACATCCTGCCCGGCGCCTCCGGCCTCAAGGGCCCGTTCTCCTGCCTCAACCGCGCCCGCTACGGCATTGGCTGGGGCACGATGGGGGCGGCGGAAGCCTGCTACGCCGCCGCGCGCGGCTATACGCTCGAGCGCAAGCAGTTCGGCAAGCCGCTGGCGGCGACGCAGCTGATCCAGAAGAAGCTGGCGGATATGGCGACCGAGATCACCCTCGGCCTGCAACTCGCGCTTCAGGCGGGACGGCTGTTCGATGCCGGGCGGCTGCCGGTGGAGTCCATCTCCATGCTCAAGCGCAACAATTGCGGCAAGGCGCTCGACATTGCCCGCGCCGCCCGCGACATGCATGGCGGCAACGGAATCTCGTCCGAGTACCCGGTGATGCGCCACATGATCAATCTGGAGACGGTGAACACCTATGAGGGCACGCATGACATTCATGCGCTGATCCTCGGCCGGGCGATCACCGGCCATCAGGCGTTCTTCTGAGCCCCGCGCCCTGCGGGCGGAGCGTTGTTCCTAGCGGGTGCCGGCGAGGTCCATATCGGACAGCGCCGGCTCCTGGCCGGCATTTGAGCGCACAAGCTCGCCGAGCGTCAGCGTATCGATGACACCGGAGACGGCGGCCTGAACCTGGCTCATCGTCGTGCGCACGCCGCAGCCGGCCGGGTCATCGCAATCCATGCAGGGCACATCGCCGCCGGCTTCCGTGCAGGCAAGGCGGGCAATGGGCATATCCAGCGCGCGGACGATCTCGCCGATACAGATGGCGAAGGGGCAGCGCGCCAGCGCGTAGCCGCCGCCCGGCCCCTTCTTGGAACGCACCAGCCCGGCCGCGCGCAATTCCAGCAGGATGCCGTTCAGGAACTGCTTGGGGATATGGTTAGCGTCAGCGATTTCCTGGCCGGGCACGCTGGCGCCCTCGCTGCGTTGCGCCAGAAACATCATCGCCTTGAGGCCGTATTTGCCCTTGTTGGTCAGCATATCCGTCGATTCGGGTCCGAAAGGCGCACGCTAGGCAGGGGACGGGATCGCAGGGTGTTATCCGGCTATAGCCCGTGAACCCCAGGGTGAGGCTCCAGCCGCGGGCCATTCCGGGCCGCCGGCGAAGGCCGACCCTGCGCGAGTGCTGAAAGCAACATCCCGCGCCAGCAGCGATGTCACCGCGCTACCTTCCGTAGGATGGGAGGAAATTGCAATTAATTTTGTATTAATAAATGTGATGCCGTTCCCGAGCGGAGTCGGATCAGCCGATGGCGTCGGGCGGCAGCCCCGCCTCGAACGCCGCCGTGAAGGCGGCGACCCGCCGGTCGATGCGGATGTCGGAGGCGCGCAAGGGCCGCGCGAGCGAGAGCCCTTCCAGTGAGCGGGCACGCGAGAGCGCGACATAGGCCTGGCCGGCGGCGAAGGCGCCGCTGTCGAAGTCGATGCGCGCATCTTCCAGCGTCAGGCCCTGCGCCTTGTGGACCGTGACGGCCCAGGCCGGGACGAGGGGAAGCTGGGTGTAGCTGCCGACCACCTTGGCCTCGATCTTCCCCGTGGTCTCGCTCCAGTCGTAGCGGATGCGCTCCCAGCTCGTGCGCTCGATCTCCACCACCCCGCCGGCGTCGAGCCGGACGAAGGCGCGGTCCGGGGCGAGGCCGATCACCGAGCCGACCGAGCCATTGACCCATTGCCGCTCGGGATCGTTGCGCACCGCCATGACGCGAGCGCCGACCTTGAGCACCAGCAGTTCCGGCACGGGCAGGCGATCATTGGCGAGGTCGAACTCGCCCTCGCTGCGCCCCTCATAGATGCGGCCAGCCTCGACCAGCCCGTCCATGCCGTGGCGGTTATAGCCGTCCACCCGCATATTGGTCGGCGCCAGCACGACCGGGATGCGGCCGGGGCGATGCTCGCGGAAGGAGGCGCCGTTGATGGCATCGATGGCGCGCATCATGTTGCGGCCGGCGCGCAGGTCCGCGAGGTGATCGACGAAGGTGGCGTCGCTCTGCCGGTAGACCTGGCGGAAGGGCAGGCGGGTGATGTCAACCTCGCGCAGCACCCGCGCGTCGAAGGCGAACGGCCCCTCATAGCCGAGATGGCCGAGGATCTCCCGCTCGGCCTGCGGCACCACGGGCGGGAGCTGGAGGAAATCGCCGACCAGGATCACCTGCACGCCACCAAAGGGCGTGGGGTCATTGCGGGCGATGCGCAGCGAGCGGTCGACCGCGTCGAGCACATCGGCACGCACCATCGACACCTCGTCGATGATGAGCCGCTCCAGCTTCTTCATCAGCGTGCGCTTGGGCGCGCGCGGCTTCACCTGATCGGGGTCGATGAGGCGCGGCGGCAGGCCGAAGAAGGAATGAATGGTCTGCCCGCCGAGCTGCAAGGCGGCAACGCCGGTGGGCGCCAGAAACGCCTGCTTGCTGCCGCCCTGCCGGCGCAGCGCCTGCAGGAAGGTCGTCTTGCCGGTGCCCGCGCCACCGATCACCATCACCAGTGGAGCGCCCTCGCGGATGAGCGCCAGCGGCCCGGCAAAGGCATCATCGGGCACGGTGGGTCGAATCGCGGGGGTAGGGCGCTCGGTCATCCCGGCAAAAAAGCACAGGAACGCCCGGAACACACGCCGGGGCGCCGGCTCTAATGCAGCTTGATGAGGGCGAGCCCGAGCACGATGAGCCCGGCCGCCCCGAGCCGCTCCAGCTTAAGCGGCTCGCGCAGCACCACCACGGCAATGAGCGCGGCGAACATGACGCTGGATTCCCGCACGGCCGAGACAAGACCGATGGGCGCCTTGGTCATCGCCCAGATGGTGATCCAATAGGCCGAGAGCGACATCGCCCCGCCGAAGATGCCCGGCACCACGAAGCCGGTCGCCGGGCGCAGCGCGGCGGGGCCGAGCCGGAGCAGCGCCACGGTGAGCACGCAGGGCCCTTCCAGCAGGAACAGCCAGGCCGAATAGAGATGCGGGCTGCCGGCGGAGCGAGCGCCGAGCCCGTCGATGACCGAATAGACCGCGATGCTCAGCGCGCAGGCGAGGGCAAGGGCGAGCGCGCGCCCGTCGAACCCGCCACCCTTGGGTCGCCAGGCGATGGCGAGCACGCCGGCCGCCAGCACGACGACGCCGAGCACGCCCTGCGCGTCGATCGGCTCGCCCAGCAGTACCAGCGAGAACAGCGTGGTGATGAGCGGCGAGCCGCCGCGCGCCAGCGGGTAGACGAAACCCATATCGGCGCGGCGATAGGCGCCGGTGAGGGTGAGATAATAGAACAGATGGACGGCGATGGAGCCGGCGATCCATGGCCAGACATGCAGCGGGGGCAGGCCGAACCACAGGGCGGCGGGCAAGGCGATGGCGCTGCACGCGGCGGTGATGAGCACCACCGCGACCAGCGGATCGAGCCGGATCTTGAGAATGGCGTTCCAGCCGGCATGCATGGCGGCGGCGGCGATGACCGCCAGAAACACGCTGGGTTCCATGACACTGCCGGCAGGTGGAAGACCCCGCCTCGTTAGCTGATTCCTTAGCCGGCGGCGGGAAAATTCAGAACAGCTTGATCAGCGCGAGGCCGCCCACCACGAGCAGGGCGGCGATCACCCGGTCGGCCCGCAAGGGCTCGCGCAGCAGCGTCACCGAGAGAATGGCGCCGAACAGCACGCTGGATTCGCGCACCGCCGTCACCAGCCCGATGGGCGCCTGCGTCATTGCCCAGACCGAGAGCCAGTAGCTCACGAACAGCATCGCCCCGCCCAGAAGCCCCCAGGGCAGGAAGGTGAGCAGGGGCGCCACCGCCCGCCGGCCCTTCCACGACAGCAGGAGGATGGTGATGACCACCGCATCCGCCACGAACAGCCAGGTTGTGTAGAGATTGGCCTGCTCGGTCACTCGTGCGGCGGTGCCGTCGACGATGGTGAAGGCGGTGGCCGCGACGCCCGAGCCGAGCGCCAGCAGCAGCGCGCGCCCTTCGAGCCGCTGGCCGAGCGCATGGCGATCGAAAGCGTGGCGGCCGACGATGAGGATGCTGGAGGCGAGAAGCAGGATGCCGACCATGCCGACCGGCGAGATCGCCTCGCCCATGATGAAGATGGAGATGCCGGCGGTCATCAACAGGGCGCTGCCGCGCGCGACCGGGTAGGCCATGCCGAGATCGGCCCGGCTATAGGCGCCGATTATGAAGGCGTAATAGGACAGGTGGCAGCAGACCGAGAGCCCGATCCAGGGCAGCACGTCGAGGCCCGGCAGGCCGAACCACAACGCGAAGGGCAAAGCGGCGACGCCCCCGCAGATGCCGACCAGCACCAGCGCGCCGAACGGATCGAGCCGGATCTTGAGGATGACGTTCCAGCCCGCCTGGGTGGCGGCGGAGACGAGCATCACGAGGAAGACGGTGAGGTCCATGAACACAGCGGGTGCGGCGGGGCATTACCTTGTTACCCCATACCGCACCCGCTGCCGAGCCTGCTTTTCGTAACGTCGGCGCGGGATCAGACCCCGAGCTGGGTGACGAACTTGGTGTTCACATAGGCTTCCATGCCCTCGATGCCGCCTTCCGAGCCGTAGCCCGAATCCTTGATGCCGCCGAACGGCACTTCGGGGAGGGCGAGGCCGTGATGGTTGATCGACACCATGCCGCTCTCCACCCGGCGGGCGAACTCGTCGGCGCGCTGGCCGGAGGTGGTGTAGGCGTAAGCCGCGAGCCCATAGGGCAGGCGGTTGGACTCGGCGATCACCGCCTCCATGGAGGAGAAGGGCTGGATCGGCACGACCGGGCCGAAGGGCTCCTCATTGAGGATGCGGGCATCGGCCGGCAGGTCGGTCAGCACGGTCGGCTGGAAGAAATAGCCCTTATTGCCGATACGCGCGCCGCCGGTGCGCAGCGTCGCGCCCTTGGCCACGGCGTCGGCGGTCAGCGCCTCCATGGCCTCGACGCGGCGGGCATTGGCCAGCGGGCCCATGCGCACGCTCTCATCGAGCCCGTTGCCGACCTTCACGGTCTTCACCGCCTCGGTGAAGCCGTCGACGAAGCGCTCATAGATGTCCTGATGCACGAGGAAGCGGGTCGGGGAGACGCAGACCTGGCCGGCATTGCGGAACTTCGCGCTCGAGAGCAGCTTCACCGCCACCTCGACATCGGCATCCTCGAACACCACGGCCGGGGCGTGGCCGCCGAGCTCCATGGTGACGCGCTTCATGTGCAGGCCCGCCAGCGCGGCGAGCTGCTTGCCGACCACGGTGGAGCCGGTGAACGAGATCTTCTTCACCACCGGGTGCGGGATCAGGTACTCGGAAATCTCCGAGGGAATGCCGAAGACGAGGTTGACCACGCCCTTGGGCAGGCCGGCATCCTCATAGGCCTTGATGAGGGCGGCGCAGCTCGCCGGCGTCTCTTCCGGGCCCTTGAGGATCACCGCGCAGCCGGCGGCGAGCGCGGCCGAGACCTTGCGGACCGCCTGGTTGATCGGGAAGTTCCACGGCGTGAAGGCGGCGACGACGCCGACCGGCTCGCGGTGGACAATCTGCTGGATGCCGGCGCCGCGCGCGGGGATCAGGCGGCCATACTGGCGGCGGGCTTCCTCGGCGAACCAGTCGATGATGTCGGCGGCGGCGAGCGTCTCGACGCGGGCTTCCGCGACCGGCTTGCCCTGCTCCAGCGTCATGATGCGGGAAATCTCTTCCGCCCGCTCGCGCAGCAGCTCGGCGGCCTTGCGCATCAGCTTGTAGCGCTCATGCGGGGCGGTGTGGCGCCAGGTGGCGAAGCCCTTCTCGGCGGCGGCGAGCGCCGCGTCGAGATCGGCCTTGCTGGCATGAGCGAGCGTGCCGATGACTTCCTCGGTCGCCGGGTTGACGATGGGCTGCGTCGCCGGCTTGTCCCCGTGCCCGCTGCCTCCCCGCCACTGGCCATCAATGAAAAGCTGGACGTCGGGATAGGAGACGGTGAGCATGATCTGTCCTCTCGGCACGATCGCGTCGGGAGCCGGACCGGGCCGGCGGCGGATTGCCCCCACACCTAATCTCCCGCGCTGCATTGCGAAAGGGGCGTCGGCGCGCCTCTGTGCCCGCATTTCTGCACATTGCCGGCGGGTCATGGGCGAAAACGCCCGGAGGAACCGCGGCAGCAACGGGCCGTTACCCTTGGGAACCACAGCAGGCGGGACAGATATGACGACGGCGGATCGACTGCGCGCGGATATCGACCGGGGCAAGGCCGGCGACAAGGTGCCGTTCTCCGACCCGGCGGCGGCGCCGCTTGGCACGGATGACGAGGCAGCCGGCACGCCGCCGACCGCCGAGCGCGTGGCGCTCGCCCGCGCCACCGAAGGCGGGGCCGGGCGCGAGCCGCCGCCGGGCGATACCGGCGAGGAAGGCCGGCCCTATAATGACGAGGCGCAGGACAGCCTTCCCGGCCAGATGCCGGGCGCCCCCGCCGCGCCCCGCCATGGCCGGGGCGGCAACCGCCGCGCCGCCTATGTGCTGGCCGGCGCGGTGGTGGTGATGGGCGCGCTGCTGGCGATCTGGGCGGCGATCATGGCGTGAACGCGGACGCCGCGTTCAGCGCTTCTTGAAATCAGCGGTTCTCGCGGAGGATCTCGCGCTTGCCGGCATGGTTGGCCGGGCCGACGATGCCCTCATTCTCCATCCGCTCCATGATGGAAGCGGCGCGGTTATAGCCGATCTGCAGGCGGCGCTGGATGTAGGAGGTCGACGCCTTCTTGTCGCGCAGCACCACGGCTACCGCCTGATCATAGACCTCGCCCGGCTCCTCCCCCATCGCGCTCTTGTCGAACACGGCGGCATCGTCCGGGATCGGCTCGTCCTCTTCCTCGGCCGTCACCTCGTCGAGATATTCCGGCCGCGCCTGGCACTTCAGGTGCTCGACCACGCGCTCGACTTCCTGGTCGGAGACGAAGGGGCCGTGGACGCGCGAGATGCGCCCGCCGCCGGCCATGTAGAGCATGTCGCCCTGGCCGAGCAGCTGCTCGGCGCCCATCTCGCCGAGAATGGTCCGCGAGTCGATCTTGCTCGTCACCTGGAAAGAGATGCGGGTCGGGAAGTTCGCCTTGATGGTGCCGGTGATGACATCGACGCTCGGGCGCTGCGTCGCCATGATGAGGTGGATACCGGCGGCGCGGGCCATCTGGGCGAGGCGCTGGATCGCGCCCTCGATCTCCTTGCCGGCGACCATCATCAGGTCGGCCATCTCGTCGACGACGATGACGATGTAGGGCAGGGGAGCGAGATCCATGATCTCCTCCTCCTCGATGATCTCCCCGGTCTCGCGGTCAAAACCCTTCTGCACCGTGCGGGTGATGATCTCGCCCTTGCCGGCCGCTTCCGCGACGCGGGCGTTGAAACCATCAATGTTGCGCACGCCGAGGCGGCTCATCTTGCGGTAGCGCTCCTCCATCTCGCGCACCGCCCATTTGAGGGCGACGATCGCCTTCTTCGGGTCGGTGACGACGGGGGTGAGCAGATGCGGGATGCCCTCATAGACCGAGAGTTCCAGCATCTTCGGGTCGATCATGATCAACCGGCACTGGTCCGGGCGGTGCCGGTAGAGCAGGCTCAGGATCATTGTGTTGATGGCGACCGACTTGCCCGATCCGGTGGTGCCGGCGACCAGCAGATGCGGCATGCGGGCGAGGTCGACAATCACCGCCTCGCCGCCAATGGTCTTGCCGAGCGCGATGGCGAGCTTGGCCTTGGCCGCCTCATATTCATGGCTCGCCAGCATCTCGCGCAGCCACACCGTCTCGCGGCGCTGGTTCGGCAGTTCGATGCCGATGACATTGCGCCCTTCCACCACGGCAACGCGGGCGGAAACCGCGCTCATCGAGCGGGCGATGTCGGCGGACAGGCCGATGACGCGGCTGGACTTGATGCCGGGCGCCGGCTCCAGCTCATAGAGCGTGACCACCGGGCCGGGATTGGCGTCGATGATCTCGCCGCGCACGCCGAAATCATGCAGCACCTGCTGCAGCTTCACCGAATTGCGGTCGAGGAATTCTTCCGACAGCTCATAGTCCGGCTCGGTCTCCGGCGGCTCGGCCAGCAGGTCGAGCGGGGGCAGTTCATAGGTGTCGCTATCGGGCAGCGCCGCCGGGCGCGGCGTCGGTGCGGGACGCGCAGCCACCGGGGCGGGCGCGACCGGCGCGATAACGGCAACAGGGGCGGCGACGACCGGGGCGGGGGCCGGCGGCGGCGTGGGCTCGGCGGCGGGCACCAGAGCGAAGCTCGGCCAGGAGAACGAGACTTCCGCCGGCGCGACAGTATAGCCACCGAGGCTCGGCAGCACGGAGGCCGTCCACTCGGCGGGGGCATCCTCGGAGACGGCTTCCTCGACGGAGGTTTCCTCGGGCGTGGCGTCGTCGGAGGTCGCGTCGCCGAGGCTGTCCTCGATCAGCTCGTCAAAGCCGGCGAGGGAACCCCAGACGGCTTCGTCGGCGGCGGCATTCACGGGTGCGGCCAGCAGTTCCGGCAATGGGGCCGCGTGGTCCGCCGCCTCGGGCGCCTCATAGGCGTCGGCGAAGGGCAGGGCCTCGAACGCTTCGGCGTCCTCCAACCAGACATCCTCGCTCGGCGCGACATCCTGCTGCGTCGAGCCGACCGGCGGCACGTCCCAGCCGAGCTGGATCATGCCGGCGATCTGGCGGATCGAGGACGGCGCGGTGACGGGCGACGGGCGCGGCGCGGTGGCGGCGCGATCATTGGCGGCCAGCGGCGGCGTCAGCTCGGCGGCGGGCGCGGGGACGGCAGGCGCAGCGACGACCGGCGTGGCCACCGGCACGGCGACCGCGACCGGCGCGAGGGTCTCGATCACCTGCAACGCCGGGATGGCGGCCTCGATCGCCGTTTCCGCAGCGTGCTCGGCCGCCTGCCCGGCCGCCTTCTCCGCCGCCTGCCCGGCGGCCTGGCGCAGCGCGTCTTCCTGCGCGGCGAGCGCGCGGCGCGCGTCGGCGGCGATCAGCGGCTTGGGAATCGCGCCCAGCGGCGGCTTGCGCGGCGGCACGCGCAGCACCGGCGTCTGCGAGGGGCGCGGCGGCACCAGCGCCGTGGTGTCGAGCGCGGCGCTCTCCAGCGAGGGTTCGGCCTTCACCGGCTCCGGCGCGGGCTTGCGCAGCAGATAATCCGGCGTGCGGGTGAAACGGGTGTTGGACGGCAGGGTGAAGGGCTGCAACCAGCTCGGCACCAGAACGCGGGCCGGCACCGGCACGGCCGTGTTCACCCCCTTGGCGCCCTTTGGCGGGGGCGGGGCGAAGACGGGCTTGGGGTTGGCCCGCGAGAGGACGCGCGGCGCGCTCTCGCTGGCCTCGGAAGGCTTGCTCTCGTTCGTGTCGGACGGACGCGCCGGGGTACGCATGGACGCCAGAACCTTTGCCGCTGAATACCGTGGTGCACCGGCCGCGAAGGGCGGGCGGGCGCCCCCTTCGGCCGTGCTCCATGGTTAGGAGCACAGCGTTAATGAAGGGTATGAAGCGGCAGGTTTTCCCCGGAGCTGTGGCGCGGATGTCACCCGCCCCCAGCGTGCCCCGGCGTCCGGCGCGGCCGGTGTCAGGCGAGGCCGAGCGTCGCGCGGATCTCCGGCGCCATCAGGTCGTGCGTCTCCGGGCGCTTCATCATGTAGCGGCCGAAGACTGAGCAGCGCGGCACCACGGAGAGGCCGCGCTGGCGCGCGCTGGCGAGGCCCGCCTCGACGAGGCGCGTGGCGATGCCGCGCCCGCCGAGTTCCGGCGGCACTTCCGTATGGGTGAAGATGATGTGGTCCGGGGCCAGAATATACTGGGCGACGGCGAGGTGGCCGTCCTGCTCGATCTCGAAACGGTCGGCGGCGCGGTTGTCACGCACGGGGATTTCGCCGTTGATGCTCATCTCTTGCTCCTTGGGGGCCGTACCCGCTTATGTTGGCGTGGTTCGGGTCGGCCATGGGATATTGTCGACCAAAATTCCGGCCGAGTCGCCCCTAGGGCGGCGGGTCGGCGTGAATTTCCTGCGTCCGGGCATCTAGGGCGCGGCTGGATTGTGGAAAGCTCCGATGACATCGACAGCCCCTGAGACCCGCGCCGCCGTTCTGGCGGCCCTTGCCGCGCGCCGCTCGGTGCCATCAGCCGGGCTGATCGAGCCGGGCCCGACGGGCGAGGAGCGCGCGACGCTGCTCACCCTTGCCGCCCGCGTGCCGGACCATGGGATGCTCACCCCCTGGCGGTTCATCCTCATCGAAGGCGAGGCGCGCGCGGCGCTCGGCGCGCGGCTGGCGCAGGCCTACCGGGAGGCCAATGGCCACATGCCCGAGGAGAAGCGCGAGAAATTCGCCGCCATCATGGGCCGGCTGTTCCCCGCCCCGCTCGCCGTGGTGGTGGTGAGCCGGCCGGTGGCGCATGCCTCGATCCCGCTCATCGAGCAGGAATTGTCCGCTGGCGCTGTGTGCCTCAATCTGCTCAACGCCGCCCATGCGCTCGGCTATGCCGGCATCTGGGTCACCGGCTGGGCGGCGACGCACGGGCACGCCGTGCGCCTGCTCGGCGTCGGCGAGGGCGAGCGGGTGGCGGGCATCCTGCACATCGGCACGGCGAAGGAGCCGCCCGCGGAGCGCCCGCGCCCGGATGTGGCGGCGCTCACCACCCATTGGGCGCCGCCGGACGCCTGAGGCTAGCTGGCCGCCGCCTCGCTCTCCATCTGCTGCAGAAGGTCGTTCGCCGCCTTGGCCCGCGCGCTGGCCGCGACCGCCGCGCCCGCGCCCGCGGCGCCGGCATCACCGAGACCCTGCACCGCCACCGTGTTGCTGGCGAATTCGATGCCCTGCTGCGGCAGCTGGAAGATCATCCGCTTGATCGCCTCGCGCCGCACCACGGTCGGCTTGTTCGGCCGCACGGTGAATTTGAAGCGCACGATCAGGGCGGTGTCGTCGATATCGGCCACGCCCTGCATCTTCAGCGGCATCAGGAACTCGTCCTTCAGCTCGGGGTCTTCGGCCATTTCGAGGCCGATCTTCTTCACCGTCTTGCGGAGTTTTTCGAGATCGGTGTCGCGGGCGAAGCGCAGGTTGAACTTCATCGTCGTCCAGTCGCGGCTGAAATTCGTCACCTGCCCGAGCTGGCCGAAGGGGACGGTGTAGATCTGCCCGTTCTGGTGGCGCAGCTTGAGCGAGCGCAGGGTGAAGCCTTCCACCGTGCCTTTGGCGCGGCCGCAGTCGATGTACTCGCCGACGCGGAAGGCATCGTCCACCAGATAGAACACGCCGGAGACGATGTCCTTCACCAGCGTCTGGCTGCCGAAGGAGATGGCGAGGCCGATGATGGAGGCGCCGGCGATCAGCGGCGTCACGTCGATGCCGATCTGGCTCAGCAGCGTCAGGCCGGCGAGGATGATGATGACGAGGGTCAACGTCACCCGCAGCAGCGGCATCAGCGTGCTCATGCGCGAGGCCGGGGCCTCGGCGCTGTCCTCGGCCTCGAAGCCGCCGGAGGACGGCCGCTTGCCGGCGTGCAAGCTGGTGACGTACTCGACCGCCTGCCACGCGCAATAGGCGCCGAGCAGGATCCCACCGGCCGGCAGGGCGGCGCTGGCAAAGGCGTTGTAGCGGCTGTTGTCCATCATGCCGATGCCATAGACCAGCCAGATGCGCACGGTGAGCGAGGTCGCCACCAGCAGCACGGCGATGCGGATGCAGCGCATGATCGCCTCGACCAGCCGCTCGCGCGCCTCCGACCGCTCGCCCAATGCTGGCGGCTCGCCCTCGGCCTCGGCGGCTGCGGTCTGCACCCGCATCATCCGGCAGATCTTGTCCATGAAGGATTCGATGGCGATGAGACCGATCAGCACATCCATGGTCATGAGGATGGCGAGGTGGATGCCCTCGAGCGAGGTCAGCGCGCCATAGACGCGGGCCATGCCGAGCAGGAGGAAGATCGGAATGGCCAGCGCCAGCCACCAGCGCGCGAGGATCGACACCATCGGTCCGGGCTGGCCGGACTGGGTCAGCCCGTGCATCCATTTGGCGACGGGCTCGCGAATGGCGACGGCGGTGGCGATCAGCAGGCCGGTCAGCAGCGCCGTGTTCACCAGCATGGCGCAGGCAATCACCAGCGGCGGCGACTGCATGCCTTCGAGGATGCGCCGTATGTCGGCGAGCACGATGGCGGTGAGGATGACCACCGCCGTCCAGCGGTAGACCTTGAGCGCCTCGGCATCGCTGATGGCGGCGAGCCGCGCCTGCGGCAGATTGGGGCGCAGGGCGATGCGGAAGACCAGCAGGTAGAGCCGCCAGTAGAACACGCTGGTCAGCACGAGGTAGCCGAAGCGCGCCTGCGGCTCGGTGCCGGCGAACAGGCTCACCACGAAACCGTGGGTGACCAGCCACATGCCGGTGAGCACGAGAATGTCGAGCCCGATCAGCGCCGCCAGCGCCCAGATCGAGGCAGTGCCCTCAATGCGACCGGCGAGGTAGCGGCGCGCCGGGCGCAGGGCGAGGCGCAGCAGCGCCTCAGTGCCGAGCGCGGCGGCGACGCAGGCCAGCAGCAGCAGCAAATAGCGGCCGGGCTCGCGCCCGCCATTCAGCTCTGGCCCGAGGATCATCGGGATGCGGGCGGTGTGTTCCACCAGGGCCGGGAACTGCTGCAGCGCGTCCTCTCCCTTCTCCACCACATCGATGAACACCTCGCTGAACGGCTCCTCCATCTCCATGTTCATGGTCATGGGCGGGGTGCCGGGCGCCGTGCCGCTGGCCGTGGGTGCCGCCGGGCTCGGCGCGGCGTTGTGCGCCGGTGCGGCGGCACTCGATGCGGGTTTCGCGGCGATGCCGGCGGTGGGCGCCGTCCCTTCCGCCTTCAGCCGTTCCGCCACCGCCTTGGAGAGGGCGTCGACGAGCTGGTCGAATTGCTGCGGGCTGATCGGCAGCGGCGCCGTTGCGGGGGCGGTGCCCTGCGCCGGCGCGGCAGTCTGCGCGCGCGCGGGCAGGCTCATCGCCGTCAGCAGGGAGAGGACGAGCAAAGCGGGCAGGAGGCGGAAACGCACGAAAACGCTCATGGGACGCGCCGCAACGGGCCACCGGGATGGCGGCCACCAGAGAATACGGGCCTTGCCGGCACTATGTTACGTGGCGTCGGGAGCGTCCATCAGGATTTGGTCCATCCGTAGGCGTCCGCTCATGCCCCGATGGCGAGCTTGAGGTCGGTGAGTTCCGCCGGCGAGAAGTAGAACAGCCGCTCCGGCGGGGTCTCCATGGCGTGGATCCACACGCGCGGATCGACCCCCATCGCCACCAGATGGCGCTGGCATTCGGCGGAGACGCGCTGCGCGCTTGCCATCCCCGTATCGGCGGCGTTGCCGCCAGTTGAGACGGCGAAGACCTGATGCACGCCGATCGACGCCCCCGCCTTGGCGAGCCGACGCACCCCGCCGGCGAAGACCAGCGGGCAGGAGGAGGCGCAATGCGCGTCCGCCGGCACTTCCGTGGCGAATCCTTTCTCGCGGATCAGCCGCCCCATAGCGAGCGCGTCGCTTACCGAGCCGCCGGGCGAGTTCAGCACGACGGTGGTCACATAGGCGCCGCGCTTCTCCACCTCGGCGGCGAAGCGTTCCGCCGTGCCGGGCGTGATGGTGCCGCGCGCCTCCAGCCGCCCGCCGGCCACGAGTTCCAGCGTCATCGCCTTACGCAGATCGGCCTGCGGCGCCGGACGGGTGCGTTCCTCCTGCGCGGGATCGACGCCGGGACGCGCCGAGGGCAGGAAGGGCGGCGCGTCCGGCTGCTCGCCCGGCAGCAGAGCGGGCGGCGGGGCGTTGGCGGCCTGCTCCGCGCGGTCATAGGCGTCCCAGCCGATCACCGCGAGGCTGAGCACGATGAGCGTGCGGAACACCGCGCGCAGCACCGTCTCGTCCGGCCGCGCGCCGAGAAGGCGCCGCCAGAGCGGGGCAGATGCCGTCTCGGCCGCGCTCATTCCTTGCGCGCTCACTCCTTGCGCGTCCCACGGCCGGGTTGCAGGGGCGTCACGGTGGAGGGGACGAGCGCCGCTTCGGCCTCCGCAAGCTCAACCTCGCGATCCGGCGTCGCCGCTTCGGCCCCCGCGACGGCTTCCTCGTTCTTCACCTCGCGTAGCAGCCGCATGGCGGTGATGAGCTGGGCGGCGGTCATGGTCTCGGCATCGGCCGGCGTGTCCTCGCGGCGCAGCGCGGCGTGGACGACGCAGAGCGCCAGCACCAGCACGGCGGGCAAAAGGTCGATGGAAATGGCGCCGGCCCAGCTCGGCAGGAAGTCGCCGGCATAGCGCAGCACCGCCTCGGCGGTGGAGAGGGGCTGGAAGCGCGCGGGCTCGACCGGTCCCGCGCCGATGATGTCGTCCGCCGCCTGCGCCAGCGCGCGCGCCTGCACGGCGACGGCCCGCTCGACATTGCCGACGACGGCGTTCTGCCGGCCGGCGAGGTCGGCATTTCGTCCGTCCGCCGCCGGGGCGATGAAGCCGCGCGCCATGTCGTCCGCCGCCCGCTTTACCGCCGGCGCCATGGAGCTCTGCTCCATCGCCGCGATGGTGCCGACGAGCCGCAGCGCCTCCGCGCCGAAGGTGTCGCCCCGCTCCTTGATCGGCCCGCTGCCGGAGACCATCTCGCGCATCTTGGCGATCTGTGCGCTGCCCTCGGCATAGAGCTGGCGGGTGCGCTCGCTGCTCTCGGTGAGCTGGCGGCCGAGATCGTCGAGCTGGTTGGACATCTGGGTGAGCAACTGCACCACCGTGCCCGAACCGCCCGTGCCGGTGAGCGCCCCGGAGCGCTCGGCCTCGGCGAGGCGGGCAAAGCGGGTGGAGGCAAGCTGGATGTCCGGGGTGAGGCTCTGCGCCCCGAGCGCGCGGTTATGCGCCGCGTCGAGATCGCGCGTGTAGTCCTGCAGCGTCACGGCGAGATGCTGCTCGATGGCTGCCGAGCCGGCCAGCGCCGCCGCGTTGAGCCAGGACGACATGGCGACGATCATCAGCGAGCCCAGCACCATGGCGGCCGCCAGCCAGACCCGGCTCGCCGTGTCGCGCACATGCGGCAGGAAGGTGAGCAGCATGGTCCAGAAGGCGTAGATCGCCACCGACACGGCGGTCGAATAGATCAGCGCGGCGAAGACGGTGATGACCGGCGAGCCGTCCAGCAGGTCGCGCACGCCGAGATAGGTGTAGACGCCGGACGCGAGCGCCAGAACGCCGAGCGTGACGCGCAGGGTCACATCGAGCCCGGCAACGCCGGCACGCAGCGAAGAAGCCATGGAAAAGGTCCGCCATCCGAGGAATTTCCTCAATCAGGCCCGTGCTTTGCGCCGGCAATGTGACCTTACGGAAGGTATCCCGCGGCCGAAATCGCGCCCGAAGCGTGCGGTAGTGGACGCTGGCGGTGGCCGATTGTGGCGAAGCGGTGCCTGGCCTGCCAAGGAAAAGGCCGCCCCGGTTTCCCGGAGCGGCCTTTCGAGTGGTGGTCTTGCGCGGTGTCCCGCCTGTCCATGCGCCGTCAGGCGGCGGCGGCCTGCGCCTGCTTGGCCTGCCGGCGGCGCTGGGTCAGGATGAACTCGGTATAGCCGTTCGGCTGCGTCAGCCCCTCGAAGACGAGGTCGCGCGCGGCGCGGAAGGCGAAGCCGTCACAGGCCGGCGCCATCGGCGTGTAGTGGGGATCGCCGGCGTTTTGCTGGTCGACCACCTGCGCCATGCGGCGGAAGGTTTCCTCCACCTGCTCCTCGGTGACGACGCCGTGCAGCAGCCAGTTGGCGACATGCTGGGAGGAGATGCGCAGCGTCGCGCGGTCTTCCATCAGCCCGACATCATGGATGTCCGGCACCTTGGAGCAGCCGACGCCCTGGTCGATCCAGCGCACGACATAGCCGAGAATGCCCTGGATGTTGTTGTCCAGCTCCTGCTGCACCGCCGCCGGCTCCCAATTGCCGCGATCGACCACCGGGATGGTCAGGATATCGCGGCGCGCGGCCGGGGTGCGGGCGCGCAGTTCGTCCTGCCGGGCGAACACGTCGACCTTGTGATAGTGCAGCGCATGCAGCGTCGCCGCCGTCGGCGAGGGCACCCAGGCGGTGTTGGCGCCGGCGAGCGGGTGGGCGACCTTCTGCGCGAGCATGTCCGCCATGCGGTCGGGCATCGCCCACATGCCCTTGCCGATCTGGCCATGGCCGTCGAGATGGGCGGCAAGGCCCGCATCGACATTGTTGTCCTCATAGGCCTTGATCCAGGCCTGCGCGCGCATCTCGTTCTTGCGCACCATCGGCCCGACCTGCATCGAGGTGTGGATCTCGTCGCCGGTGCGGTCGAGGAAGCCGGTGTTGATGAACACCACCCGCTCGCGCGCCGCGCGGATCGAGGCGGCGAGGTTCACGCTGGTGCGGCGCTCCTCGTCCATGATGCCGATCTTCAGCGTGTTGGAGTCGAGCCCCAGCATCTGTTCGACGCGGGCGAACAGGTCGACGGCGAGCTCGACTTCTTCCGGCCCGTGCATCTTCGGCTTGACGATATAGACCGAGCCGGTGCGGCTGTTCTTCACCGCGCTCTCGCCCTTGAGGTCGTGCAGCGCGATCAGCGTCGTCACCGCCGCGTCGAGGATCGACTCAGGCGTCTCGTGGCCGGCGGCATCCAGCACCGCGTCGGTCATCATGTGCTGGCCGACATTGCGCACCAGCATGAGGCTGCGCCCGTGCAAGGTGAGGCTGCCGCCATGGGGCGCGGCATAGCTGCGGTCGCCCGCGAGGCGGCGTTCGATGATTTCCTTGCCCTTGGCGACATCGGCGCTGAGCGTGCCCTTCATGAGGCCGAGCCAGTTGCGATAGACCAGCACCTTGTCCTGCGCATCCACCGCCGCGACGCTGTCCTCGCAATCGACGATGGTGGTCACCGCCGCCTCGATCACGATGTCGGCGATGCCGGCCGGGTCGCTCGCGCCGATGCGGTGGGCGCGGTCGATCACGATGTCGATATGCAGGCCGTGATTGACCAGCAGCACGGAGGCGGGAGCGTCCGCCGCGCCGCGATAACCGGCGAACTGCGTGGCATCCTTCAGCTCGGTGACCGCACCCGAAGCCAGCACGACCTCCAGCGCCGCGCCGGCGACGCGGTAGGCGGTCACATCGGCATGGCTGGCGCCGGCGAGCGGCACGCTCTCATCGAGGAAGGCGCGGGCACGCTCGATCACGCGCTGGGCGCGCACCGCGTTGAAGCCGTTGGCGCGGCTGGCGCCATTGTCCTCGGGCAGCGCGTCGGTGCCGTAGAGCGCGTCATACAGGCTGCCCCAGCGCGCATTGGCGGCGTTCAGCGCGTAGCGCGCATTGGTGACGGGCACGACAAGCTGCGGGCCGGGAATGCGGGCGAGCTCGTCATCGACGCGCACGGTCGCGACCTCGAACGGCTCGGGCTCGGGCAGCAGATAGCCGATCTCGGCGAGGAACACCTCATAGGCGACGGGGTCGACCGGCTTGTTCTTGTGCGCGAGGTGCCAGGCGTCGATCTGCTTCTGCAACTCGTCGCGCTTGGCGAGCAAAGCGGCGTTGCGCGGGGCGAATTCGGCCACGAGCGCGGCGAAGCCTTTCCAGAAGGCGGCTGCGTCTACCCCGGTGCCGGGGATCGCTTCGCGCTCGATGAAATCGACCAGCGCGCTGTCCACTTTCAGATTGGCGACGTCGGAATAGCTCATGGACGGTTCCCTCCCGTTCCGAGTTTGGGACCGACGCCGAGAACAGACGTCGGCCGGATTTTGCTATGCGGCGAGTTAGGGTGCGGTGCAATATCGCACATAGTCGGAGAGGCGCCCCCGGCAAGGTGCTGTCGGGGGCGCCTGTCGCATGTCAGCCTTGCGCGAGGCGGGATGGACCGGTTCAGAACTGGGCGGTCTCGGTGGATTCCTTCATCGCCGTGGTCGAGCTCAGGCCCTCGCTGAGCACGGTGGCGATGGCGTCGAAGTAGGAGGTGCCGACCTCGCGCTGGTGGCGCGTGGCGGTGAAGCCGTCCTTTTCCGCCGCGAACTCGGCTTCCTGCAGCTGCGAATAGGCGGCCATGCCGTCCTGCCGGTAGCGCCGCGCCAGCTCGAAGGTGGTGAAGCACTGGTTGTGGAAGCCGGCCAGCGTGATGAACTGGTAGCGGTAGCCCATCGCCCCCAGCTCGCGCTGGAACGCCTTCATCTGCGCCTTGTCCATGTGCTTGGCCCAGTTGAAGGAGGGCGAGCAATTATAGGCGAGCATCTTGCCGGGATGGACCTTGTGAACGCCGTCGGCGAAGCGGCGGGCATCCTCCAGGCTCGGCGTCGAGGTCTCGCACCACAACAGGTCGGCATAGGGCGCGTAGGCGACGGCGCGGGCGATGCCGGCCTCGAAGCCGCCCTTGTAGCGGTAGAAGCCTTCCGGGGTGCGCTCGCCGGTGATGAAGGGCCGGTCGGTCTCGTCAATGTCCGAGGTGATGAGGCGGGCGGATTCGGCATCGGTGCGCGCCATCAGCACGGTCGGCACGCCCAGCACGTCGGCAGCGAGGCGCGCGGCGTTCAGCGTGCGGATGAACTGGCGGGTAGGCACCAGCACCTTGCCGCCGAGATGGCCGCACTTCTTCTCCGAGGCCAGCTGGTCCTCGAAATGCACGGCCGCCGCGCCGGCCTCGATCAGCGCCTTGGTCAGCTCATAGGCGTTGAGCGGGCCACCGAAGCCGGCCTCGGCATCGGCGATGATCGGCACGAAGTAATCATGGTGCGGCCCGGCAACCCCGTCGGCCTGCTCCATGGTCTGGATCTGGTCGGCGCGCGCCAGCGCCTTGTTGAGGCGGCGGACCACGGCGGGGACGCTGTCGACCGGGTAGAGGCTCTGGTCCGGGTACATGTCGCCGGAGGAATTGGCGTCGGCGGCGACCTGCCAGCCGGAGAGATAGATCGCCTCCAGCCCGGCCTTCACCTGCTGGATCGCCTGCGCGCCGGTATAGGTGCCGAGCGTCGGCACGAAATCCTGGCTCTGCAGCAGCTCCCACAGGCGGCGGGCGCCGTGCTGGGCGAGGGTGTGCTCAAGGCGCAGCGAGCCGGAGAGACGGTTGACGTCAGCGGGCCCGTAGCTGCGGCTGATGCCGTTCCAGCGTTCCGGCGCCCAGTGCGGCGCGGGGAAGGGGTTGCTCGGGGTGTCGCGGCGAGTGTCCAGCATGGGAATGGCCTGCTGTTGAAGGTGAGGAAAGGGGCGAGGCGGGCGCGGGGGTTGTGGAGGGGACGACCCCCGCGCCCGGGGCTCCGCCGGGGCGACCGCTTCGCGCGTCATCAAAGCGGATCGGGCGGAAACGCGGCCGAGCAGCCATGGCGGAACTAGCGGGCCCGGCGGGTATAGGTCGCGGCCACCAAGGCGCGGCCGTCGAACAGCGACACCGGATCCTGGCCGGGCGCCAGCGCGAGGCGGTGGCGGCCAATGCGGTGGACGATGCTGTAATCCTGCTCGGCCAGTCCCTGCTCGCGGAAGGTCCGGCTGATCTCCTCGGCGGTGCCGCCGACGATGGTGACGAATTCCTCGTCGCTGTTGTGCTGGTGGCGTTGCATGTCAATTCCTCCCGTCTGGGTGTGATGTAAATCTTTCACACTCGACATGGAGGGGCAATAAATATAGCAATATGAGTGTGTTAAGCTGATAAGGCTTGTAAAGTTTACAGGCCTATTTTGTAAACCGAGCAAAGGAACGGGGACCATGCTCGCCACCGAACCGCGCATTGGCAGCCGGGTGCAGCGGCTGCGGCGCACAAAGCGCATCTCGCAGGCGGACCTCGCCAGCGCGCTGGGCATTTCCGCGAGCTATCTCAACCTGATCGAGCACAACCGCCGCCGCATCACCGTGCCGCTCTTGATGAAGCTCGCCGGCTATTTCGGCATCGAGCCGGGCGAGCTGGTGGAGAGCGACGAATCCCGCCTCGTCGGCGATCTGATGGAGCTGTTCAGCGATGATCTGTTCACCGATGCGGCCCTGACCAATCAGGACATACGCGACCTCGCCAGTTCAAACCCGGCGGTGGGGCGCGCCGTGGTGCGGCTCTACGACCAGTTCAAGACGCTGCGCGAGGCCCGCCGCACCGGCGCCGCCGGCGTGCCGGACGCCGAGGAGATCGGCTATCACCCCGCCACCGACGCGGTGTCCGACTTCATCCAGGAGCACGCCAACTATTTCCCGACGCTGGAGGCGGCGGCCGAGCGGGTGCGCCACGACATCGATTTCGCGGCCGATTCCTTCGAATACGGGCTGAAGACCTATCTGTTCAACGTGTTCGGGCTGAACTGGCGCTCCGCCTCGCTGCCCGCCGGCATCGCTCGCCGGCACGACGCCAACACGCGCGAGCTCATCACCGCCGAGGTGCTACCGCCGGAATCGGCGCTGTTCGCGGTGGCGCACCAGCTCGGCCTGCTCGCCGCCTCGCGCGAGATCGACCAGCTCATCGAGAGCGGCAACCTCGCCGCCGACGCGCCGATCCTCACCCGCAACGCGCTGGCGAGCTATTTCGCCGCCGCGCTCATCATGCCCTATGAGCCGTTCCTGCGCGCCTGCACCGAGACGCGCTACGACATCGAGCGCATCGAGCGGCGCTTCCGCACCTCCTTCGAGCAAGTGTGCCACCGCATGACGACGTTGCAGCGGCCGGGCCTGAGCGGCATCCCGCTGCACCTCGTGCGCACCGACATCGCCGGCAACATCTCCAAGCGCTTCTCGCTGTCGGGAATCCATATTTCCCGCCATTCCGGCGCCTGCCCGCGCTGGAATGTCTACGCGGCGTTTCTGCATCCCGAGCGCATCAATGTGCAGCTCAGCCAGATGCCGGAGGGCCAGCGCTATTTCTGCATCGCCAAGTCGATCACCAAGGGCGGCTACCGCCACAACGCGCCGCGCCGCCACCTCGCCATCGGGCTGGGCTGCCACATCAGCCACGCCCACCAGATGGTCTATTCCGACGGCATGAACCTCGCAGACCCCTCGCAGACCGTGCCGATCGGCGTCGGCTGCCGCATCTGCCCGCGCCTCGACTGCGAACAGCGCGCCCAGCCCCCGGTCGACCACCGCTTTACCCTGAACGACAGCGAGATGGCCGAGAGCTTCTACGCCACCGTGCGACGGGGGTGAGCCCGGCGTCGCTGTGCGGCGTCCTCCATCCTGCACAACGTCATCCCCGGGCTTGACCCGGGGATCCACGCCTTCGGGCGCGAGGGGAAAGTCGTGGATGGCCGGGCCAAGCCCGGCCATGACGGCTGCACATCCCCGCCTCAATGGCAGCAGGAGCCGCCCGTCTTGCCGCCGCCTTCCTTCCCGCCCTCGTCTTCCCACGCCTCGCGGTTGTCGCGCGAATGGGCGTTCTTCTCCGGCGGCAGGTTCATGGCGATGTTGCCGGCGAAGAAGCCGTTGGGCTTCAGGAGGAAGCCGGCATATTCCACCGGCATGATCGGGAAGTCCTCGGGCTTGCACACATGGGTGTGGCCGAAGCTGTGCCAGAGCACGACATCGGCATTCTCGATCGGCCGGTTCTGCGCCACATAGGCCGGCAGGCCGCCCCCGCCCGCATTCACATTCGGGTAGTCGCCGGAGGCATACTTCTCGGAGCTATCGAAGGCGGTGACCCAGATGTGCTTCTTGGCAAAGCCGCCGCGCCGGGCGACGGTCGAGCCCTCCTGCGCCAGCATCACCGGGGTGGGCGTCACCACCAGCTTGTAGCCGGGCGCCTTGCCGACGCTGTTCACCGCAGACGGGTTCGCCACCTTCCAGTAGCGGCCGGTCTCGCCATTGGCCACCGCGGGGCTGTCGAGTTCGCGCTTCAGGGTGCGGGTCTTGGTGTCGAAGACGTTGCCATAGGGGTTGTCGTCGCCCCAGGGGCGGGGGGCGAATTCGTGCTCGGTCACGGTGTTGCCGCCGCCGTCAATGTCCATGTGCAGGCGGGCGTTGAAGAAATGCTGGTGCGTCGGCCCGCCCAGCCCCTCATCCACCATGCCGCCCCACGGATAGACCTCGCCCGGCGTCACCGCCGCGGTCTGGATGATGCCGGTGAGCTTGGCTTCGAGCTGGATCGTGCCGTCCTGATAGAGATACCAGTAGAAGCCATAATCGTAATTGCCGACGGTGGCGAAGAAGGAGATGACCAGCCGCCGCGAGCGCCGTGTCTCATAGATGCCGTTGCGGAACTCATAATGCTTCCACAGCGTGCCATAGTCCTCCTCATGCATGCAGATGGCGTTCTTCATGAGGAAGGGCTGGCCGAGATCGTCGGCGGCCGGCACGTCGAAATAGTGGATATGGCCGAGACAGTCGCAACCGAGTTCCAGCTGGTTGGCGAGGCGCCCGAGGCCGTATTCGCCGGCGTCGAAGGCGCTCTTCCAATAGTGGTTGGCGGTCGGGTCGGCATAGGGCACGACCATCTCGGTCACGCTGGCACGGAAGATTACCGGGCGCACCCGCCCACCATCCTTGATCGCCAGTTCGTGCAGCACCAGCCCCTCGCGCGGGGTGAAGCCGACGCGGAAGCTCCAGTTCTGCCACTCCACGCGCCAGCCATCGACGGTGAAGCTCGGCCCCTGCCGCTGCACGATGTCGAGCGGCTTGATGTCGGTGCGCACATCGGGGAAGGCCTCGCGGCCGTAATTGCGCTTCTTCTTCGGCACGGGGACGATCTTCTCCTCGTCCACCAGATCCACCACCTTGTTGGCGATGAGATCGACCACCGCCACCACGCCCTCGATCGGGTGGGCGTAGCCATTGTCGCGGATGTCCTCGCGCCAATAGGAGACCGCGCGCACGATGCGCCGGCCCTTCTCGAAATCGCGGCCGAAATAGCCGGAGGAGAAGGGGTCGATCTGCACCAGCGGGATATCGGCCTCGGTGATGCCGCGCTTGGCCACCGCCGCGCGCCAGCCGGCATCGGCCTTCACGATCTCCTCGGCGCGGATGAATTCCTCGATCATGATCGGCGGCTGGCCATAGGGCGGCTGGTCGTTCGGCAGCGTGGTGAAGGACACGACATGCGCGGTGGCGAGATCGACGATCGCCTCGCTCGCCGTGCCCGTCGTCACCTCCAGCACCAGCAGGAAGGCGAGGCGGGGGAGGGCGCCGCCCGCGCGCCAGGCGGCAAGCTCGGCCTTGGCGGGTTCTTCCAGCCGGACGATGGGGAAGCGGTGATAGGCCCCGAGTCCCTTGGCGGCGGTGAGGATGGCGACCGCCTGTTCGATCTCGGCGGTGCTCAGCGGGTCGAGCGGGTGGGTGATGTCGACTTTGGCGTCCATGGTGGACCTCCCGAACGGATGAGGAAACAGGCGGGGCGAGAGCCCCGCCGCCGGGATGGGGTGCGGCGGGCGCGGTGCCCGCCGGGTCACGGGATCAGGGCTGCGCGGCGGCGGTGCAGAGCACCGCGTCCATCGGCGCGCCCAGCACCTCATGGAGGCAGAACAGGTCGCACAGCGCGTGGCTCTGGATGCTGGCGACGATCAGCAGGGCGACCATCGCTCCGGCGAGGGCGGCGCGGGTGAGATCGCGGGCGAGGCCCGGTGCCGGCGCGGCAGCGTGCGTATGGGGGGAGAGGCTGAGCGTGCTCACGCGAACACCTCCCCGAGGCTGGCATAAAGCTCCGGCCGGCGCTGGCGCAGATACAGCGCGAAGCCGGCGCCGAGCAGGAACACCACGGCCAGCCCATAGGGGAAGGCCATCACCAGCGGGCTCTCGCTGCCGGTCAGCAGCGACAGGTTCACCGTCACCAGCACCAGCGCGCCGGCGAGCCCGATGAGGCCGAGAACGGGGGCGATGAGCGTCGTCCAAACGCCGTGCCGGGTGGGGGTGACCCGGAAGAAGCGGATCACCGCCAGCGACACCAGCACCTGCACGGCGAGGATGCCGAGCACGGCCAGCGCCGACATGAAGGAGAACACGGTGGTGTAGGGGTCGGCGCCCGCCGCGATGAACAAAGCGAGGATCACCGCCGCCACCGCGCTCTGCACATAGCCGGCGATGTGCGGCGAGCCATGCACGTCATGCACCTTGCCGAGCGCCCGCAGCGCCAGCCCCTCGCGGCCGAGTGCGAAGAAATAGCGGTTGAGCGTGTTGTGGAAGGAGAGGATGCAGGCAAACAGCGAGGTGATGAGCAGGAGGTTCATCACCTCCACCGACCAGCCGCCCAGCACCTCGGCCGCGGCGGTGAAGTAGAAGGCCTCCAGCCCCTTCTCGGCGACGGCCTGCACCTGCGAGGGGCCGTAGAACTGCACGGCCGCCCAGGTCGAGAAGGCGTAAAACAGGGTGATCAGCAGCACCGCGACATAGGTGGCGCGGGGAATGGTCTTCTCCGGGTTCTCGGCTTCCTCGCCGAAGATGGCGGTGGCCTCGAAGCCGATGAAGGAGCCGATGACGAAGACCAGCGCCACGCCCAGCCCCGGCGCGAAGACGGTGGACGGCGCGAAGGCGGAGAAGGTGAAGCCCTCCGGCCCGCCGCCCTTCAACACGATGCCGATGTCGAGCAGCAGCAGGATGGCGATCTCCGCCAGCATGCACACGCCGAGAATGGCGCCGGAAAAGGCGATATTGCGCTGGCCGCAGGCCATCACCGCGATCAGCGCCACATAGGCCCAGATCCACCAGGGCAGCTCGATGCCGAAGGGCGCCAGCGCCCCGGCGACGAACACGCCGAACAGCGCGTAGACCGCGATCTGCACCGCACTGTAGGTGACCAGCGCCATCATCGCCCCGCCGACGCCGGCCGGCTTGCCGATGCCCTGCGCGATATAGGTGTAGAAGGCGCCGGCGCCGCCGACATGGCGGCTCATGGCGGTGAAGCCGACCGAAAAGACGAGGTAGAGCAGCCCCGCCAGCACGAAGGCGCCGGGCACGCCCGGCCCGTTGCCGAAGGCGAAGGCGGCCGGCGAGGCGCCGACCACGGCGGTCAGCGGCGCGGCGGCCGCCACCACGAAGAACACGATATGGGCGAGGCCGACGGAATTCTTCGCCAGCGCCTTCGGGGCAAGGGCGTCGGTCAAAAGGGCGTCGGTCGCAAGCGGCAACGCGCCGCCGCTGACGGCATGTGGCACTGCATCGTTCAAGGACATGGAGACCCCCTCTGGTTGAGGCATTTATTTCCTCGGGGGAATATCGAGGGTGCCGGGTGGTCCTGAAATTGCTGGATATGCCGAGATTTCGATAGTTTGCGCCAGCGATGGCGCGGGAGCCGCCCTCAATGGCAAATGCACCGAATTTGACCGTGCGCGTGCCTGAAATCGCTTCAATTCGGGCCTCCGTGCTGCTCAGTCTGATGGGCCCGCTCGACCGGTTGACCGGCAAGGCGGACATGATCCTCGCCGGCCATGGGCTGTTGCGCTCGCAGCTTGAGGATTCTTACGCCCTTATCCCCATGGCGCGCTATCTCGCCGTGTTCGAGGACGCGGCGGTGCATACCGGCGATCCCTGTTTCGGCGCGCGGCTCGGCGCCGCCTTCCGGCCCGCCGATATCGGCCCCATCGGCATGTTGTTCTCGCTCTCCGGCACCATCCGCGCCGCGCTGGCGCGCATGGCCAAGCATGTGGCGGTGGTGCAGGGCGCGACCGCCATCGGCCTGATGGAGGAGGGCGACCGGCTGGTCTGGAGCTACCGGCTGGAAGACCCGCGCCTTTGGCCGCGCCGGCAGGACAGCGAGTTCTCGGTGGCGGCGACCTGCCAGATGGTGCGCAGCTGCTTTTCCGCCGGCTGGAATCCGCTCGAGGTGCATCTCGAGCACGGCGCCCCGGTCGATCCCGCCCCGCTGCAACGGCTGCTGCGCTGCCCGATCCTGTTCGGCCAGTCGGCGAACCGCATGCTGATGACCAAGGCCGATGCCGACCGGCTCTACCGCGCCGAGGACCATGACCTCATCGCCATATTGGAGCGGCACGCGACCGATCTCGGCGGCAAGGCGCAGCGCGCGCCGGGGCTCGCCGATCAGGTGCGCGGGGTCATCGGCATCTATCTCGGCCACAAGCCGCTGACCCTCACCTCGGTCGCCGCCGAGCTCGGCCTGTCGCCCCGCACCCTTCAGCGCCGCCTGTCCGAGGAGGGGGTGAGCCTGCGCGATCTGGTGCGCGAGCAGCGCCGCTCCATCGCCGAGCAGCTGGTGGAGGGCGGCTCCAGCCTCGCCCGTGTGGCCGAGGCGCTGGGCTATGCCGACAGCACGGTTTTCTGGCGGGCGCGGCGCGGCTGGCGGGGCCCGCGTGCCTGAGATTTCCGCGGAACGAAGCCACGTCCCGCCCGTTGTCTGCTCGCTTGAGGGGACCAAACGAACTGGAGACGGACATGGCGGAGAAGACGCTCGACACCCTGTTTCACGAGACGCTCAAGGACATCTATTACGCCGAGCGCAAGATTCTGAAGGCGCTGCCGAAGATGGCCCGCGCCGCCCAGTCGCCGGAGGTCAAGAAGGCCTTCGAGCAGCACCGCGACGAGACCGAAGGCCAGATCGAGCGCCTTCAGCAGGTCTTCGAGCTGATCGGCAAGCGCCCGCAGGGCAAGACCTGCGCCGCGATCGAGGGCATTCTCGAAGAGGGCGAGGAGATCATGGACGAGTTCAAGGGCCAGCCGGCTCTGGACGCGGGCCTCGCCGCCGCCGCGCAGGCGGTGGAGCACTATGAGATCAGCCGCTACGGCACGCTGAAGCGCTGGGCGCAGGTGCTCGGCCTCAAGGACGCGGTGACCCTGCTCGACGCCACGCTGCAGGAAGAAACGAAGACCGACGCGCTGCTCTCCAAGCTCGCCGACCAGGTCGCCAACAGCAAGGCGCTGAAGGCCGCCTGAGCGACCAGGCCGACGATCCCCGGACCCATCTTTAGCCGGCGCCCTCGGGCGCCGGTTTTTTCTTAGGGGCGAACCGTCGAATAAGCCTCGGCCACCGCCTCGATGTCCTCATCCTCCAGCCGCTCGGCGATCTTGCGCATGATGTCGCCATAGGCGGTGCCGCCGCGCACGCCCGCCTTGAAGGCGCGCAGCTGGTCGGCGAGATAGGTCGCATCCTGCCCGGCAAGGCGCGGATAGGCCGGGTTGCGGCCAGCGCTCGCGCCGTGGCAGCTCTGGCAGGCCGGCACATCCGCCAGCGGCAACCCTTCGCGGGCGATCCGCGCGCCCCGCGCGTCACCCGCCGGGGCGTTCTCGGAGAGGCCCGCAACCCCGGCGTCAATCCCGGCATAATGGGTCGCCATGCGGGCGAGCGCGGTGTCCTCAAGCCCGTCCACGGCGAATTGCATGTAGCCGCTGTGGCGCGATCCCGTCGCGAAGGCGCGCAGGCTCGCCGTCAGATAGGCCGCGCTCTGGCCGGCCAGCACCGGGACGGCGCCCTCCACCGAGGCGCCCTCCGTCCCGTGGCAGCGGGCGCAGCCCTGAAGCACTGGATCGTCCGGCACGGCCGGGCCGATCGCCATGGCGCGGTAGGCGTCCGGGCTCATCTGCGGCAAGGCGCGCACGAAGGCGACCATTGCCCACACCTCGTCCTCCCGCTCCAGCGCGACCCAGGCCGGCATGCCGGTATATTTGATGCCGTGGCGGATGATGCGGGAGAGCTCGCGCGGGCTCCATATCTGTGCCGAGCCGTCGAGCGCCGGCGGGCGCGGCGTCATGTTGGCGGGCAGGATCGGCCCCTCATGCGCCGGCGAGCCGTGGCAGAAGGCGCAGGCGGTCTCGAAATGGCCGGCGGCGCGGCGCACCCGCGCGGGGTCATCGAGATCGGCCGGCGGCTGCTCCTCCAGCCGCGCATAGGTGCGGGTATAGTTACCCATCACCCAGTGCAGCCCCCAATTGGTGATCGCCCAATGGCCGGTGCTGGCGCCGACATTGACGAGGCCGGACCACGCCACCAGCACGCTGAACAGGGCGAGGCCCGCCAGCGTGAGGAACAGGCGGCGCCAGGTCAGTTCGGGAAGCCGGAAGGGTAGCCTCATCGCGCCACCTCCCGCCGCCCGGAGGGCGGGTCCGGCTCGGCCAGCAGCACCCGAGCCATCAGCACGAGACCGCCGATCAGATAGGCCAACCCGCCGATCAGCAGCATGACGATGCCCCCGATTTGCTGGTCGGCGACCTGCGCGGCGGTGTCGCCGACATGACCGGCATGGCGGTAGAGCGGACGCCCGGCAAAGGCGATGAGCGCGCCGAGCAGCGTCATGTGCATGGAGGTGATGAGCAGGCCGAGCGTGCCCAGCAGGCTGCGCCCGGTGCGGCTGTCCCGCCCGAAGCCGAAGCAGGCGACCCAGACCAGCACGCCGACCGCGAAGAACGAGCCCTGTTCGAGCACCAGCAGCAGCGTGCGGCTGCGCGCCGCGCCATGCAGCACCGGCAGGTGCCAGCCCCAGACGACGACGAATTCCAGCATGGCGGCGATGAGCGGGCCGAACAGCAGCGGGTGGCGCGGCGAGGGGTCGAGCGGGCCGCCGGCGATGCCGAGCGCGATCAGCGGCGCGCAGATGGCGACCACGCCCATATGCATCGTCATATGCGCGGTGAAGGAATGCGCGGCGAGCGCCGGCAGCGGCCCACCCCAGATGAGGCCGAGCAGGATCGCGCCGAGGAGGAGGGCGGCATCGCGCATCAGCGGCAATCCGTGATGAAAATGACGGGAAAAGCGGCGAACACCACCGCGATGGCGCTGAGCGCGCTGACCAGCAGGGTGGAGAGGCCGAGAAAACGCTGGCGGTCCTCATCCGTCGCCTGGTCGTGCGGCGGCAGGTCCGAGCCGAAGCCCCAGTGCCGCACCGCCTGCCAGCCCGAGAGCAGGATGGCGGCGAGCGCGACCAGCGTGGCGAGCCCGACGGCGATCTGCACGCCGTTGAGATCGGTCTGCGGGTCGCGCGCGCAGGCGACCGCCGCCGCCACATAGCTGAAGGTGAAATGAACAGCCCAGACGGTGGGCGGCAGGATCAGCGTCCAGAGATTGGCCTTGTCGCGCCACAGCAGCATCCGCGCCCTCCCTAGTTCGCGGCCAGCGGGAACAGGGCGATGACGGCCCCGGTCGCGAAGGCGGTGAGGGCGGCGAAGTGCCAGTAGAGCACCACGTTCTGGATATCGATGTCGTGCGTGCGGGTCAGCTTGCCGGCCAAGCTGCCGGCGAGGCAGTAACCCTGCATGAGCACGCCGACGACATTGTGCAGCGCCGCCCAGATCACCAGCACCCAGACGATGGCGTCATAGGCATGCCGTGTGGGTTCAAGCGCGGTGGTCCATGGCCCGAGCAGCAGGCCGGCGCCTCCCGCCAGCGCCGAGACGGCCGCCAGAGCCAGCAGCACGCGCAGCCGGCCCGGCCGGTCGGCGTCATTGGCCCGCCGCGCTAGCACCATCAGCCCCCAGGCGAGAAGGCTCGCGCCGACGCCGAGCGCCGGGAACAGCACGCCGGGCCCGTTCGCGTGCGCGGGCGGGAACACGTCATGGATGGTCCAGTAGTAGAAATAGCCGAAGATCAGGCTGATGAAGGCGGTGCTGTCACCGACCATGGTGATGAACATCGCCCACCAGCCGACCGACTGGGAACCTGAGGCGTAGAGCTTCAGCTCCTGCCCCATGCCGGCGTCCTTGGAGGGCTGGTCCGGGATTATCGCGGTTCCGGTCCACAGCCAAACCATGATGGCGGCGATGCCCGCCAGGCCGGAGACGAGGGCGGGCATCCACCAGTGGAAGGTGGCGAAGATGAAGCTGCCGCCGATGAGGAAGGCGGCGATCATCGGTTTGAAGCTGTCGCCGGGAATGCGCAGCACCTGCAGGGGCTCGGCGTCGAGCACATCCGTCACCAGCGTCTCGCGCTTGCCCTCGCGGGCGTCCGGCAGGAAGAACCGGCCCTCGTCGATGTCGCGCAGCAGGTGCTCCTGCTCCCAGAGCGGGTAGCGGCTGGAGATGACGGGCACGGAACGTATGCCCCATGGCTCGGACGGATCGCCCGCTACCCATTCCAGCGTGCCGGCCTTCCAGGGATTGCGCGGCGCCTTCGGCTTGCCGGGCCTGAATACGTCGACGAGCAGCACCGCAACACCCGCCGCCATGGTGAAGGCGCCGAGGGTGGAGACCATATTCAGCCAGTCCCAGCCGAGCCCTTCAGGGTAAGTGAAAACGCGGCGTGGCATCCCGCGCAGCCCGGTGATGTGCATCGGCAGGAAGGAAATGTTGAAACCGGCGAACATCAGCCAGAACGACCAGCGCCCCAGCCGCTCGGACAGCATCCGCCCGGTCACGAAGGGGAAGAAATAGTACACGCCGGCGATCAGCGGGAAGAACATGCCGCCAATCAGCGTGTAGTGCAGGTGGGCGACGACGAAATAGCTGTCATGCGCCTGCCAGTCGAAGGGGGCGAGCGCCACCATCACCCCCGTCAGCCCGCCAAAGACGAAGATGGCGAGCGCCCCGGTGGCGAACAGCATGGGGATGGCGAAGATCACTTTCCCCGCCAGCAGCGTCGCGGCGAAGACGAAGATCTGCACGCCGGTCGGGATGGCCACCGCCTCGGAGGCCGCCGAGAAGAAGCCCTGCGACACGGCCGGCATGCCGATCGTGTACATGTGGTGCGCCCACAGCCCGAAGCTCAGGAAGCCGGTGCCCACCGCCGCCAGCACGATCCATCCATAGCCAAGGATCGGGCGCTGGGCGAAGGTCGGCACGATCATCGCGAGCAGCGCGATGGAGGGCAGGAAGATGATGTAGACCTCCGGGTGGCCGAAGATCCAGAACAGGTGCTGCCACAGCACCGGGTCGCCGCCCCGCGTCGCGTCGAAGAACGGCCAGCCGAGCAGCCGTTCGGCCTCGAACAGGATGTCGCCGGCGATCAGCGGCGGGAAGGCGAACAGGATCATCCCGCCGACGATCAGCACATACCAGCAATAGAGCGGCATCAGGTTGATGCGCATGCCCGGCGGGCGGCACTTCAGCACGCCGACGATCAGTTCCACCGCCGCGGCGATGGAGGCGATCTCGATGAAGGACAGGCCGAGCAGCCAGATGTCGGCGCCGATGCCGCTCTGCTTGGTATCGGTGGCGAGCGGCGGGTACATGAACCAGCCGCCATTGGGCGCGGCATCGAAGAAGATCGAGCCGGCGACGAAGCAGCCGCCGATCAGGAAGCACCAGAAGCCGAAGGCGGAGAGGCGTGGGAAGGGCAGGTCGCGCGCCGCCAGCATCTGCGGCAGGATGAGGATCGCCACCGCCTCGAAGATCGGGACGGCGAAGAGGAACATCATCATCGTGCCGTGCAGCGTGAAAAGCTGGTTGTAGGTATCGGCCGAGACGAGGTCGTTGCCCGGCACGGCGAGCTGCGTGCGCATGATCAGCGCCAGCACGCCGGCGAACAGGAAGAAGGCGAAGGCCGTCCCGGTGTACCAGAGGCCGACGACCTGGTTGTTGACGTTGGAAAAGTACCGCCAGCCCGCCGAGAACGCCCATACCCGGCGCAGCCGCTGTTCCTGCGCATCCGGCAGATCCTCGCTGTCGCGCCGCTCCTGCGGGTCCGCGTTCATTTCAGGCTCCCCAGATAGGCGGTGATGGCGGCGAGTTCGTCGGGCGGCAGAGCGCCGTAGGAGGGCATCCGCGCCCCCGGCTTCACCCGCTCCACATCGGCAATGAACAGCGCCCGGTTCTCCGGCGTGTTGGTCAGCACATGGGCGCCGAGGGTCGAGCGGCCGGCGACATGGGTGAGATCGGGTCCGATCTCACCGGCGGCCGGCGTGCCCCTCACCGTGTGGCAGCCGCCGCAGCCATTGGCGAGGAAGGCATCCCGCCCGCGCGCCACATCGGCCTGATCGGTCTCACTGGCCACCTGACTGGCCTGATCGTCCACCACACTGGCCTCACGCTCCACCCAGCGGGCGAAGGCGTCCGGCTCCATCACATGGACGGCGAATCCCATGAAGCTGTGTGATTCGCCGCAGAATTCTGCGCAGACGCCGCGGTATATTCCTACCTTGATCGCGTCGAGCACCAGCCGGTTGGTGCGACCGGGAATAAGGTCCAGCTTGCCCCCGAGCGCGGGGATCCAAAAGGAATGGATGACGTCGGCGGTATCGAGGGTAAAGGCGACGGAGGCGCCGACCGGTAGCCGGACCTCGTTGGCGCTGATGATCGGTGCGCGGTCCGGCAGATGGTAGGTGACGCGCCACCAGAACTGCTCGCCCACGATGTGGATGCGAAAATCGGCCTCGGCGGGGCGCAGTGTGGGCATCAGCCGCAGCCCGTAAATGAGCAGCGCGGTCAGCACAAGTGTGGGAAAAACCGCGCCGGCCCAAAGGATTAGCCGAACTCCCGTGCGGTCGGAGATGGGGCGCTTCTGCAGGCGGGCGCCGAACACGATGGCGCCGAGCACGATGACCCAGATCACGGCCGCGCCGGTTAGCATCACCCAGAAGATCTCGGCAATGGTCGCCGCGCTGGAGCCCGCCGGGTCGAGCGCCGATTGCGGGCCGGTGCAGCCGCTCACCAAAAGCGCGGCCGCAAGCCACCCGTGCCGGGTCGTCCTTCGGTGTTTTTCTACTCTCACCCCCCGTGATCCGGGGTCAGGATGAGGAACTGCGGCCGTTCGCACCCTCGACGCCCAGCGTCGATTCAGTCACCTTGGGAGCCGGCACGTCGATGACGACGTGGCGTCCCTCTCGTACCGCGTTTGACGCCGCGCCGACCGCCGCCTCGAAAGCGGCTTCCTTGCTGGCGTAGGACATACCGGTGGTACCATTCTGCTCCACAAACCAGTTGGCCTCGGTTCCCCGCACCCGAAACATCTCGGCCGGATTTCCGTCGTCGCGCATCGCCATATCTCCCGCTGTATGCGGATCAACGGTTTGAGGCGCGCGAGAGTTCCCTAGCGTCGCATCCTGTGGGGAACGCGACCTGGGGGGCGACGTTGTTGGATCACCGCATGGGAGGACAAGATGGACGAGCGTGAACACCGCATCCGCGAGAGGGCGCATCGCTTGTGGGAAGAAGAGGGCCGGCCCGATGGCCGCTCCGAACATCACTGGTTCGCCGCCAAGGAAATGATCGCCATTGAGGACAGCCAGCAGACGGCGCTGCATGCGGTCGACGCGCCGGAGCCGGATGCGGAGCCGATTGAAGCGCTTGTTAATACGGGGGAATTTCCCACGTTGACCGATCAGGGCGAGCAGCAGGCTCCTCATTTCCCTGGGACTGAGGCGGGCGGCGATATCCCGGCGCCCCATGTCGAGACGTCCTCGCCGAGGGCCGCCAAGGCGGCAAAGCCCGCCACCAAGGCGGCTGCGAAACCCGCCGTGAAGCCGGTGGCCAAACCGGCCGCTGCGCCCGCCAAGGCCACCCAGACGCCCGTCAAGGCGGCGTCCACGCCCGCTCCCAAGGCCGAGGCGAAGCCGGCGGCCAAGCCGGCTGCTGCCCCGCCGAAGACGGCGCCTGCTCCCGCCAAGGCCGCTCCGGCGGCGTCGGCCGCGAAGAAGACGGGTCCGAAGAAGGCGGCTCCCAAGAAGGCGCCGGCCTGAGGGCTCACCCCCTGGGGAAACGGGCATGGCGACAATCCGAATGGGTGTCTCCGGCTGGACGTATTCTCTCTGGCGCGGCCATTTCTACCCGGCGGAGCTACCCCGCCGGGCGTGTGCGGAGGTATTAAATTGCTTGCGTGATGTGTATGCCTCCTCGACAAAATGCAGGCGTGCGAGGACTCGCTGTCCCTGATGCGGATGCATCAAACAACCGGCGGCGCCGTTTCTCTGATGTGATCGGCCGGTGGTGACGTTACGTAAAAATGTCACCAATCCTTCTGGAAAACCGGGAGTGACCATGCGGCGTCGGCTCTTTATCGGCCTTTTCGGATGCTTAGCCCTGCTTGGCCTCGCGCCGGCGCGGGCGGATGAGGCCGCGGCGTGGCAGGCGCTGCGGGAGGGCGGTATTGTGTTATTCCGCCACGCGATCGCGCCGGGCGTGGGCGATCCGCCGAACTTCCGGCTCGGCGAGTGCGCCACCCAGCGCAACCTCGACGCCGCCGGCCGCGCGCAGGCGGCTCGTATCGGTGCCGTCTTCCGTCGTGAGGGTGTGACGGTCGGAGAGGTATTATCATCCCGCTGGTGTCGGGCGCTGGAGACGGCGGAGCTGGCCTTTCCCGGCCGGGTAACGCCGGCGCCGCCCTTCGATTCCTTCTTCCAGGACCGTGCGGACGAACCCGAGCAGACCGCGGCCGCCCGGCGCCGGCTCATGGCGTGGAACGGGCCCGGCGCGCTCGTGGTGGTCAGCCATCAGGTCAACATCACCGCGCTGACCGGCATGGTGCCGGCCTCGGGCGAAGGTGTCGTGTTGCGGAAGGAGGGCACTACGCTGCGCGAGGTCGGGCGCATCCGGCCCTGAGTTTCACGCGGCGGGGGCGGTGCCACCCAGAACAGGCCCTTCCTGGCGCACGGCGCCGGCCTCGACCTTCGCGGCCTTGATCCGCTTTCGCGCGCCGCTGCCCAAGAGTTCCGCGAGCAGCGCCGCTTTCGCGGTGGCCGAGCGGGCGCGCAGGGCCGTGGTCGTCAGCTTCCCCGCCTCAAAGGCGGAGATTACCGTGTCATGCACATAGCTGGTGCGGCAGACGGTGAGCGTATTGGCGAGTTCTTCCGCCAGCGGGGAAACGGCGGCATTGATCTGCTTGCGGCGCTTGGCGGCGCTGGTCTCGGGTGTCTCCTTCGCCAGCCGGTCCAGCACGCCCATGGAGGCGGTCAGCGTGCGGAAATCCTTCAGCGAGATACGGCTGCGGCCGATGCCCTTCAGGAAAGCGTTCACATCCGAGGCGCGGATGGGGTGGATGGCGCCCTTGGCGTCGCGGTATTTGAACAAGCGCCGGCCAGGCATTTCGCGCATCCGCCGCAGCGCTTCGGCGAGCGCGGCGTGGCGTGTTTCTTTCACTATTATCTTACCTCCCTTGCCTTTGAAGCACAGGGCGATGCGATCCTCCTCGATCCGCGCATGGGTCTTGAGCAGCGTCGTCGCGCCGCGCGTGCCGTGTTCCTCGGCATAAGCGTCCGAGCCCGCGCGGATCGCGGTGAGCGCGACGAGTTGCACCGCCGCCGCCAGCGCCAGCCGCCGATCGGGTTCGGGGCGTCTGAGCGCGCGCTGTACCGCGCGGTTGATGGCGGGGAGGGCTTCGGCGAGGTCGGCGAGCTTCTGCGCCTTCACTGCCTCACGCACGCGGGTCCAGTCGGGATGATAGCGATATTGCAGCCGTCCGGCCGTGTCCTCGCCGATCGCCTGGAGGTGGGCGCGCGGATCGGTGGCGAACATCACATTGCGATAGGCCGGCGGCACGGCGAGGCTCTTCAGCCGGCGAAGTGTTTCCGGGTCTTTGATCGGGTGTCCCTCGGCATCTGTGTAGCTGAAGCCACGTCCCGCCTTGCGGCGGCGGAGGGTGAGGGCGGGGCAGCCGACGATGGTGAGGTCGAAGCGCCGGGCGAGCCGGCGCAGTTCGGTCTTGCTGGGCATGGGAGCACTCTCCGTGCCGCCGGTCCGTCGGCGGGCGCCGCTTGGCCGCCGCGCTGTCCATCAACGTCGCGTTCCCTAGGGCGTTCCCCCGGCGCGTTCCGCCTTTGCGGGTCGGCTGGGGCCGGAACGTCCGCCAGCTCCCGGCGTTGGGATCGCACCAATACGGGAGAACACCATGAACGAACGTGAGCAACGTATCCGTGAACATGCCTACCGGCTCTGGGAAAGCGACGGGCAGCCGGCGGGCCGCGAGCACGATCACTGGCTGCGGGCCGAGCGCGCGCATGACGGCGCGGGCGCCGAGCAGGAGCAGGCGGGTATGCGGGATGATAATACCGGGAACGGCAGCTTGCGTTCCTCCGACGCGGCCGAGGCGCCGCCCGTGCCCATGCCCCCGGGCGCATTGGACTATCCCGACGAACCCGATCACATCGCGCCCCCCAGCCCGAATCCGGCCAACGCCGAACCCAATGTCGGCATCACCGGCGGCGAGGTGGAGCCGGTCAGTGAAATCGCCAGCATCCGCCGCACGCTGGAAGTGCCGCCGTCGCGCCGGGGCGAGGGTTCGCCGGCGGGGGATCCGGAAGGCGCGATGAGCGGGAACGCCGGGGCGCGCCATCGGCGCCCCGGCGTCTGACCGGCGCGGCGGAAATGGTGGCCGTTGCGCACCTCTGCCTCGACATGCAGAAGCTTTTCGCGCCGGAAGGGCCTTGGCCGACGCCTTGGATGGAACGAGCCTTGCCGAACGTCACGGCAGTGTCGGCTGCGTTCGGGGCTGCCACCGTCTTCACCCGTTTCATCCCGGCGCGGCACCCGGACGAAGAGATCGGAACCTGGCGCGGCTATTATCAGCGGTGGTCTGGCCTCACGCTGGAGAAGATGGATACGCGGCTGCTCGATCTCGTGCCGGGGCTTGCGGCGCTTACTCCGCCCGCTCAGGTCGTCGACAAATGGCGTTTCTCTGCGTTCTCGGCACCCGGACTCGCGCCACTTCTCAATGGCTCTGGCACGGACACGCTGGTGATCACCGGCGCGGAGACCGACATGTGCGTGCTCTCCACTGTGACGGACGCCGTCGACCGGGGTTACCGCGTCCTGCTTGTCGCGGATGCGGTGTGCTCGTCCTCGGACGAGGGGCATGAGGCGGCGCTGGCAATTTATCGCCGGCGCTTTTCCCGACAAATCGAGACGCTCACCACCACGGAACTGATGGAGCGGCGGGCCGAAGGCGCCCTTTAGCGCGCGGCGCCGCCACCACCGGAACCGTGTCCGATCGGGCGCGTTCCCTTTCGAGACAAAGGAGATACCCATGGCAATGAACGACGATCTTCCCTCCAAGGCCGACACGATGCCGGGCTCGGCTGACTCGGAGTCCGCCACCCGCAAGGTGCAGGCTGCTGTGGAAACCGCCCAGGGCTATGCCGCCGACCTTGGTGAGCGCGGCAAGAGCGCTTATCGCAGCGGCAACGAGGCTGTTGCCGCTCATGTCGACCCGCTCCCCGGCATGGTTCTCGCCGCGGCAGCCGGCTTCCTCGCGGGCGCTCTCTGGGCGCACGGGAGGCGCTACTGATGCGGGGCCAGTGGCTTCTGCGGCTGGCGCTTGGGGCAATCGCCGTGATCGCCCTTGTCTGGTTCATCTCCTCCTTCTTTTTGCTGGAGGATGAGAATCCGCGGGGCAGCCTTTCCGGGCCTACTCATGCCGTTATCGAACGGGTTCCCCTGGAGGCCTAGAACAGGCTGAACTGAGGGCGAGCGATCATCAGCCAGAGAATGGCGAGGATGGCGCCGAAAGCCGGGAAGCCAAAGGCAAACCATATCCAGAACAGACGATGATACTGAGGTGGAAGCGGCTGATGCATCGTGTCGGCCGCTTCCGCCATGTCGCGCACCCGCATTTGAATGACCAAGACCGGCACCCAGAACGCGCCGATCACCAGATAGAGAATGACCGACAGCACGATCCAGCTTTCGGTGAGCGGGTAGCCGACCTCGCGCGCCAGCAGAACACCGGTGATGGGTTGCGCGACCACGGCCGTGGCGGTGAACAGGAAGTCCGCCCTCACCACGATGCGCGCGACACCGGCGATCTTGGTCGCATTCCCGGTGCGGTGGGCCATCACCATGAAGAAGGCAATGCCGGCACCGGTGCCGATGAGCACGATGGCGCCGATGAGATGCAGATATTTTAGGATCAGATAGGTCATGCGCGGTCTTCCAGCGTGGCGAGGGCGACCAGCATCAGCGCGGTGATGGGCGCGATCTTCAGCAAAGGCGCGAGCGGGTCGAGCCAGAGTGCCGGCGTGAGCAGTGTTCCCGAGAGGGCATAGAGCAGAGCGACGAAGATACCCGCCAGCAGGGCCGGCCGAGCCGTCCGGCGCATCGCAATGCCAGCGCCCACCAGTAGATCGGCGAGCCCTCCGGCGATCACGGTGACCGGCGCGAGGGCGCCCAGCCCGCTATCGGCGAGCATGGCGAGCCCACCGCGATAGCCGGGGCCAAGCGAAGCGATCCCCGAACCGATCCAGAACAGCACGAGGCCCACGAGGACCACGGGCTTCAGCAGATAAAGACGGGCGAACCAGCCGTCCTGCACACTGGCCGGGCGCATATGGAGGGTGGCGGGAATGGCGCGGGGCACGATTCCGGTGACGCGCCGCCAGTCCGTCGTGTCGCCCACCGCGCCGCGGGCGATCTCCTGGCGGGCGGTCGAGCGCACCGGCGGCCGCCAGCCCAGCCAGGAGACGAGATCGCCCAGCCGATAGATTGCCCCAGCGAGAAAGAAGGGAAGCGTCACCTCGCGCGCAGGACGCAGTCCGAGCCACCCTCGGTAGAGGCGAACAAGATCGCTGAAACTCAGTCGGTCCGGTCCGGCAAGATCGAGCGCAACCCGCGCTGGCGCCTCGGGCCGAGAGAGGATGGCCACGGTCTCGACCACATCTTCCAGCGCCACCGGCTGTAGCAGCCCTGTTCCCGGCATCACTGGCAGCAATGGCAGAGCGGAGAGACCACGGATCAGCGCGCTTGCGCCGTAGACGGGTGCGCCGAGCACGACGGAGGGGCGCAGGATGATCCAATCGAGAGCGCTGGCAGTCAGCGCAGCCTCGCCCTCGCGCTTGGTGCGCGAGAATTCGCTGGGCGTTGCGCGGTTGACTCCCATGGCCGAGAAATGCACCAGCCGATGTACATTCTGGGCCTCGCAGGCGGCAACCAGCGCCGCGAGACCGCGTATGTGGGTGCCTCGGAGATTGTCCGCCGGTCCGCTCTGCAGTGCGCCCGCGCAATTGACGACGACACTGACGCCGGCGAGCAGCTCTCTCCACTGGTCACTCCCCGCTTGGGCCAGGTCGAGGTCGTGCCACTGGGCCACGGGCAGCCGCTCCGCTGCGCCGTAAATGTCACGCGCCACACCGATGATCTGATGCCCCTCGTGGGCAAGGCGCGCCACGATGCCGGACCCGATCAGGCCGGTCGCACCGATGACGAGGATACGGCTCACTGTCGCGTCAATCCATGCGTGGCTGCACACGGCACCCACCGGCCAGCGGCGGGCGCACTCCCTAGGCAACGCGGCATGTGCGCCCGGGTTCGGCGATCCGGTGACAAAAGCCGGCAAATAAATCCAGGCCGCGGCGATCCTTCCGGCTTTTCGTACGTATTAGTACTGAAGGGCGGATCCTAGGGCTCCTCGGAAGACCTGCGGAATGGGCGCGGGAACCATGGTTTGCCACGTGGCGGGCCGGTCGGCGCCAACGGGTCGGGATGGTGGAATGACACGAACATTCAAAGGGCGTGGCTGGCTGCGCACGAGCATGTCGGGCTCATCGACAGCGAGCTACAGCTACGTGCTCGACCACGTCCATGAGAGCCGCGTCGCGACGGGTGATGTACGGGCGGAACTGGCCCAGATGGTGGAGGCGCGCAGCGCCCGCCGGGCAACACTGGTCCTGGAAAGCGGCCGCTGGATGCCCATTGAGGTGCTGGATATGTCCGCTGAAGGCTTGAAGTTCCGTAGCGTGGGCGACATCTCCTTTCTCAACGAGGAATAGCCGGAAAGGCTGGCGGCGTGCGGGTTAGCCCGCGGCCGCCCGAGGCGTCGAGGGGCAGGTTGAAACGCACCGAACAGACCGCGCGCGAAATGTGCGCTCTTGATCTGCGCGCCCATGGCATCGCGGAGAGGCGGGTGGCCGACCTGGTGGAGCGGTTCTGGCCGATTCTTGCCAATGAGATTCGCCAGGGTGTCGTCGATGGCGAGTGGCCTTTCGCTGCCGGGACCATCGAGGCGCTGGGCGAGGAGTACCGGAAGCTTCTCGGCGAAAGCTGAAGGAGTGGGATTCCCGGTGGAACGGGCGCTCTTCCAGAGCGTTGCGCTCTCGCCCCCGCGGAGAAGCGCTGTGTGATCACCGACCTCTGGTACAAGAACGCCATCGTCTATTGCCTCTCCGTCGAGAGCTTCATGGATGCGAACGGTGACGGGGTCGGCGATTTTCGCGGCCTCATGCGCCGGCTGGATTATCTGCACGGCCTCGGCGTCACCGCCGTCTGGCTGATGCCGTTCCAGACCTCGCCCGGCCGCGACGACGGCTATGATGTCGCCGACTATTACAGCGTCGACCCGCGCTACGGCACGTTGGGCGACTTCGTGGAATTCACCCACGCCGCTCATCAGCGGGGCATGCGGGTGCTGATCGACCTCGTGGTCAATCACACGTCGAACCAGCATCCGTGGTTCCAGTCGGCCCGCTCGGACCCCAATTCGCCCTATCGCGACTGGTATGTTTGGTCGAAGAAGAAGCCGAGGAATGCCAATGAAGGCATGGTGTTTCCCGGCGTTCAGAAGACTACCTGGACCTATGACAAGAAGGCCGGCGCCTACTATTTCCACCGCTTCTATGATTTCCAGCCGGACCTCAACACGGCCAATCCCGATGTGCAGGCGGAGATCCTGCGCATCATGGGGTTCTGGCTGCAGCTCGGCGTTTCCGGTTTCCGCATGGACGCGGTGCCCTTCGTCATTGCCGAGAAGGGCGCGGACATTGTCGGGCCGCCCACCGAGCATTTCGACATGCTGCGGACCTTCCGCGAGTTCCTGCAATGGCGGCGCGGCGACGCCATCATCCTCGCCGAGGCCAACATCCTGCCCGAGGACGACATGAAATATTTCGGCGCCGATGGCGACCGGATGCACATGATGTTCAATTTCCAGGTCAACCAGTCGCTGTTCTATGCACTGGCGTCGTCCGATACGCGCCCGCTGGCCAAGGCGCTGAAAGCGACGCGGCCGGACTACGCGACCGCGCAATGGGGCCTGTTCCTGCGCAATCATGACGAGCTCGATCTCGGCCGGCTAACCCCGGAGCAGCGCCAGTCGGTGTTCGACGCCTTCGGGCCGGACGCCTCCATGCAGCTCTATGACCGGGGCATCCGTCGGCGTCTCGCGCCCATGCTTCAGGGTGACCGGCGACGGCTCGAACTGGCCTACAGCCTGCTGCTGAGCCTGCCGGGCACGCCGGTGCTGCGCTATGGCGATGAGATCGGCATGGGCGATGATCTTGCTCTGCCGGAGCGGCAGTGCGCGCGCACGCCCATGCAGTGGTCCAACGAGCCGCAAGGCGGCTTCAGCCCGAACCCGAAGACCTTCCTGCCGGCGATCGACGCGGGCGCCTATGGCTTCGAGCAGGTCAATGTCGCCGAGCAGCGCCGCGATCCGGGCTCGCTGCTGAACTGGATGGAACGCATGATCCGCATGCGTCAGGAGACGCAGGAGATCGGCTGGGGCGACGTCGAGATCATGGATGTCGGCCACAAGTCCGTGCTGGCGCTGCGCTACACCTGGCGGAACAACACGGTGCTGTTCCTGCATAATTTCCACGCGGAAGGGCAGGAGGTCGATTTCCCGCTGGAGCCGCCGACGGGCGAGCCCGACCGGCTGGTGAACCTGCTCTCGGACGACCATAGCGAGGCGAACGACCAAGGGCGTCACGTCATCACGCTGGAGCCCTATGGCTATCGCTGGTTCCGCGTTGGCGGGCTCGACTATGCCTTTCGCCGCAGCGAGCTCTAACCCAGCGCCGCCAGCACCTCGGCCGTCGTGGCGACCGTGGCGAATTCGTAGCGCAGGGTCGCCACGTGGATGTCGTGGACCGTGCGGGCGGGGATGACGCCCCCGTGCGGGTTCGGCAGGTCGAAGCAGTCGCAGGCATCCTCGACCAGAATGACCCGATAGCCGAGATTCGCGCCCACGCGCGTGGTGGTCGACACGCACATATCGGTGGAGATGCCGAAGAGCACGAGGGTGGAAATCCCTGCCCGGCGCAGGCGCAAATCGAGATCGGTGCCGATGAAGGCCGCGTTGACCGATTTGGTGATCAGCGGCTCGTCGCCCACGGGGGTGAAGCCGTCGCGCAGCGCATTGCCGGGATGGTCGGGGCGGAGCGTTGAGCCTTCCTCCACCGAGTCATGGCGCACATGGAAGATCGGCCGCCCCGCTTCCCGCCACGCCGCGATTAGCGCGCGACCATGATCGTCCGAGGCCGTGTTCCAGCGCGGCGGCCACTTCGGGTCGTCGAAGCCCTTCTGCATGTCGATCGGGATCAGGGCGGCGGCGGTCAAATCGAGGGGCATGCGCGATAAGTCCCGGTCAGAGCGCCGGTAGCATAGTCGCGGTGCCCCTTGCTTCAATAGGCCCTAAGTCTGCGCCAACTGCACGATGACGCCCTCATAGGGCCGCAGCCAGAAGCCGCCTTGCACGGGTTCCTCTCGGTCAAGTTCGGTGGAGATCAGAATGCACCCGCCCGTTTCCCCGGCCGGCAGGGCGATATCGCCGCGCGGCGTGTCGCCCAGATTGAGCGCGATGAGAAACCGCTCGCCCTCATGCTCGCGCATGAAGATGAGCGCCTCGCCCGCCGTGCCGACAAGGCCATAGCTACCGAGTTGCAGGGTGGGCGCCGTGCGACGCAGCGCGATCAGGCGACGATAGAGATTTAGAAGCGAATGCGGGTCGGCGCTCTGGGCCTCCACATTGCGGTGAGCGTGATCATGGGCGAGCGGCAGCCAGGGACGCCCCGTGGTGAAGCCGGCATGGGGCGAGCTGTCCCACTGCATCGGCGTGCGCTCCGGGTCACGCCCGACGCCAAGGCCCGGCTCGTTCTTCTCCCAAGGGTCTTGCGCCTGATCGGTCGGGATCGGCACATTCTCCATGCCGATCTCGTCGCCGTAATACATGGTGGGCGTGCCGCGCAGCGTGAGCAGCAGCATGGCGGCCAGCCGCGCCCGCTCGGGACCGATGCGGCTGGCGATGCGCGGGCGGTCGTGATTGCCGAGCACCCAGTTCGGCCATCCGCCCTTCGGCAGCGCCGCCTCATAATCCTCGATCAGCCGGGCGAGCGCCGGGGCGGTCCAGCTTGCATGCAGAAGCTGGAAATTAAACGGCAGATGCGCGCCTTCCAGATTGTCGCCGTAATAGGTGACGAGCCGCTCGACCGGCAGGTAGATCTCGCCGATCAGCACCCGGTCGCCATACTCCTCCAGCACCGCCCGCAAGCCGGCGATGATGCCGTGCACGTCCGGCTGGTCGGTCGAGCGGGTCTGGAGCAGGCGGGAGACTTCCGGTTCGCCATGGCGATAGGCCGGGTTCAGCGGGTCGTCGCGGAACTCGGGATCCTTCATCAGGTGCCAGATGACATCGACACGGAAGCCGTCCACGCCCCGGTTCATCCAGAAGCGCAGCACATCGTGCATGGCGGCCCGCACCTCGGGATTGCGCCAGTTCAGATCGGGCTGCTGCTTCAGGAAGGCGTGGTAATAATACTGGCCGCTGGCCGGATCGAGCGTCCAGGCGGGGCCGCCGAAATTGCTGATCCAGTTGTTGGGCGGGCCGCCATCCGGCGCCGGGTCGCGCCAGATGTACCAGTCGCGCTTGGCACTGTTGGGCGATGAGCGGGCTTCCAGAAACCACGGGTGCTGGCTCGATGTGTGGTTGGGCACGAAGTCGAGCACCAGCTTGAGGTCGAGCCGGTGCGCCTCGGCGACCAACCGGTCAAAGCCGGCAAGATCGCCGAAGAGTGGATGGACGCCGCAATAATCCGCGACGTCATAGCCGAAATCGGCCATGGGCGAGGGATAGATGGGCGAGACCCACACCGCGTCGATGCCGAGCCCGGCGAGATAGGGCAGGCGCTCGCGGATACCGTCGAGGTCGCCGATGCCATCGCCATTGGTGTCCTGAAAAGAGCGGGGATAGACCTGATAGAAGATTCCCCGCTGCCACCAATGGGCCTCGCTCATGTCGGCTCTCCTGTATGCGGCGCGTCAGGCTGCCGAGGGAAAATGCGGCAGCACCTTCGCGCCGAAATCATCGATGAAGGCGCGCTGGTTTACTCCGACATTGTGAAGGTAGATGTCGCGGAACCCACGTGCCCGCCGCGATGATGCCGGCGCGCCGTTTGCCGGGGCGAACTGCTCGTGCGATGCGTGGTAGCCGAGCGCCATGGCCGGCTAGCTTCGGATCGCCCGCACCAGCCCGATCAGGATGCAGGCACCGATGACACCGGCCACGAGATAACCGATCCACCCGCCGAAGCCGATGCCGAAGAAGCCGAACAGGAAGCTCGCCACGGCGGCGCCGATGATGCCGAGCACGATGTTGAGAAAAATGCCGGTGCCGGTCTTCATGATCGCCGAGGCGATCCAGCCGGCGAGACCGCCGATAATGATGGCGGCGATCCACCCGATCTGTGCGTCTTCCATTGTGTTAGCCCTCCAGTCACACGAAACGCCGCCCAGCAGCGGCCCGGTTCAACGCTTCGGGCCGGGTGCCGTTCCATAAGAGCTCAGGCGGGGGCTCAGGTTCAGCTAGGAGGGGGAAGACACCGGAGCCGCCGGCCTGTGCTCGCCGGCCGTGGTGTCGCCGGTGATGAGCCGGGCGGCGCGCTGGTTGGTGACGTAGTTCCACAGCCAGGTGGTGCCGACGGCGAGGCGGTTGCGCGTGCCGATCAGGAAGTAGACATGGACGATCCCCCAGAACACCCAGCCCAGAAACCCCGTGAGCTCGAACCGGCCGAGCTTCACCACGGCGGAATTGCGCCCGATGGTGGCGAGATCGCCCTGATGGCTGTAGCGGAACGGCCCGACCTCCGCCTTGCCGGCGAGGCGGGCGCGGATGACCCTGGCGACATAGGCGCCCATCTGCTTGGCGGCGGGGGCGATGCCCGGCACCGGCTTGCCGGCGGCGTCCTTCACCGAGGCCGTGTCGCCAATGACAAAGATGGCGGGATCGCCGGGCAGGGTGAGCTGGGGCGTGACGAGGCAGCGCCCGGCGCGGTCGGTCTCGGCCCCGAGCCACTGCCCGGCGCCGGAGGCCTTCACCCCGGCGGCCCAGACAGTGGTGGCGGTCTCGATGGTCGTGCCGTCGCCCAGCGCCACCTGATGCGCGTCGATGGACGTCACGGGCGTGCCGGTCATCACCTCCACGCCCATCGATTCAAGGCGGTGGGCGGCATAGGTGGCGAGGTTCTCCGGCAGGGCTGGCAGCAGGCGCGGGCCGGCCTCGATCAGCAGGATGCGCGCCGTGCGCGGATCGACATTGCGGAAATCCGGCGCCAGCGCGTGCCGGGCCACCTCGGCGATGGCGCCGGCCATTTCCACACCCGTCGGTCCGCCGCCGATGACGGCAAAGGTCAGCAGCCGGCGGCGTTCCGCCTCGTCGCGGGTCGTTTCGGCGCGCTCGAAGGCGAGCAGGATGCGCCGGCGCAGGCGCGTGGCGTCCTCGATGTTCTTGAGCCCCGGCGCCGCCTCGGCCCAGTCGTCATGGCCGAAATAGGCATAGGTGGCCCCGGTGGCTAGGACGAGAATGTCATAGGGGATCGGCCCCTCGCTGGTGTTCACCACGCGGGCGGCGCGGTCCACCCCCTCGGCGCGGGCCATCAGCATGGTGAGGTTGGGCTGGCCGGCGAGGATGTGCCGGATCGGCCAGGCGATGTCGGCCGGCGAGAGCACGGCGGTCGCCACCTGATAGAGCAGCGGCTGGAAGCAGTGGTAATTATGCTGGTCGATCAGCGTGACATCCGCCGACGCGGAAGCGAGGCCGCGCGCGACTTGCACACCGCCGAACCCGGCACCGATGATGACCACGCGGTGACGCGGCGCGACCTGCGTTGCGCTGGCGGGATAGTCGCTTTTGGTGGACATGGACGTTCCCTGCTCACAATGCGCCCCCGCCCGGTCAGATTGGCACAGCCGGGCCGAGGCTCAAGGGCCGGAGCTCCGTTTGGAACGTTTATCGGTCAGTCGCCGGCCAGCTTCTTGGCCATGTCGAGGTGGTGCTTGAGGTCGGGCAGCGTCTTGCGGTCGCCACGCTCAAGGGCGAGTTCGCTCGAACGGATTTCGACTATGTCGCTGATCGCCACCTGGGTAAAGGAATCCCGTGTGGAGGGGCTAACCCCCAGCAAGGAGTTGACGCCGGTGGTCTCGCCAGCACCGTGGAGGCGTCGATGAGCTGATCGGCTCCGGTCACGGGCCCCGTCGTGCCGCTCTCCGGCGCCGTGGATCGATCCTCACGCATCGCACGCTCGGCTGACGCAAATGCACCTCAATGCGCGGCGTCTCGCCCGGTTCGCGCGCTGGCCCGGCAATGGGCATGGAACGCTCGGGCGCTTTGCCCGTTACGCGAAGACGACCGATCATTCATCCGCCCCATGTCCTAACGGCAGATCACGGAAGCGCCTGCGTGAAGCGCGTCCGTGATCTGCCCGCTCGCGCTGCCTCGTGGCGCGGGCCTGCGCCACGGAAGGACCGGCCCATGCGCATCCTCACCATTGTCGTCTTTGCTCTCATCGGCCTGTTCCTGACGAGCGGCGGCATTTGGCTGATCAGTCTGGGTGGGAGCTGGTTCTATCTCGTGCTTGGTTTCGGCCTTCTGCTCTGTGCCGCGCTGGTCATGAGCCGCCGCCCGCAGGCGCGGCTGCTCTATGCGCTTCTGCTGGCGGGGACGTTGGGCTGGTCCGTATGGGAAGTTGGCCTCGACTGGTGGCCGCTGGGCACGCGCGGCGGACTCGTGGTGCTCATGGGCGTCTGGCTGCTGACCCCCTGGGCGGTCGGGTCCGGCCGCCGCTGGGACGCGAGCCGGATCGCGCTCGGTGTCGTGATCCTCGCCTGCGTCGGTGTCGCGGGCGCCGCGCTGGCGCGCGATCCGCACACCCTGGAAGGGCGTCTCGTCACCACCGTCGAGCCGAACGATCCGCCGGATGGCGGCGTGCCGGCGGCCGAGTGGGCGCATTATGGCCGCACGCTGGCCGGCCAGCGCTACACGCCGCTGCGCGAGATCACACCGGAGAATGTCGGTCGCCTTGAGGTCGCCTGGACCTACCAGACCGGCGATGTGCGTCGTCCCGACGACGTGACGGAGACCACCTATCAAGTCACGCCGCTGAAGATCGGCAATCTGCTTTACCTCTGCACGCCGCACAGCCTCGCCATCGCCCTCGATGCCGCGACCGGACAGGAGCGCTGGCGCTACGATCCCAATGCCGGCATGGAGCCCTCGCGCCAGCATCAGACCTGCCGCGGCGTGTCCTATTTCCGCGACGGGGCAGTGGCGGAGGCCGATGTCGCGGCGGCGCCCGCCTGTACCGCGCGTATCTATCTGCCGACGGCGGATGCCCGGCTCATCGCGCTCGATGCCCTGACCGGTGGAATCTGCCCGGAGTTTGGCGACGATGGCGTGGTGAACCTGTGGGCCAACATGCCCAATCAGCGCGCGGGCTTCTACTACTCCACCTCGCCGCCGACCATCGTCAATGACGTGCTGATCATTGGTGGCGCGGTGAACGACAATTACGCCATCGCGGCGCCCTCCGGCGTCATCCGCGGCTATGACGTGCGCAGCGGGGCGCTGCTCTGGGCGTGGGATTCCGGCAACCCGGACCGCACGGAGCCGCTGGCGGAGGGCGAGACCTACACCCCTAATTCCCCCAACAGCTGGTCGATCTTCAGCGCCGATGCCGAACTCGGCCTGGTTTACGTGCCGCTCGGCAACAAGACGCCGGACCAGATCGGCATCGACCGTAGCCCGGCGGTGGAGCGCTTCTCCTCTTCGGTGGTCGCGCTCGATGTGGCGAGCGGGCGGCTGCGCTGGGTGTTCCAGACCGTGCATCACGACCTCTGGGACATGGACGTTCCAGCCCAGCCGGTATTGATCGACATCACGCGCGGCGGCCAGTCCATCCCCTCGGTGGTCATTCCCACGAAGCAGGGAGACATCTATGTTCTCGACCGCCGCACCGGCACGCCGGTGCTGCCGGTGAGCGAGCAGCCGGCGCCGAGCGGAGCGGATATTCCCGGTGACTTCACCGCGCCGACGCAGCCGGTCTCATCGCTCAGCTTCGCGCCGGAACCACTGCGCGGGAGCGACATGTGGGGCGCGAGCTTGCTCGACCAGCTCGCCTGCCGCATCAGGTTCCACTCATTGCGCTATGAGGGCCGCTTCACGCCGCCGACATTCCAGGGCTCGCTGGTCTATCCCGGCAATTTCGGCACCTTCAACTGGGGCTCGGTAGCGGTCGACCCGGTGCGGCAGGTGATGTTCGCCATGCCGACCTACATCGCCTTCACCTCGGAGCTTGTCCGTGCCGAGGAGATCGACGCGGACGAGCAGGTCAACTCCAGCGAGGCGGGGCTGAATGTGAATGAGGGCGGCGATTATGGCGTGCGCATGGGCCCGTTCACCTCGCCGCTCGGCCTGCCCTGCCAGGCCCCGCCCTGGGGCTATGTCAGCGGCGTGGATCTGAAGACCGGGGAGAAGGCCTATATGCGGCGCAACGGCACGATGCGCGACGCCGCGCCCATTCCGCTGCCGCCGATCACGCTTGGCGTGCCCGGCATTGGCGGGCCGATGGTGACAGCGGGCGGCGTCGCCTTCCTCAGCGCCGCCATCGACAATTATCTGCGCGCCTATGATGTCGCGACGGGGGAGGTGCTCTGGCGGCAGCGCCTGCCGGCGGGCGGGCAGGCGACGCCGATGAGCTATGAGGCCGACGGGCGGCAGTTCATCGTCCAGGTCGCCGGCGGTCATGGCTCGGTCGGCACCAAGGCGGGCGATTACGTCATCGCCTACACGCTGCCACGCTGACAGTTCCGCTTCATCCTCGCCGCGTATAATACCGCGCGGTCAGAGGAGCGGAGCGGCAATGGCGGGTGCGTGGCGTAGGTGGGGCGTGCGGCTGTTTGCCGTGCTGGCGGCCGGTTTCGTGTACGGCGCCGCCGTCGCCGGGCCGCTCGATCCGCCCGGAGCCGACTGGCAGCTCAAGGGTACGGTCATTCTGAGCCGCCATGGCATGCGCGCCGTTACCATCGCCGTCCGCTGCGGCGGGGTCGAGAAGCCCGGCGACTGCCTCGATGCGCTCGGCGCCGACCGCTGGCCGGACCCCGCCGTGGCCTCGGGCCATCTCACCGATGCCGGCTTCGCGCGGATGCGGGTGATGGGCGATTTCTACCGCCGCCATTACGCACAGGCCGGCCTGTTCCCGCTGGTGGAGTGCCCTCCGGCTTCGCGTGTGGCCTTCATCTCCGATGGTGTCGAGCGCACCTTGCTGAGCGCCGGCGCTGTGATGGACGGCATGTTTCCCGGCTGCCTGCTGCCCAATCTTCAGGTCCGTCCCAAGCTCTATCACGGCCCGGCCTGCGGCTATGAGGCAGCGCAGGCCCGTGCCGCCTCCATCGCCCTCGCCGGTGTGACGCCGGCCGAGCTGATGCGCGGCGAGCTCGCCCGCCCGCTCGGCGTGCTTGACACGGTGCTCGGCCCCTTCCGCCCTGAAGCCTGCGTGGCGCATGGCGTGGCAGCGCCCTGTTCACTGGCGACGCTGGCGGCGAACGGGGACGGTTTTGACGGGCTGCACGTCGCCGCCCAGACCTCCGAGCAGTTCATCATGCAATATGGGGCCGACCTTCCGGGTGACGGCATCGGCTGGGGGCGCCTGCCCGCGGCGGCCGGCAAGTCACTACCCGCCGCCATCATGGAGGTGAACGCCCTTCATGCCGCGAGCGAGCGCATCGCCTTCATGCCGCCCTATCAGGCGGTGAAGCGTGGCACGCCGGTGCTGTCGCCCGTGCTCGCGGCGCTCACCGAACTGGCGGCGGGGCAGGGACCGGCCTTCACCTATTTTTCGAGCCACGACACGCTGATGCTGGCGCTCGCCGGGATGCTCGATCTCACATGGGCGCCGCCGGGCTTCCACCCCTATCAGCTGCCACCGGGCGGGGCCTTCGCCTTCGAGCTGTGGCAGCCGCCCACCGGCGCGCTGATGCTGCGCCTCGTCTATATCGTGCAGAGCCTGGATCAGTTGCGCAGCGGCGCCACGCTCGATGCGCAGAACCCACCCTCCACGACGCCCGTGCAGATCGGGGCGTGCGGCGCCGATCCGGCGGGCCTGTGCCCCTGGAGCCGTTTCGCCGCGCTGGCGCAGGCGGCGAGCGACCCCGCCTGTCTGCCGGCGGCCGATGACGAGTGAGCCTGCTCAGTTCGCGGCCGATTCTGGTAGGTAGATAAGTAAAGCCGGTGTCATAATAATATTCGCTGGAGGTAATACGTAGATCCGAATTCAATACCAGTGTTCCTGCGGAACAGTGATCCGTGTCGCGCATTGTCGCAACGACATCCGCGACGAGGGCAACTGGCATGAAAGCACTGACCTGGCACGGCAAGAGCGACATTCGCTGTGAAAGCGTGCCCGATCCCCGCATCGAACATGGCCGCGACGCCATTATCAAGGTCACCGCCTGCGCCATTTGCGGCTCCGACCTGCATATCTATGACGGTATCATGCCGGGCATGGAGAGCGGTGACGTCATGGGCCACGAGACCATGGGCGAGGTGGTCGAGGTCGGCAAGGACAACACCAAGCTGAAGGTCGGCGATCGCGTCGTCGTGCCGTTCACCATCTCCTGTGGCGAGTGTTTCTTCTGCAAGCGCGGCTATTTCTCCGGCTGCGAGCGCTCCAACCCGAACCGTGAGGCGGCAACCAAGCTGTGGGGTAACAGCCCCGCCGGCCTGTTCGGCTATTCGCATATCCTCGGCGGTTATGCCGGCGGGCAGGCAGAGTATCTGCGCGTGCCCTATGCCGATGTCGGTCCGATCAAGGTGCCGGACGGGCTGACCGACGAGCAGGTGCTGTTCCTCTCGGACATCTTCCCCACCGGCTTCATGGCTGCGGAATATTGCGACATCCAGCCCGGTGAGACCATCGCCATCTGGGGCTGCGGTCCGGTCGGCCAGATGGCAATCAAATCCGCCTTCATTCTTGGCGCCGAGCGCGTCATCGCCATCGACACCGTGCCCGAGCGTCTCGCGCTGGCGCGAGCGAGCGGGGCCATCACGCTCGATTTCATGGAGGAGGACATTTACGAGCGCGTGCTCGATCTCACCCATGGCCGTGGCGCCGATGCCTGCATCGACGCGGTCGGCACCGAGGCCGAGAGCATGGCCAGCACCGACTCCATGGTCGACCGCGTGAAGACCGCGCTCTATCTCGGCACCGACCGGCCGCATGTGCTGCGTCAGGCGATCCATTGCTGCCGCAACTTCGGCACGGTCTCCATCGTGGGAGTCTATGGCGGCCTGCTCGACAAGGTGCCGATGGGCGCCGCGATCAATCGCGGCCTGCGCTTCCGCATGGCCCAAACGCCCGTCCAGCACTATCTGCCGCAGCTTCTCGACCGCATCGTCAATGGCGAGATCGACCCCTCCTTCGTCATCACCCATACGGCACGGCTGGAGGATGGGCCCGACCTCTACAAGACGTTCCGCGACAAGCAGGACGGTTGCATCAAGGTCGTTCTCAAGCCCTGAGGAGTACCCGATGGCTTCGACCCCTCGCCCTCTTGCCATCATCACCGGTGCCTCGACCGGGATCGGGCGGGAACTCGCGCGCATCGCCGCCGAGCGCGGCTATGAACTCATCGTCGCGGCGAATGAGGCGCGCATCGAGGAGGCCGCACGGGAACTGCGCGCCATCGCTCCGGCGGTGACGCCCGTGCAATGCGATCTGTCCACCGCCGACGGTGTCGGCCATCTGGTCGAGGTCATCCGCGCCAGTGGGCGGCCCGTGGAACTTCTCATGGCCAATGCTGGCCTCGGTCTTGGTCACGGCTTCCTCGATCAGGATCCCGCCGACTGGCGGCGCGTGGTCGAGACCAATGTGACGGGCACGCTCATGCTGATCCAGCTGGTCGGCCGGCAGATGCGGGCGCAGAGCGCGGGGCGGATTCTCATCACCGGCTCGATCGCCGGCTTCATGCCGGGCTCGTTCCAGGCGGTCTACAATGGCAGCAAGGCATTCCTGAACTCCTTCTCCTTCGCGCTGCGCAACGAGCTGAAGGATAGCGGCGTCACCGTGACCTGCCTCATGCCCGGCCCAACGGATACCGAGTTCTTCGCCCGCGCCGGCATGCTGGACACGCAGGTTGGTCAGGACGGCAGCAAGGGCGACCCGGCCGATGTCGCCGCTGCCGGCTTTGCGGCGATGATGAAGGGCGAAGGGGATGTCGTCAGCGGCTGGAAGAACAAGGCGATGACTGCCGCTGCCACTGTCACGCCGGCCGGAATGCTCGCCGAGCAGCACCGCAAGATGGCTGAGCCCGGCTCGGGCAGCCACTGAGCCAGAGGGCCATCAATGGGACCATCAATGCATACCCTTTTGATCCGCAGTCTGATCTCGGGCACGGCCGCAAGCGTGGTGACCAGCGGCGTGCTTGCCATGCTGGCGCGGCTGGAGAACCGTGCCGCAGTGCAGCCGCTCAATGCCACCAGTCACTGGTACTGGGGTGACGCGGCCGGGCGCTCGCGTGAGCTCTCATTTACCCACACCGCCGTCGGCTTCCTCACCCATCACGCCGCCTCGGTTCTGTGGGCGGGGCTGTTCGAGAGCGCCCGCCGGCTCTATCCCGGCCGCACCGCGCTCGGCGATGCGCTGGCGGTGTCAGCTTTCGCGGCGGCGGTCGATTACGGCCTCGTGCCGAAGCGGCTCACGCCCGGTTGGTAGAAGGTCGTCGGCCCGCGCGCCATCGGCCTGACCTATGTGGCCATGGCGCTGACGATGGCCGCCGTGTGCCGGCTGGAGGAACGGCGATGAACACGGCCAACCTGCAGATGGAGGGGCTGCTGCTCGCGGTGGCCGCGGTGCTCGACCTGCTGAAGGCCAAAGGCCTCGCCTCGCAGGCCGAACTGGTCGACGCACTGGCGGGCGCCGAGCGGGGCATTGGCACGTCGCCAGCGGGACTTAGCGATTCCAATGAGGAAGCGATCCGCTTCCCCATCCGTTTCCTGCGCGCCGCCCTGCAACGGGAGGATGCGCCGCTTGCCTTCATGGCATTGGCCGGGGAGGTCGGGCGTCAGCCGCGCCCCACCTCCGAGGCATGCGCCAGCGGCGTCTGCCCGGAGGCGGGCTAAATCAACCGGGGGCGTGTCGACTTACCGCCGATTTCAAGCAAAGCGCGCAATAGTTGTGCCGCACCTTGGTCCGGCGGGGTGACGCGAACCTGAAACCGTGAGGACACCTGATGGTCATCTCGCCCCAACTCCGTCAGACCTGCCGCGCCCTTGTCCAGCGCATGGCCGTGGCGAACGGGTTGCCGCTTGAGGCCCTCGCTCCGCTCGAGACGGCGCTGCTTGCCCGGCTTCGGTGCGCGCCGGCGCGGGCGGATCTCGCGCAAGAGGGAGAGGCGATCGGCGGTGTGCGGGTCGTCCTGTCCGGCTGGGCGTCGCGCTACAAGCTGCTGGCCAATGGACGGCGGCACCTGCTCGGTTTCCTGCTGCCGGGGGATATCTGCGACTCCTATTTGCCCTGGCTCGCCCAGATGGATCATTCCATCGGAACGCTGACCGACGTCATCTATGCCGAGCTGCGCCGCGAGGATGCCGAGCGGCTCATTGCCGAACACCCGGCCATTGGCCGCGCCTTGTGGGTGCAGACGCTGATGGATATCGGAGCCGAGCGCGAATGGACGGTCAGTCTCGGCCAACGCGTTGCCTTCCAGCGGCTGGCTCATCTGCTCCTCAATGTGCATTTGCGCCTGCGCGGCGCCGGTCTCGCCAGCGGCAACCGCTGCGACTTTCAGGCGACACAGGTGGACATTGGTGACGCCACCGGCCTTTCGCCGGTTCACGTCAACCGCACGCTGCAGGAACTGCGCGCGGCCGGGCTGATAACGCTCAGCCATCGTCAGCTCGAAATCCGCAGCGTGCCGGACCTGCGTGCCGCCGCGCTGCTGCCGCCCTCCTATCCAACGGGTGCGGCGCCGCATTTGTAGCTGCAGTCTTAACCTTCGTAATTTCGCGGCACCGTTTGAGGGTCCACAGTAAGGGCTCATCCTTGGACCGGAGAGGTGGATGGCTTCCGACGAGCCGCTCGATGTGGAGCTTCTTGATCGCTGCATGCAGGAAGTGACGGAATGCCTGGTGGCGGAGCCCTGGCTGGCTGGCGCGGGGGCAGACGGCGCTCGGCGGGTCGACGCTCGGCTGTTGCGCCTGCGCCTCGCGCGCGCTGTGCTGGAGGGTGCGCAGCTTTATCCCGGCGATGGCGGGCGCATCGTGGCCTTCGCCCTCGATGCGCTGCCCCATCATCGCGCGCGGAGAAGCGGAGAACCGCCCGCCAGTCGCGGCACGTCGCGCGTCCGGCCGATGTTGCCGCCGCCCGACTGATCCAACGTGGCTTCCTCACGCCTGACCCTCGTTTGGACGACGGGAGGGCAAGCTTTCATGATCGCTGGATTATCCGGGTCGGCCGACACGGGTGCTGACGCAGACACCGTGCCTGTAGGACATCTCGCCGCCGGCCCAGCCGCTGACGGCGCGCAGGGCGACCACGCTACCGGTCATGGAGATGCCGATGCCGCCGGCGACGCCCTCGCATGGTGCGGGCGCGGCGCAGCCGATCATCTCGATGATTCCCAGCGAGGATCGATCATCGGGTGCAGCAGATGCCCGCCAATGCCGACGGCGGTTCCGTTCCGCTCCGGTGGAAAGGGCGGACGACGGTACCGCCCGCCCGCTCCAGTTCAGACGTTGCGTTCGATGAAGCCTTCGACCGCGCCAACAACGCCGGTCATGCCCGACTTGGTGGTCTGCTCCTGCTGCGCGCCGCCATCGGGGCGGGCCGGAGCGAGCTGCGGCTTGCCGCCGAGGGGCTCGGAGACGCGGGCGGAGAACTCGGATGTGCCGTCGATGCTTGCTCCCTCGCTCCAGCGACCGGTGGGGATCGAGCCGTCGGTCATGTGGCCGAGATAGACATAGGAGAAATCACTGTTCTCCTGCTCCTGCGGGAAGCTGTTGGGGATCGGCAGCACCGCGGCGCCGCCCATTTCCTCGATCGCGGCGAGCCACTGCTGCTGGTGCATGGTGTCGCGCGCGATGAGGAAGGACAGCATGTCCTTCATGCCCGGATCATCCGTCATGTTGTAGAGCCGCACCGCCAGCGCGCGCCCGGAGGATTCGGCCGTGACATTGGCATACATGTCGGCGGCGATGTTGCCGGAGGCATAGACGTGCGAGCAGTCGAACGGCACGCCATTGGCGTCCGACGGCAGCGCCGCGAGACCTGTCGAGAGGATGTGCCGGAAGTCCATTCCGTTCAGCACCGCCCCGCCCATCGCGTCGCCGGAAATTTCCTCCTGGAGCGACAGTGGCGCGTTTTCGAGATTGAGCGCCACGGCGGTCGAGAGCATCTCGATATGGCCGAGTTCCTCCGTGGCGGTGTTCAGCAGCATGTCGCGGTATTTGGCGGGGCCACGGGCGCCGAAGGCCTGGAACATGTACTGCAAGGCCACGCGGATCTCGCCTTCGACGCCGCCGATCGCCTGCTGCAATGCGCGCGCGAAGACCGGGTTCGGCCGCTCGACACGCACGGGGTATTGGAGCTTCCCGTCAGTATAAAACATTGCACTCTCCAGAAAAATGAACTCGAATTACCGCCAGTTGGCACAGTTTTAGCGTCAAACCAGTTGTTGCGGTGTTCGAGAAACCGCGATTCCGGCGCGTTGTTCCTGGAAATATCAAACGATAAGCAAGAATATGGACGGGCTATAATCTATGAGGTAATGGCCTGTTGCCGATGGTGTCATATTGATTATTGGTGGATTGATGGGAATATAGACTATATGCGTCATCCTCCATGTACCGGGGGTGTCACGCCAAGCGGGTGTTGGCCGCGCGTTATCCCGGTACTGGCCCGGCCCCCATCGCGTTTAAAGCGATCAGATCAGGCTTCCGCCGGCTGTGAAGATCAGCGCCGTCCGCTCAGCACGATGGCGATGCTGGCGAGCACGACGGCGAGGCCCGCGAGCGACACTGGGGCCAGCGTCTCGCCGAGGACGATCCAGCCGAGCAGCACGCCGATGATCGGGTTCACATAGGCGAAGGTGGTCGCCACGGTCGGGGTGAAGGCGCGCAGCACCCGGATATAGGAGGTGAGGCCGATCACCGAGGCGAAGACGATGAGGAAGCCGAGGGCCAGCCATTGCGGGAGGCTCGGCGACTGCGGCAGCGGCGCGGCCTCGACGCCGGTGAACAGCGTCAGCACCAGCGCGGCGGACAGCATCTGGAACGCGGCGGCCCATTCGGTCGCCATGCGCTGCATCAGCGGGCGCTGCACGATGGTGCCGAGCGACCAGCTCACGCCGGCGGCGATCAGGATTGCCACGGCGAAACCGCCATATCCCGGCTCGATGATGGCGCTGTGGGCGTCCAGCAGTGTCGGCGAGACCACGAGGAACAGCCCGAACAGGCCGAGGCAGAGACCCGTCACCACCCGCAGCGTCGGCACTTGGCGGGCGATCAGCAGTTCCAGGAGGCAGCTCCAGAGCGGGATAGCACCCATCGACATGACGATGAAGCTCGAGGTCGCGTGCTTGGAGGCGAGCGTCGCCAGCCCGTTGCCGGCCACCCACATGAGGATGCCGCTCACGGCGCAGATCAGCAGATCGGCGCGGCGCAGGCGGCGCGGCGGGCCGCAGCGCATCAGCGCCACCAGCGCGAGCAGCAGCGAGGCGCCCCACATGCGCACCGACTGGAGCTGGAACACGGTGACCAGCGCCGGCCCGGAGACGCAGATCTTCACCGCGAAATAGGCGCCGCCCCAGACGATGTAGATCGCCAGAAGATGGCCATAGGCGGAAAGCGGCGGGCGGGCGGCGGCAGGAGTGGCTGCAGAAGTGCCGGCGGCAGAAGACGACATGATCGGGGGCATTCCGGGACGCGGGGCAAGCGGGCGGCTCCGGTCCGCGGCGTGCGGCAGCCCCGCGGCGCCCGGCAGGATGACCGTCCTCAAAACCTTCCATGCGCCGATGACGCCGATTTGGCAACGCGCCCTTGGGAGGGGGCGCTCCGGGGCGTGCGGCGATTTGGCAACGCCCACCGGCGGCCTGCCGATCCGCGTCACGCCGTGCTTGCCGCCCGCCGCGCTTCGCGGCACATGGGGAGGAACACAGCGCGCCGCCAGCCGGCGCGGCATGGGCGCCCGGCGCCGACGGCAGGACGGATGATGCTCCCCACTTCCATGTCAGCTTTCGCGGCAGGCCCGCGCCGTACCGAACGGGCCTCGGCATGCTGAAGGCGTTTTTTTCCTATTACCGGCCGCATACGCGGCTGTTCCTGATCGATTTCGGCTGCGCCGTGCTGTCCGGCGTGCTGGAACTCGGCTTCCCGATCGCGATGAAGGGCTTCGTCGATGTCCTGCTGCCGCAGGCCGACCTTCAGTTCATCGTGCTCGCCGCCATCGCGCTCCTCGCCATCTTCCTGCTCAATAGCGGCCTGATGGCGGTGGTGACCTATTGGGGCCATGTGCTCGGCATCAACATCGAGACGGAGATGCGCGAGCGGGCCTTCGCGCATCTGCAGAAGCTGTCCTTCCGCTTCTACGATAATTTCAAGACCGGCCACCTGCTGGCCCGTGTCACCAAGGATCTGGAGGAGATCGGCGAGATCGCCCATCACGGGCCGGAGGATCTGTTCATCGCTGTGATGACCTTCATCGGCGCTTTCGTGCTGATGCTCTGGGTTCACCCGCAACTGGCGCTCCTCACTGCACTGATCGTCCCCCTCACTGCACTCATCGTCGCCCGCTACGGCGGCCGCATGACCCAGAACTGGCAGGCGCAGTTCGGCCGGGTCGGCGATTTCAACGTGCGGCTGGAGGAGAATATCGGCGGCATCCGCGTGGTGCAGGCCTTCGGCAACGAGGCCTATGAGCGGCGGCTCTTCGCGGGCGACAATATCCGGTATAAAGATACCAAGTTGGATGCCTATCGCATCATGGCCGCCAGCCAGGCGCTCAATTATATGGCGATGCGCTTCGTCCAGCTCACGGTGATGCTGGCGGGCAGCTGGTTCGTCGTCCATGGAACGCTAAGTATCGGCGGTTTCGTCGGTTTTCTCCTTCTGGTCTCCGTCTTCTACCGGCCGCTCGACAAGATCGCGGCGATGATGGAGAGCTACCCGAAGGGCATTGCCGGCTTCCGCCGCTATCAGGAATTGCTGGCGACCGAGCCGGATGTCGCCGACCGGCCCCATGCGCGGGCGGTGGGCCATCTGCGCGGCGACATTGCCTTTGAGGGCGTGCGCTTCGGCTACACGCCGGAGCGGGCGATCCTCACTGGCATCGACCTTGAGATAAGTGCCGGCGAAACCATCGCTTTTGTCGGCCCTTCCGGCGCCGGAAAGACCACGCTGCTCTCCCTCCTGCCGCGCTTCTATGAGGTGGATGGCGGCCGGATCCGTATCGACGGTACGGATATACGGGACATCACGCTCGCTTCGCTGCGGCGGAACATCGGCATCGTGCAGCAGGACGTGTTCCTGTTCGGCGGCACCATCCGCGAGAACATCGCCTATGGCCGGCTCGACGCCGATGAGGACGACATCCGCCAGGCGGCCAGCCGGGCCCGGCTCGACGGGCTGATTCATGAGCTGCCGGAAGGGCTTGATACCCTCGTTGGCGAGCGCGGCGTCAAGCTCTCCGGTGGCCAGAAGCAGCGCCTCGCGATCGCGCGTATCTTCCTGAAGGATCCGCCCATCCTCATTCTCGACGAGGCGACCTCGGCGCTGGACACCCACACCGAGCGGGAGATTCAGCGCTCGCTCGACGAGCTGGCGCGCGGGCGGACCACATTGGTCATTGCGCACCGCCTCGCCACCATTCAGAACGCCGACCGCATCGTCGTCGTCACGCCCGAGGGCATTGCCGAGCAGGGGCCGCATGAGGCGCTGCTGGCGCGCGGCGGGATTTATGCGCGCCTTTACAACGCCCAGTTCGGCGCCGACCCGTCGATGGATGCGTGATCTGTCTGATCCGTCAGCCGGTTAGGAAGGGCAGGGCGAGCGCCGCGACCTCATCCGGGAATTCCTCGTGCACGCCGAGCCGCCCCTTGGGCAGGCGGCGCAGCTCGACATTCGGCAGGGCGCCGAGCGCCTCCATCTCCGCCCGCGAGCGTGGCGGCGTTTCCTCGCCGAGGATGACCAGCAACGGCACGCCGGCGCGGCGGGCGAGGTCCAGGAAGGCGTCGCGGCTGTCCAAACGGTCCAGCGCGCCGGTGACGAAGCGCACCGAGCCATGTCGCGCGCCCGCCGCCGTGGTCACCTTATGCTTTTCCGCGAGGCGCGGGCCGACGAGCCAGCCGGGATCGCTGTAGACATGCTGGCGCGCCATGCGGGCGATCACCGGCCCGCTGAGGTTCAGCCGGTAGAGCAGGGGGCCGATGAGCGGGGCGTCGACGGCGGCGCGGATGCGGGCGAACCAGGGCCGCGGACCCTGCATCATGGTCGGCAGCGGGCCGCGCCAGGTGGGCGCGACCAGCACCAGCCGCGACAGACGGCCGGGATGGCGCGCGGCGTAATCCAGCGCATAGGCCGCCGCATGCCCCGCCGCGACCACGGCGGTCGCTCCGAGATCGTCCAACGCGTGGTCGAGGAAGGCGGAGAGCAGGGCCGGCGTCCAGTCCCGGCGGGGCTTGGCGCTTGTGCCGAAACCCGGCCAGTCGAGGCTGGCGACGTTGAGGGATGGCGCGAGGCGTTCCAGGAGCGGACGCATCTCGCCGCGCGTCGAGATCGAGCTCAGGGCCGGCAGGAGAACAACGCGACCCTCGGTTGAGGTGTCATGATGCTCCGCTTCGTCGATCTCGCTCTCGACCGTTCCGCCGGGCAGGGGAACCGTGATGACGTGTCCCATAGAGGCCTCCCGTCGACATGGCGCCGCTGCGGCGGCGGTGCACACGCTCGCCCCAACCGCGCCCGCAGGCAAGCCGCCCCGCTGTCGCGGGGCGTGCGTCAGTCGGAGACCGCCACGGCGTTGGAGCGGACGACCGAGCTGATGGTCTGCGCCATCCGCAGGAACTTGGTGAACTCGACGCCGGGGGCATTGGCGACATAGACGATGTCGCCAACCCGCACCGGGAAAGCCCGCGCGATGAAGTAGCCGCTGGGATCCTTCAGGTTCAGGCGGTAGATCACCGGCACGAGGCTGTTGCCGGCCAGCAGCGGGCTCTCCGGATTGAACGCCCGCACCACGGCCGGCTGCTCATAGCGGAAGATGAAAATGCCGCTCGGATCGGCCTGACTGTCCACCAGACCACCCGACACACCCATGGCCTCCGCGACGGTGAACTCCTCGCGGTCGATGGGCATTTCGCCGGCGGCCTTCACCGCGCCAAGGGCGGTGAAAGTTTGAGGTTTCTTAAACACATAGACCGTGTCGCCGGGCTGCATGTAGATGTTTTCGTCCGGCTGCGAAAGGATCGCGGCGAGCTGCATGGTGGTGCTGCGGCTGCCGCGGGTCACCCGCACAAAACTCTCATGCGCCGCCCCCTTGATCCCCCCCGCCTGCGCGATGACTTCCAGCAGCCGGTCACCCTTGACGTTCAGGTTCACCCGGCCGGCGCCTGTCAGGTCGCCGACGACCACGACGGAGGCGGAGGCCTGCTGCGGCAGGGTTACCAGAACCTGCGGCTCGATCGCTTTGCCGGTCAGGCCCTGCTCGATGATCTTGGCGATCTCGCTCGGCCGCTTGCCGACCACCGACAACTCGCCGACATATGGTACCTTGATACGACCATCGCGGCCCACGACCTGCGCCGGCAGGGTCTCGCTGCCCGAGCCGGTGTCGACCACGGACCGGCCGCCGAACAGCCCGCCGCCGCTGGCTTCCCAGATGGCGATGGAGACCACGTCACCGACATTCACGCGCGTTTCGGGGGCCGACCGCGCCGCGCCGAAGCTGCGCACGAGGCTGTTGGAATGCCACAGACCCATGGCCCGCACGGTCTCGGCATCCACGTCGACGATCACGTAATCCGTCGGCTGCTCCCGGGGCTGCATCACCTCCTGGGTGGTCGGACCCGACCCGGGAAAGAAGACGCAACCACCAAGTGTCAGACACAACGCGGCGAGCCCAGCGAGACGCGCCCTTGACCTACGGATAATCAAACCGCCCGATCCCCATTCGTAATGTCCGGCCCATGTAGAGCCGATGATCGACTGCATTTCTATGTCGCGATCAATAACGCTCAATTAAGATGAAATGCTGTTGCTTGGATACCACAACTATCTAGCTGCCGGAATTACTTCAATAATATGATACCATTATTGGACCAATTTTATTCTCGAATTCCATATTTCGGGTCGGACGATACGAGCCGGCGCCGCCCTGCCACAGGCCGGCGCCGGCAAGACTCACCCGCGAAGCTTACTCAGCGGCCTGCGACACGCGCGCTTCGCGGGCGAAGAACTGGCGCTCAGCCTTCAGCGCCCGGCGCGCAGCCTGGATGCACTCGCGGCGCTTCTCGGTGCTGAGTTCCTTCCAGGCGGCGGGGTCAAATTCTACCAGACGGCGCGCAACGAAACGCTCGAGCTGGCGGCTGATTTCGGGCAGGTCGTTCATGTCGTCTCCTTGAAGTTGGGTCGGGCTTCATCCGACAGGGTGGCGAGTTTCAGGTCAGAGATCCGAATGGTTCCTCCATGGAACGCTCCTCACTCTCCTCATCGTCGGGCGCGTCTGCTCCATGAGCGGCGGCCGCCTTGTCGATGGAGAGATAGGCTCGGATCGCGTCGCCGACATTGGGAAAGACGTAGAGCCTTCCTCCGTGCAGCACCGCGCCGATATCTGCAAAACGACGCATCATCTGCGGCGAGCGGGTCGCAAAGATGAGCGTGGATTGCTCCCGTCTCGCCTGCACCAGTTCGGCGCAGCGCTCGCGGAAGGCGCCTTCGCCGCCGAACAGGGCCTCGTCGGCGATGAAGATGTCGAACGGCAGAGCCCAGGATGCGGTGAAGATGAACCGCGAGCGCCGTTCGCGCGTGTATGTCGAGAGCGGCTGATCGATGATCGTGCCGAGCTCAGCGAATTTCGCCACGAAATGGGCGGCGGCCTCGCCATCGAACCCGTTCACCCGGGCGACGAAATGCAGGTTCTCGCGCCCGGTGAGAGCCGCGTGATAGGCTTGCCCACTGGCGATAGGCGGCGAAATGGAGCCGATGCGCCGCACTTTGCCACGATCCGGCAAGGTCGATCCACCGATCAACTTGATCAGCGTTGACTTGCCCGAGGCGCGTGCGCCGAGAATTCCGACGGAGGCGCCCTGCGGGAAAGCGGCGTCGAGATGCTCGAAGACGCGGATCTGCCGCCGGGCAGTGCGATAGGTCTTGGAGATATCCTTGAGGCTGACCGCGATCATACCAGCCTCGGTCGGTACACGCGCTCAAGGGCAAGGCCGATGAGCAGGGCGGCCATACCAAATCCGAGCAGATAACCACGGTCGAGGAGCCCTGTGGGGTAGGTGAGGTAAAATCCGGTCCTGAACCAGTCGAGCGCGTGCATGACCGGGTTCCAGACGATGTACTGGCGGACCTGCGGCGGCATGAAATCCGGGACGTAGAACACGCCGGACGTGAAGAGCAGAACACGCGAGGCGACCGCGTAGATCATCGACCACAGCTTGAAAAAGGCGCCGATGACGCCATTGATCAGTCCCACCCCGATGGCCAGCAAGCCCGTCGCGGCGAAGGCCTCGATGGCGTTCATCGGACGGATCGGTATGGCCTCGCGAACACCCGTCCAATAGATGAAGCAGAACAGCAGGGAGCCGACGATCAAGAGCGTCGCCGTCTCCAGCAGCGCACGGGCCAGGATGATGTCGAGCGGCTGTACGGGCGCCAGCGCACGGACCAGTCCGCTCGACCGGATGGCGCCGGTGGTGCGACCGGAGACGTGAGTGAACATGAAGAAAGGCAGAATACCGGTGGCGAAGAACAGCACCATGCTGGTGCCGAAGCCCGGCTGCCGGCCGAGAAAGGTGAAGATCGCGACCATCACCGCGAGCTGCAGGATCGGCTCGAAAAGCGCGAGAAGATAGCTCATCCGCGATTGCACGGAGCGCAGCCGCATCTCCCGTAGCATCAGCGCGACGATGACGCGCCCTTGCGCGCGCAACCCTTGGGCGAACCGTTCCAGGACGTTGGGGCCGCTTGATCCATCGAAGGGGGGACTGAAGGTCATGGCTGGCTTCGCGTCCCGTCAGGCGATGTGGTCGCGGATCGAGAAGAAGACCATGACGCTGATGAACCAGATCGCCACGGCCGAGAACAGCACGATCAGGATGGAGACAAATCGCTGCGGATATTGGCTGGCCTCGGCGAGCGCCGGCTGCACATAGGTGGCGACATAGGTGTGCTGCGAGGCGGCCTCGGAACGCGCGAGCTCCAGCGCCGAGAGGGTGGTTTCATAATACTTCTCGGCGAATTGCCTGTTGAGATCGACATCCTCGTAGTTCGACAGCATCTCCGATATGGCGGGCGAGACGGCTGTGATCGCGCCTCCCGCAGCGCCCGTGGCGCCGGAAGCCACGTTTCGGTTCGGGTCGCCCTTGCCGAGCTCGCGCTCGATGGTGGCGATCTGCTTGCTGGTAGCAGCGATGCGGCTCTCTATGACCCGGACGCTGGGTGCGCTCGCGTCCATATAAGTGCGCAGCGAGGCGAGCTGGGATTGAAGGCCGGAGAGCTCGCCGCGCAGTTTCATGGCGAGATCCAGCGTGCCGCCCGCGGTTTTCACAGCGTCCGGGGTCTGTTCGCTATCGCGGAATTTGTGCATCTGCGTCCGCGCGTCGCGCAGCCGCTGCTCGGCCCGGGAGACATCAGCTTCGGCAAATCGCACTGCATCCTGCCGCGAGCGCACGGAGATGTCGTTGATCAGCTTCTCGCTCTGCTTCACCAGCGTGGTAGCGATCGTGTACGCATCTTCCGGCGTAAAGCCGCGCACCTGCACATGGGCAAGACCGGTCGCCATATCGAAGGTCGCGGTTATCATTGACTGCCAGTAACTGACCAGTCCTTCCATCGTCACGCCGGCGCCAAGGCGCGAAAGCCAGTCGGCATTGTTTCGGCTGTACACCTGCTGCAGGTCGACCGTCTTCATCAGGTCTTCGACCGCCTGGCGACTGGTGATGTAGTCCACGACGAGGAAGTTGTCGGTGAAGATGCCGGAGCGCGCGGCGGCACCGAGCGCCGTGCTCGCGGAGGTCGCCCCGGCTGGCGAAAAGCTCTGGTTCCGGACCGCGAAGCGGAATTCCGAGACATACTGGTTCGAGACGAAGAAGCCGTAATAGATGCCTGCGGCAACGGTCGGTATGGCCACCATCAGAAAGAACGATACCCACAGGCCGATCGACCGCTTCGCCTGACGGCGGCGTGGCAGTAGGGCGTCGAGATTGCTTCCCTCGCCATCGGGCATGGGGAAGCGCCGCTCGGCCTGCGGCGCGCGCACGGGCTTCAGCCGCAGCCGCGAGGCCACGCGGTCGCCTTCCGCCACGATCCGGGCAGCGGGGCGCGGGCGTTTTTCCTTGGTCGGAAGCACGGCCTCCGTGCCGCCAGCGTGGTCTCCGGCGGCGGTGGCGGGCATGGGCACTACGCGATGACGTTCACTCATGACGCGCCTCCGTTTCCATTTGACCGCCATCGGTGTTGAATAGAAAGTAGATTTTTTCTTCAATGCGCTGATTATTGAGACAATATTGAAAGTTTTGTTTATAAGAAATGGCAATATATTTTCCAAATACGTTGAATGTTATTTCAAAAAGTAATATTTTGTTTGTCTGCGAAGGCGGTAGGTGTCGGGCAAAATGGATCAAATCATGATCAGTCTGGGTGTTCTGGCTGCCTTGTTCGGGATTGTTCTGATGGTTGCCGCCTGGATTGAGCGCTGTGCGCTCCCGTCGCCGCGCCGGGCCGCGCGCCCGATGGCGGTAACGGCGTTTGCCGCGGGGATCGTCGCCAGCCTGTTTCTGCTGTGGCTGGGCGCGGCCGCTCGCCCGTTCTTCGCGGCGGCGGCCAGCCTGATCACGCTGACCGTCTTCGTCGGCATTTCGCGGGCGAAGTATGGCTATTTGCGCGAGCCGCTGGTGTTCAGCGATCTTGCTTTCATCATGACACTCATGCGCCACCCGGCGCTGTTCTATCTCGGCCGGCGCGAGGCGGCGGGAATTGCCCTGTTCATCGCGGCGGTGGTTGCTCTCATCGCGGTCTGGACCGCGCAGGAGCCGCGCCTGTTCGGATACGGCGTGCAGACGCTCATTCTGGCCGGCGGCGTCGGCCTCTCTGCGCTGCTGCTCGCCGGCCCCTTGGCGCAGCGCCTTGCCGCGCTCGAGCCGCTGCGCAGCGCCCCGGCCGGCGATCTTGTGCGCGATGTCGGCCTGCTGACCACACTGGTCGGCGGCTTCGCCCTGTGGCGGGCGGAGCGTGTCCGCGCAGCGCATTCCGATCCCGGGCCGGCGCGCCTCGGCGACCGCTACCGTGCGGTCATCGTCATCCAGTCGGAATCCTTCTGCGACATCCGACGGCAGGGTGTCGCGGCTCGTCTGGAGGCGTTCGACCGCCTGCGCGGGCGCGCCCTCGCCAGCGGCCGTCTGGAGGTTTCGTGCTTCGGCGCCTACACGCACCGTTCCGAGGTCGAGATGCTCACGGGCATTCCCTTCGCCGCACAGGGCATGGATCGCTTCGACCCCTATTTGCGTCCGGACCGGCTGGCCGAGGCCTCGCTCGCCACGCGGTTGCGAGTGGGCGGCTGGTGCACCCTGTTCCTCCACCCGCACGACCCGCGCTTCTTCCGCCGCGACCGGGCCATCCCGCAACTCGGCTTCGAGCGCTTCGTGGCCGAGGACGCCTACAGCGACGGGGATCGCTATGGACCCTATGTCAGCGACCGGGCGGTCGCTCGCACACTCATTCGCGAGATCGAGCAGGCGGTTGAGGCCGGCACGCCGCTTTTCGCCATGGCCGTGACCATGGAGGCGCACGACCCCTACGGGCCGGGCCGGCTGGCCGAGACGGATGATCCGATCGCGCAATATGTCCGCCACATCGCCAATGCGGACGCTCTCCTCGGCGCGCTGGTCGAGGCGCTCGATCTGCGCACGGACCGCTCGCTGCTGGTGTTTTACGGCGATCATGCCCCCATCCTTCCCGGACACGAGGCGTTGGCTGATGATACGGCCACGGATTACCTCATGCTCGAATGCGGCTGGGCGGCGCAGAAGGACACGGAGCCGACCGGCTCGGTCGACCGTTCCCCGGCGAAGATCAACGCGCTGTTGCGCTCGAAGCTCGGCACCGGCCGCCAGCCGACCACGGAAGGCTCCGGCGTCACGACCGAGACGGGCCGCGGCACAGGCTTGGACGAGGGTTCGGCGACGCCGTCGATCAGCCGGTCGATGACCGAGAAATGATCCCGCCAGCGCGGGACTCTGAGCTGCGCCAGCTTGGCGAACTGCGCGGCGCGATCCGGCGAGTGGGGATCGGCATATTCCTCGATGGTGCGGGCCCAGCCGAGGCCGTCGATCGGGTCGAGATAGCGCGGGGCGTCGCCGGCGATGTCGCGGAAGACGTCGAGTTCCGAGCAGATCACCGGCACCCGCAGCGCCAGCGCCTCGAACAGAGGTAATCCGAAACCTTCCGCGAAGGAGGGGAACAGCACGCCGCGTGATTGGCGCATCAGCCAGCGCAGATGCGCGTCGGGCAGCCGGTTGCATTCCAGCACATGATCGCCCAGCTTGCGGCAGCGCTCGATGATGTCGACGACGTTCTCGTTCTCCCAGCCGCGCCGGCCGACGATGATGAGCTTGGGCGCCTTGGGGCCGAGCTTCTCGACCAGCACCCGCCAGGCATGCAAAAGGACGAGGTGGTTCTTGCGCGGTTCAATCGTACCGATGGTCAGGAAGAACGGATGGGTGGTGACATTCTCCATCGGCCCGTCATCGAACTCGTCCTCGATGCCGAGCGGGCTCACCACCGTCTCCGGGACAGGCAGGCGGTATCGCTCGGCGAAGGCGTTGAGCTCGCCCATCGTATGGCGCGAATTGCAGACGATGGCATTGGCCGAGGTCAGCACGGTGCGCATGCGCATCTCGTGCTTCTCGGCGTCCCCAGGACGCACATATTCCGGGTGCGTCAGCGGGATGAGGTCATGGACCAGGAACATCGGCTTCATGCGGTGGCCGCGCGCCATTGAGCGCATGCCGTTCATCGAATTCAGCCCCTCATGCGAGACGTTGAGATAGACGGCACCATCGGAATTGCGGCGGCGCAGGAGGCGCGGCAGCAGGTTGACCGGCGAAAACAGGCGGCGCAGCGGCGGGAGGATGTCCGGCAGCCCGGAGCGGAGGGGAGTGGGCGGTTCAAGATTGGCCAGAACGCCGGTCGGCTGGCCGAGGAAGCGCTCGATGGCGAAGAGCTCGCGCTTGGTGACGCGGCCTTCGGAGAGCTTCCAGCGCAAGGCCAGTGTGTCCACGAAGGACGAGACCGTGTCGGCATCAAGATACCATGTCGAGGCCCGCAGCCGGGCGACGAAGGCGGCGTTGTCTTTATAAGCGGGGCTCGACAGAAGATGGCGGGCATAGGCGAGCTCGACGCGGTCGATACCGGTCGGCGTGCGCTGGTTCGAGCGCCTCAGCAGCCTTGTGATATCCAGAACGACCTTCATGGTGCAGTCTCCCGCGCCGTGGCGGGCATGAAGCCCGCCTGTTCGGCGCTCAAAATCGTCAGGCCCAGCCCGGCCATCCGCGCGTCGCACTGCGCCATCTCCTCGACGACCAACGCCACCGCGGTGCGGATCTGGTCCGTCTCGTGAGTGGCGCTGATGAAGAAGCGCAGCCGTGCCGAACGATGCGGTACGGCCGGATGGATGATGGGAAGTACATTGATACCGCGCGCCAGCAGGCGCTCTGACAGCATCACCGCCTTGAGCGAATCCCCCACCATCACCGGCACGATGGCGTGGCCCTCGGCGGTGCCGGTATCGAGGCCGGCGGCCTGCGCCTCCGCGAGGAAGAGCCGCGAATTGGTGGTAAGCCGCGCTATGCGCTCGCTTTCCCGACCCATCACCGCGAGCGCCGCGCGCGCGGCGGCGCTGGCGGCGGGAGGCAGGCCGACGCTGTAGACGAAGCCGGGCGCCGTCGCCTTGAGGAAGTCGATCAGCGGCTGCGGCCCGGCGATATAGCCGCCGCAGGAGGCCAGTGACTTGGACAGCGTGCCCATCCAGATGTCAACGCGAGCTGGGGCGATGCCGGCCTGTTCCGCCAGCCCGTGGCCACGCGCCCCGAGGACACCGACGCTGTGGGCCTCATCGACCATCAGCCAACAGCCATAGCACTCCTTGAGAGCGATGAGGCGGCCGAGGTCCGGCATGTCGCCGTCCATCGAATAGAGCCCCTCGACGACGATCAGCGCCCGCTGGCTGCGTGGGCGCTCGCTGGCCAGCATCGCCTCCAGAGCGTCGAGATCATTGTGCGGGAAGCTGCGGCGGCGCGCGCCCGAGAGCTCGGCGCCGACGATAATGCTGTTGTGAATCAAGGCGTCGTGGAAGATCACGTCATCCGCGCCGAGCAGGCTGCCGATGGTCGTGACATTGGCCGCATGGCCGGAAACGAAGGCGACGGCGTCGTCTTGCTGGTGCAGACCGGCCAGTGCGGCTTCCAGCTCCCGGTGAAACGGCCGCTCGCCCGCCACCAGCCGGCTTGCCGAGACGCTGGTGCCGTATCTTGATACCGCGTCATGCGCCGCCTGCCGCACGGCGGGGTGGGCGTTGAGGCCGAGATAGTCGTAGGAGGCGAAATTGATGACCTCGCGCCCCTCGATCCGGGTGGTGGCGCCGGCGCAGCCTTCATGGGCGCGGTAGAACGGGTTGGCGACGCCGAGGAGATCCCCCGCTGCGCGCATGATCCTCAGTTCCTCGAAACCCGGCAGGGTCTCGAACGAGGTATCATAAGACCTCTGCGACGCCTCGGTGTTCGCGGCTGGGCGGCCACGCAGGCGGGCGAGAAGCGCGCTGCGCGCCGCGCCGTCGAGGCGAGGGTCCGGGGTGGTCATCGCAGCAGGCTCCCGTCCCGGCGCATCTCGGCGGCGACGCGCGCCTGAAGCGCCTCCACGACCGCCGGCTCGACCCGCAAATGACGGTCGACAAGCTCGGCGGTCTCGTTTGACAGATGCAGGCCCGCCGCGAGGATCGGGCCGCCAGCGCCTCCCTCGGCGGACGGACGCAGCTTGCGCAGCAGCTTGTCGCCAACATCCTGCAAGCTCGCCCCGGCACCAAGGCCGAGCATGGGCAGCGCGACCTTGTGGCGACGCTGCATTTCCATGTCGAGCTCCAGCGCCATCAGCGAATCCATGCCGATATCGCCGAGCGGACGAGCCATCTCGATCGCGTCCGCCGGCAGGCGCAGGATGCGCGCCACCTCGGCGGCGAGCAGGCGCTGGATGGTCGCGCGCGCCTCGCCGTCGCTGAGGTCGCGGATGAGGCCGGCAAGGTCGCCGCCATCCACGCCCTCGATGGTTTCCTCCGCCGCCGGCTGGAGCGCGGCGAAGCTCGCCCCGCGCATGACGGCGAGTTCGCGGGCCGCCCGCCAGTCGATGGGGGCGTGGACGCGGGTGGCAGGCTGGTCGGGATCACCGAGCGTGCGGCCGAGCTCGTCGAGCGCATCCGACGCGGTGAGTAGGCCCAAGCCCAGGCGGCGGCTCAGCTTTTCCGACGTGGCGCCATCGCGGGCGAGCACGCCCACATCGGAAATAGCCCCCCAGACCATGGCGAGCGCCGGCAGGCCCGCCGCCCGGCGCCGCCGCGCGAGGGCTTCCAGATAGCCATTGGCGGCGACATAGGCGGCCTGTCCGGGATTGCCGACCAGCGTGGTCGCCGAGGAGAAGAGCACGAAATAATCGAGGTCCAGTCCGGCGGTCGCGGCATCGAGATGGCGCGCGCCGTCGACCTTCGGGGCCAGCACCGCCTCGAAACGACCCCGGTCGAGGTCGCGGACCAGCGCGTCGTCAAGCACCATGGCGGTGTGAATGATGCCGGCGATGCGGCCGTGGCGGGCGGCCATCCGGGCGAGGAAATCGTGGCAGGCATGGGAGTCGCGGGCGTCGAGGCGCTCGGCGGTGATGTCCACGCCGTCGATCTCCAGAGGCGGTGTCTTCACACCGTTACGCGAGGCGACGACAATGTGGCGCGCGCCCTTTTTCGCCAGCCAGCGCGCCGTTTCGCGGCCGAAGCCGCCTGTGCCGCCGACAACGATGTGAACCCCCTCCGACGCTGCCGCAAAAGGTGCCGTTTCGGCGCGGGCGGGCGGGGTGACGGGCGGGCGGATGAGGATCTTGCCGACATGGCCGGCGCCCTGCATCAGCCGCAGTGCGGCGCGGGCATCGTCGGCGGCGAAGACCCGGTAGGGGAGAGGTGTCAATGCACCGCTGACGAACAGCGCGGAGAGTTCCGCCAGCATGCCCTGCACCAGCGCGGGGCGGGCGGCGATAAGCTGGTCGGCATCGACGCCGAAATAGGACAGGTTGCGGGCGAAGGGGCGCAGGCCCAGCCCGGTATTGGCGATGAAATCGCGCTTCCCCAGCTCGACGAAACGGCCGAAGGGCTTCAGCGTGCGCAGCGTCAGCTCCATCGCCCGACCGGACAGCGAGTTGAGCGCGACCTCGCAGCCGCCCGCCACGCGGATCGCCTCGGCAAAGGCGGTGTCGCGGGAATCGTACACCGCATCCGCACCGTAAAGCCTTGCCAGAGCGCGTTTTTCCGGCGAGCCGGCAGTGGCGATGATCCGCGCGCCGCGCGCCTTCGCGATCTGCATCGCGGCCATGCCGACACCGCCGGCGGCGCCATGGATCAACACCGTCTCCCCCTCGCGCAGCCGGGCGCACTCAATGAGGGCGTACCAGGCGGTGAGGAAAGCGACGGGCAGGGTGGCGGCGGCCTCAAGCGGCATGGCGGGGGGGACGGGCAGGGCGGCATGGGCGGGAATGGTGGTGTGGCTCGCCAGTGCGGCGGGGGCGAAGGCCATCACCGCATCGCCCGACCGGTGTGAAATTACCCCCGGGCCGACGCGCAGCACGCGGCCGGCGCATTCAAAGCCGAGGCGGGCGCCGGCAAAGCCGTTTTCCAGCATCTCGTCGCCGATGAGCCCTTGCGCGAACATCACATCGCGGAAGTTCAGCGCGCCGGCGACGACCTCGATCTCGACCTCGCCGGGGCCGGGCGCGCGGCGCTCCAGCGCCCGCCAGTCCAGCCGGTCGAGCGAGCCGGGCCGCTCCATGGTAAGGCGCAGCGCGGGGGCGGCAAGCGCACGCTCGCGCGGCGCGGGGGCGAGGCGTACGGCCTGCAAACCCTTGTCATCCATGACCAATTCGCGCTCGTGCGGCAGCTCGACCATGGCGCGGGCGAGCTCGGCGGCCACCGCGGAATCGATCACCCGGCGGTTCAGCGCGACCAGCTTGATGTCGAGATCGGGGTGTTCATTGATGGCGGTGCGGCCGAATGCCCACAGCGCGCTCGCGCGCGGATGGGGGCCGAGCGGGTCGCCGTCGATCAGCAGGCGCAGCGCCGGGGGCGTGGTGGTGGCGCGCAGGGTTTCCATGAGCGCGCCGGCTTTTCCCAGCGCCTTGGCCATCGAGGCGGCGCTGTCATCGGCCAATGGGCGGTATATAAACACCTGCGCGCCGGGCGCGGTGGGGTCGCCCTCCAGCTCATGGCCGCGCGGCGAGACGAGGCAGCTGCCGGCATCGGTGGCGAGCAGCGCCAGCACCGCCCCCGCGAGGCTGTCGCCCTTGGTCGGATCGGCCAGTTTTTTGCTTTTTATTTCAACGACATCGCAGGCGCCGCGCGCATGGATGAGGCGATGGAAGCGCTCTCCGATGGGAGCGGTCAGGTTCATCAGCCGGGCAAAGCCGGTGGCGGCGATGCCCAGCGACACCAGCACGCCGCCGGGGCGCAGCGTTTCCGTCAGCCTTGCGGCGGCCTCGCCTTGCGGGTCGAGCGGCTGGCGCGGATCGACGTGCAGGATCAGATCCGCCTCGCCAAGCGGTTGATCCAACAGGAAAATATTTGCCGTGGCGCGCACCCGGTCGGCGAGCCGCGGGCGGGCGGCGGCATCGGCGGGGATGATCGTGAGCCGGATCCGGCCAGCCTCGGCCAGCGGGCGCAGCGCCTCCAGCACGGTGCCGTGGCGCTCCACCAGAACGACATTAGGTGCAATAGTACCGGCGACCGCTTCGGTCAGCGCTACCGCCTGCGCGGCCACGGCGCGGGCGGCCGGAGAGGCGGATTCCCAGTGGTCAGTCAGGCCAGTGAGGTGGACGATCGGTGCAGTCAGGCCGATCAGACCGGGCAATTCCGCCGCCAGACGCGCGCCGATGGCCAGCTCCGCCGCGCGGTCGGGCGCGACGCTGGCGATCTCGTGCAGCAGTGGCTCGGGGGCGGGCAGGTCGCTCGTCGCCGACACCCGCCAGCCGGTCTCCGTGCTGTGCCGGGCGAGGCCGCCCTCGGCCAGCAGGGCGAGCAGGGTCAGCAGCACCGGCTTGCGCTCGGCGGGCAGGCGGCCGTCGACGATCAGCGCGTCGATGTCGAGCCGCGCGCCGCCCCGCGCCTCCTCGCCCGCGACCGCCAGGACGGCGCGGTGGGCGATGGTGTAGGCGAGGGCGTCGGTCAGCAGCGTGTCGTCATCCTGCTCCGGCGCGCCGGCGCTCTCCAGAAAGGCGGAGACGCGCGCTGCGGCGTCGCTGAGGGCGGGGCCGACCGGCACGAGGCTCTGGCGGAAATCGCTATCGAGGGTCGGGGCGCTGGAGAGGGCGAGCGCGCGCAACCGCACCGCTTCCATCCGCGCGACCGGCGTGCCCTGCGCGTCGAACAGGGTGATGTCGAGTTCGAGCGAGCGCGGGCTGGCGCGGTTTACCGTCAGCTCGGCGCGGACGGGCGCCACCCCGGCGGCGAGGACGCGCAGCGCGTTGATGCGCACGGGCACGAAGGCTGTGCCGGGCGCGGCCGCCTCGTCCATGGCGAGCACCAGCCCGTGCAGGGCGGCGTCGGCGTGCATGGGCGACAGAACGAAATTTGCGTCCGCCGAACAAGTGTTCGCGCTGGGCGTGGCGAGATCGAGGGTGATGTGCGCCCCGCTGCGGGCGGCGCGGGTCACCAGCCGGAAGGCCGGGCCGTAAGCGAGGCCGAGCCGCGCGGCGCCCTCATAGAGCGCGGCGGCGTCGAGCTCGGTTTCCGCACTGCCGGCTGCTGCGACAGCGGCGGGGGCTGCGTCCTCATCCGCCAGCACCCGGCCGCGGGCGTTGAGGCTCCATTCCTCGGCGCCACGGGCGCGCGAGGTGATGGCGACCGCGCCCTCGGCATCGAGCGCGACGCGCGTCTCCACGCTCTCGCCGGCATTCAGGCGCAGCGCGGCGAGGATGTCGAAATCCTCCAGCCGCAGGCGATCCGTGCGGAGCGCGGCGCGGCCGGCGGCGAGCGCCATCTCCGCGAGGCCGGTCGCCGGCACGATGACGCTGTCGCCCACCTTGTGGTCGGCGAGGAAGGGGCGGGATTCGACATCCAGCATGCCGCGCCATTCCCGCCCGTTCTGCATCAGCCGCACGCCGAGCAGGGGATGGTCCGGCGCGCCGCCGCCGATCAGGTCCACCGCCTCGCGGGTGCGCGGCGGAAGGATCGGCTGGCGGTTCCATGGGGTGATCGGCAGGGGAAGGCGACCGGGCAGAGCGGGGGCGCCGAACAGGCGCTCCTCATCCACCCGCGCGCCATTGACGAGGGCGGCGAGCAAAGCGCGCTCGATCGGGTCGTCCTCCGGCCGGTCCTTGTCCTGCAGCGAGGCGAGCACCACACCGGGCCGGTTCGCGTCGGCGAGGATCTCGCGCACGAAACCGGTCAGCACGGGCTTCGGCCCGATCTCCAGGAAAATGCCGATGCTGCGGTCTTCCGCCAGATGGCGCAGCGCCGTGTCGAACAGCACGGGCTGGCGGATATTGTCCCACCAGTAGCGCGCGCCGAGGCTGGCGTCGGTAATGGCGGCGCCGGTCAGGCTGGAGATGAAGGGAATGGCGGGCGTGCGCGGCTCGAGCAGCGACAGCGCCTGAAGGATCGGCCCTTCCAGCGGCGCCATGGCCGGGGAGTGGAAGGGGTAGTCGATGCCGAGCCGCTTGCCGACCACGCCCTGGCGGCGGGCGAGGCGCAAAACCGCATCCAACGCCGGGGTCGGGCCGGCGACGGTGACGCCCTTGGGGGCATTCCGCGCGCCGATCACCACCTCGGGCTGAGCGGCGGCGGCGATGAGTTCCTGCGCGCGGGCCGGGCTCGCCATCAGGAAGGCCATGGTGCCGGCGCCGCGCGTCTCGCCCTGCAGGCGACTGCGCCAATAGATCAGCTGGGTGGCGTCGAACAGGCTGAGCGCGCCGGCGATATGCGCGGCCGCGATCTCGCCGACGCTGTGGCCGACCACCGCCGCCGGCCGGCAGCCGGCCTCCATCAGCGCGCGGGCGACGGCGACTTCCAGCGCGAAGATCAGCGGCTGGGCGATTTCGGTGGCGGCGAGTGCGGTCTCGTCCGGCGGCTGGCGGAAGGCCTGCGCCAGCGACCAGCCGGCCGTGGGGGCGAAGATGTCGTCGATCTCGTCGATCACCGCGCGGAACGGCGCGCTGGCGAGCCAGGCGGCATGGCCCATGCCGGGATATTGCCCGCCATTGCCGGTGAAGACGAAGGCGACCTCGCTGCCGGCCGTGCCGACGACACCGCGTTGCAGAGCGACCTCGGCGCCGCCGCGCGCGAGACGGCGCAGCTTGGCGGGCGCGTCCGGGTCTTCGATGGAGACGGCGAGGCGATGGGGCAGGCGGGCGCGGCCATGCGCGGCGGCATGGGCAACGCGGGCGCGCTCCATCTCGCTGTCGAGCCGGTCGGCATAGCTCTCGGCGAGGCGGTTCAGCGCCTCCGGGCTCTGCGCCGAGATCATCAGCACGCGGGCGGCGGGATCGGCCGGCGGGGCGGGCAGCTCGTGCGCCTCCGGCAGGCGGATCACCGCATGGGCGTTGGTGCCGCCAAAGCCGAAGGACGAGATGCCGGCGAGGCGGGCATCGTCCGCCAGCGCCACCGGCTCGGCCGCCGGGGCGAGGTTGAGCGCGGCGAAGTCGATGTTGGCGTTCAGCGTATCGAGGTGCAGCGAGGCGGGAAGCTGGCGCTTTTCCAGCGCACTGAGCGCCTTCAGCAGGCCGGCAAGGCCCGAGGCGGGTTCGAGATGGCCGATATTGGACTTCACCGAGCCGATGGGCAGCGGCGCGCTGCGCCGGCGCCCGAGTGCCTGCCCCACCGCGCTCGCCTCGGCGGGATCACCCACCAGCGTGCCGGTGCCATGCGCCTCGACAAAGGCGAGGCGGTTCGGGTCGATGGCGCGGGCGGTGTAGAGTTCCTCGAGCAGGCGCTGCTGGGCGCGGCTCTCCGGCATGGCGATGCCGAGCGTGCGCCCGTCGGAATTGGTGCCAGTCGCCAGCACCACCGCGCGCGGCGTGAGGCCGGCGCCGGTCGCGCCCTTCAGCCGGGTGAGGATGGTGACGACGCCGCCCTCGGCGCGCACATAGCCATCCGCCGCGCCGGAAAAGGGGCGGCAGCGGCCGGTCGGCGACAGCATGCCGGCGCGCGAGAAGCCGATGAAGTTGAACGGGCTGGTGAGCACATTCACGCCCGCCACCACGGCGGTCTCGATCTCGCCGCTCTCGATCGCCTTCACCGCGCGGTCGAAGGCGACCAGCGAGGAGGAGCAGGCGGTGTCGATGGCCAGACTCGGGCCGGTGAAGCCGAAGACGTGGGAGATGCGGTTGGCGATGATGGAGAGCGCGTTGCCGGTGACGAAATGCGCGTCCGCCGCGCCGATATCGGCCGCGAAATGCAGCGAGTGATCGAGCGAGGAGGCGCCGACGAACACGCCGACCGGCGCGCCCGCGAGCTGGGAGAGCGGAAGATTCGCGTCCTCGAACGCCTCGCGCACCAGTTCCAGCAGCAGGCGCTGCTGCGGGTCGATCTGCTCGACCTCGCGCGGCGACAGGCCGAAGGCGCCGGCATCGAAGCCGACAATGTCGTCCAGCACGCCGGCGGCGAAGGTGTAGGCCCGGCCCGGCACGCCGCGGCCGGGATGCAGGAAGCGCTCGCGCGACCAGCGTTCGGCGGGAATTTCCGTGACCACGCAGTCGCCGCGCGTCAGCAGCGACCAGAATTCCGCCTCGTTCCGCGCGCCCGGCAGCCGGCAGGCGCAGCCAATGATGGCCGCGTCATGCAGGGGATGGGACAGCAGCGACGCTGGGGCGGCATTCGCGCCGGGGGCGGCATGGGTCAAACGGCACCTCGTAAAGCTCTGCCGGTGATGCGCGACCGGCGGCACGGCGGGCGAACCCGCGCGGAAAGCGGCAGTGCGATCGGCCCTAGCCTTCCGCCTCAGCCGGTGCGGGGGATGTCGGCGCGGTCGGGGCCGCGCGATTGGCGGCGATGCGCTCGTCGATGCGGCGGGAGATGGCGGTCGACCAGCTCGCGAAATCGTATTTCTGCGACACGCGGGCGAGGCCCGCCTCGGCCCGCACCGCGCGCAGCTCGGCATGTTCGGCGGCCTCGAACAGGGCGCGCGCGGCGGCGTCCACGTCCGGGATGCCCCACTGGCCGATATAGCCGCGGCTCGCCAGGGATTCCGGCGGCGTCGGGGTCTGCTGCACCGGCACGAGGAAGGCGTTGCTCTCGTCGCAGAAATCCTGCGAGCCGGAATAGTCGGAGACCACCACCGTCTTGCCCGCCAGCATGGCGTCGGCGATCACATAGCCGAAGCCTTCCGAGCGGTGCAGCGACACCATGGCGTCGGAGGTCCACAACAGGGTCCAGTATTCCTCCGGCGTCAGATTGCCTTCCAGCACCACGATGCGGTCATCGCCGGAGATGCGCTCCTCGATCTCTTCCCAGTAGGAATCGATGTTGCTCCAGTGGCCGGGATTGACCTCGCGGATCTTGATGATGAGCCGCACATTGTGGTCGCTGTGCTCGAACGCCTTCTGGAAGGCCTTGACCACATCGAGTGGGTTCTTGCGCACGATGGAGGAGCCGAACTCCGCCGCTGTCAGGAAGATGAACTCGTCGGGCGAGCGGCGGAACCGGTCGAGGAAGGGCACATAGGCGAGCGGCCGGTGCATGCCCTTGTCGACCACCGTGACCGGCACCGAGGTGATCTTGCGGTAGGCGTCGGCGACATAGGTGGTCGGCGCCCAGATCTCGTCGACGGCCACGGCGCCCAGCGCGTGGCTCGCCGGTGGCCGGTCGCTTTCCCAGAGATAGAAGCCGATGACGTGCGCGTCCTCGCAGATGCCGGCGAAGCGGGCCAGCATTTCCGGCGCGCGGTCGGCGTTCACGCAGAGCAGCACGACGCGGGCGCGCACGCCGATGGACGGGTCATAGGCGGCATCGGGGTTCACGCAGGCGCCGTCATCGGCGTTGAACACCAGCGGCGAAAAGGCACTGAGCGCCTCGGCGAACATGGACAGGTTGCGCCCGACGCCGGTGTCGTTGGCATGGCCGATGATGACGAGATCGCGCATCGGCAGCGCGTCGTCGGCGGAATCCGCTTCCCCCGGCCCCGTGGCCGAGAGCACGGCAAGCTGCGGCGCGCGCTCATACACTTCGGCGCGCAGACGCTCGCGCCAATAGGCCGGCCCGCGCTCGGCGATGGCGACCTCGGGGATCAGCGCGCCGCTGAGCAGGGCGATGAGCGCGAGGTCGAAACGGGTGAAATCGCCCGTGCCGCCGGCGCCCCAATGGGCGCGCCAGACATGCGGGCTGAAGGCGAGGCGGTCGGGCTGGGTGATGTCCAGCGCCACCTCGCGGAAGGAGATGAAGCGCACGAACTGCTCGTCGCGCATCCGCCCGCCAAGGCCCTGATCCTCCAGGAGGAACAGCCAGTACCAGCTCCAGGGCAGCTCGCGGTTGCGGTACATGTCGGCCGGCGTGGCGAGCGAGCGGCGCAGCCCGTCCGAGACGAGGCTCGCATTGTTCTTGTCGCCGATGAAGGGCGCGGTGGCGAACTTGTACTGCACCAGCCGCAGGCCATCCTCGGTGAAGATGTCGATATGCGGGTAGTGCCGGCGCCAGAAGGCGAACAGCATGAGGGTGACCTCATGCTTCATCACCCGGCGGTTCATCACCGGCTCGCTGAGCAGGGTGCGGATCTCGTCGGTGAGGCAGAACACCTGCCGCTTGAAATGGTCCTCGAAGACCTCCGACACGATCCAGTTGGCGACCGACTGGCCGCCCGAGAGCTTGGACTGCTGGCCGAGGCGGTTGGCCATGTAGCGGGTGTAGACCGAGGCCCGCCAGCGCGCCGGGGGCTCCTCCGAGGTCTCCAGCCGCCGCGCGATCCTGGGAATGTCGTGCCAGATGCGGTGGCGCAGCCGCGCTTCGCGGGCGACGCCGCCAATATGGGTGATGAAGGCCGAGAGTTCCTCGCGCTGGGCCGGCTCGGGCCACAGCTCGGTGCCAGCGAGCGGCCCGCCGACGATGTTCGCCTCGTTGATGGTGAGGATCATCTGCCGGTGGCTGGCGAGGCGGTAGCCGGTGGCGTGGATCGGCAGATGCGCCTCGGGCGCGGTGACCCGCTCGAACACCACGACGCCGTCGACGATGAGACGCAGTGATACCGGCTTCTTCAGGTCGCCGCGGTCGAAGCCCCAGATGACGCACTGGCCGGCCTCGACGAAGACGCCGCCGGCGACCGGCATATCGGCTGGAGTTTCCAAGTAATTGTGCCGAGCGGAGATCAGGTCGAAGGCATTGGAAAGGTGTTTCTCATGATTGCTGTCGTCACCGAGCGCCTGCCGTTCCCGCAGAGACTCGGCGAGGGAGGCCAAGCTCCCCGGCTCGACATCTCGCCCGGCCTGACGTCCGAAGGTTTCAAAATTCATGAGCGCCCCACTTCACTGGTCGACGGAGCGAGGCGTTCACGGTCACCCTGATCCGTCGCAAATCCGGCCGATACGCATGAGGTGTGCATTGCAGCATCAAAACCAAACGCATGTCTAGATACCAACTTATGTAATTGGCGCCAAAATTCACCCAATTTCGGTAACCAGAGACCGCATTTCATAAGTAATGCGATTTATGGAGCTCGTTGTTTGGAAAATTGAGGCAAACCGTTTGAACCTACCGTCGCTCATGGTGCGCTTGTGTACTGTCGATGATTCACTCAAATGCGGCGATAACGCGGAAGTTCGAGGTACAGTTTCATCCGCGACGGTTGTTGCAACTAGAGGGATGTATTTCGACGAGGGGTGCCTTTCGACCGTGTCCCGCGTAGCGCAACGCCGGGGGCGTGCGGGGAGAATGGTGGGGAGGCTGCTGGAAAGGGTCAGGTGGTCGATGGTCACGCCGCCGGCTGGCGCCGCGCCACAGCATGTGGGGCGGATGAAAACGCGGTGGTGGGCAAAAGGTTCAATACAACCGCGAATATTTTACTGAGGTAGACAGGCTAGCCGAACATGCTAACTCTATTACGTTAGCGGGGACTCTCCGTCGCAATTTGACGGCGAATAATTTCGATATTCTTGATTTCGAGAGGTAATATGGCGCCGACGCTGGACGCAATCGTTCGGGCTCAGGGCGAGGTTCCCCTCGGCTGGGCGGGGTCGACCACCCTCATGGACTACCTCAATTTCGAGGACGCGCTGAGCCCGATCATGACGGCGCTGGTCGGCGGCGTGCCGGTGCGTCGGGTGCCCGCGCGCTCGCAATCGGTGCGCATGGCGGCGATCGGCGCCATCGGCCACACCTTTGAGGGCGGGCAGGTGCATGTCTGGGGCACCGGCTGCTCGCCCTGGAAGAACCCTTCCGCTTCGCCGGACCGCCGCGTCGCCTTCGAGGCGCCCGCCCATGGCGCGATGGTGCTGCACGCCACCAGCGGCCCGGTGGCCGAGAAGCTGATGGCCAATGGCGGCCCGCGCCCCGGACTCTATGGCGATCCGGCCTGGCTGCTGCCGCAGTTCTACCGGCCGCAGGTGGCCAAGAAATGGAAGCTCGGCGTCATCCTGCACGTCTCCGAGCTCGCCGACCGCTCCTTCGAGGCACGCCCGCTGTCGGCCTTCCAGCGCTACCAGATCCCCGACGAGCTGAAGGACCACATCCACCTCATCACCACGGTAACGCCGCTGGGAGTGAGTTCGATTCAGGCCAAGCTCGACGAGATCCTCGCCTGCGAGCGCATCGTCTCCATGACCATGCACGGCCTCGTGGTGGCCGAGGCCTATGGTATTCCGAACCTGTATTTCTCGCCGCTCTCCGAGCCGCGCGGGCTGGGGCGGCTGGAGCTCGATCCGAACGGGCCGTCGGACCTGCGCATCGTCGACTTCTATCTCGGCCTCGGCCGCCGGCAGACCGCTGCCTATTTCCAGGACCGGGGCCTTGCCACCGACTGGCACGCGGTGATGGAGGCGGTGGACCGCACCTGGGAGCCCTCGGGCTTCGCGGCCGACCGGTTGATCGACGCGTTTCCCTTCAAGCCCTCGCCGATCAAGCCGCGCGGCGGCCGGACGGTGTGGCAGCATCCGGTCATCAAGGGGCTGGTGCTCCAGCATGATGTGGCCCAGCTCCAGCAGCAGGACCGCGAGGCCGGCGGTGGCTTCGCCGCCGCGCCCGCCCGTGCTGCGCCTTCTCCCGCACCGGCGCGTGCCGAGCCGTCGGCGATGCTCGCCCCGGCCAAGCCGCGCGAAGCGGTCGAGGTCCGCCGCACCGATATTCCCCCCGCCGGTCCCGATGCGGGCGTGCCGGAGCCGCTTGCCACGCTGCTGCGGATGAACGCCGACCGCATCTCGATCCCGCTCTCCTGGGCGGCGACGACGCGGGAGAGCCCGCACGCGAATCTGGGCGATACGCTGAGCGCGCTCATCGTCGCCGGCATGGCGGGTGTGCCGGTGCGCCGCGCCGGCTTCGACCAGCCGATCGAGCGCATGGTCGGCGTCGGCACGATCGGCCACAACCAGCGCAACGGCGTGCTGCATTTCTGGGGCACCGGGGTGGATGCCGAGCGCAACCCGGTCGACCCGCTGGTGCATGGCTATGTCCGCCCGGCCAACACCGAGTTCAACATCCACGCGTTGCGCGGGCCGAACAGCGCCCGCACGCTGCGTGCCGCCGGCATCGAGGTGCCCGATATTTTCGGCGATCCGGTGTGGATGCTGCCGCGCTTCTGGCCGATGCGCGATGTGGATAAGACGCATGATCTCGGCGTCATCCTGCACATCACCGAGCTCGACGGGCGCGAGCTCGATTCGCAGGTGAAGGCGTCGCTGATCCGCTACGCGGTGCCGGACGCCTTCAAGGACCGCATCCGCCTGATCAACACCCATTGCCCGCCGACGCCGGAGGGCATGAAGGCCAAGGTGGCGGAGATCGTCTCCTGCCGCGCCATCGTCTCCACCTCGCTGCATGGCCTCGTCATCGCCGAGACCTACGGCATCCCCTGCGCCTGGTTCGCCACCTATGGCGATGGCGAGGGGCGGATGCTCGACCTCGGTAATCACGAGCACCAGATCGACCACCGGATGCGCGACTTCTACTCGGGCGCGGGGCGGACCACGCTGTCCTCCTACTGCCTCGACCGCTCCAAGCCGACCGACTGGAACGCCGTGCTGTCCTGGGTCTATGGCAAGTGGCGCCCGCTCACCTATGACGACCGCCCGCTGATCCGCGCCTTCCCGATGCCGCTCGCGGTGTCGCCGGACGACAGTTCCTGGCCGCTGCCGGCGGCCATCGTCGACCGGATCGACTATTGAACGGGGCGGCCAAAGGGCTCGCTCTGGAGGCGCTGGCGCCCGAGCGCCTCGCCTTTGCCGGCGCGCCGGGCGAGCCGGTCGTGCTGGAGCGACTGTCGGGCAGCGAGCGCGCGGCGCCGCCGGCCCGTCCCACGGTTGTGGCACGGCCGCAGGGGCGCGACGGGATTCTCGACGGCGCGGTGTTCCTGTTCCTGCAGGGCCCCGCCTCGCCCTTCGGCCATCGCCTCGCGCAGGCACTGAGTGCGCGAGGCGGGCGGATCGAGAAGGTGCATCTGTGCGGCGGGGACGTGATGTTCTGGCCCAGCCGTGCCCGGCTCTATCGCGGCGCGCTGGCCGACTGGCCTGATTATGTCGAGCGGCTCCTCAGTGAGGCCGGCGTCACCGACCTCGTGCTGTTTGGCGACTGCCGGCCCTATCATGTGCCGGCCATCGCGGCAGCGCGGGCGCGTGGCATCCGCCTGCATCTGCTGGAAGAAGGCTATGTCCGGCCCGGCCGCATCACCTGCGAGAGCCGGGGCGTCAACGCCCATTCCGACCTGCCGCGCCAGCCCGAAGAGGTGCGGGCGCAGGCCGCGCATCTGCCGGAGCCGCTGGAGCCCGCGCCGGTGCCGGAACCCTTCGCGCCCCGCGCGCTGTGGGATGTGCGCTGGCATCTCGGTTACTTCCTGCTGGCCCCGCTTTTCCCGCGCTACCGCCGGCACACGCTGATCCACCCGGCGCGCGACTATGCCGGCTGGGTGTGGCGCTGGCTGGGGTCGAGCGCGGCGGCGCGGCGTGACCGGGCGGCGCGGGCGCGCATCGCCGGGGGCGGCGCCTATTTCCTGTTTCCCCTGCAACTGGAAGGCGATTTCCAGATGCGGGTGCATTCGGATTTCCGCTCGGTGGAGGAGGTGGCGCGCACGGTGCTCGGCTCCTTCGCCCGGCACGCGCCGGATGGGGTGCGGCTGGTGGTGAAGCGCCACCCCTATGACACCAGCATTCCCGCCAGCCGGCGGATGATCGCGCGGCTGGCGCGTGAGCTCGGCCTCGACGGGCGGGTGATCTTCATCGAGGACGGCGATGTCGAGCCGCTGGTCGCGGGGTGCGCCGGGGTGGTGCTGGTGAATTCCACCACCGCCATGCTGGCGCTGAAGCATGGCCGCCCGCTGAAGGTTCTGGGCCGTGCCACCTACGACATGGAAGGGCTCTCCCATCAGGGCTCGCTCGATGATTTCTGGCGCGCGGGGGCCGCGCCCGATGCGGCGCTGGTCGGCGCCTATCGCCGGCTGGTGATCGCCCGCACGCAGCTTCCCGGCGGCTTCTTCGCGCCGCAGGCCATCGCCACGGCGGTCGACGTCCTCGTTGCCCGGATGGCGACGTCTGAGGTCGAGGCGCTGGCGGCGCTGCCGGCGCGGGAGGCGCGGCCATGAGCGGGCGGCACATCCTCATCACCGGCGCGTCCGGCGGGCTCGGGGCGGCTCTGGCACGCCATTACGCGGCGCCGGGCATCGCCCTGTCGCTGATCGGGCGCGATGTCGAGCGGCTCGCCCGCGTGGTGCATGATTGCCGCATGCGCGGCGCGCAGGTGCGTCTTCTGGTGATGGATGTGCGCGAGAGCACCGCGCTCCATGCGCTGATCGCCCGGACCGATGCCGAGCAGCCGATCGACACCGTCTTCGCCAATGCCGGCGTCGAGGCGAGTCTCGGCCCGCGGGGTGAAGCCGAGACGCTGGATGATGTGGTCGCGCAGATCCGCACCAATGTGGAGGGGGCGGTGGCCAGCGTGCTGCCGCTGATCGACCCGATGCGGGCGAGGGGCGAGGGGCGGATCGTGCTCATCGCCTCGCTCGCCGGGCTGATGCCGCTGCCCGACCAGCCGACCTACAGCGCGACCAAGGCGGCGCTCATCGCCTATGGCGAGGCTCTGCGCCCGGTGCTGGCGGGGCAGGGGGTGAGCCTCACCGTCGCCTGTCCCGGCTTCATCGCCACCGGCATGGCCGAGACCTATCGCGGCTGGCGCCCGCTGCAATGGAGCGCCGCGCGCGCGGCCGAGACCATCGCCCGCGCCACCGAGCGCGGCGCGCGGCGGGTGAGCTTTCCTTTCGCGCTGGTGGGACTGGTGGCGCTCGGCCGTGTCACCCCGCCCGTGCTGCGCGAGGCGGTGCTGCGCCGGCTCTTCGCGGTCCAGGTGCAGCCGCTCGCGCTCAGTGCAGCCCCTGGGTGTTGCGATGCAACCAATCTATCGGAAAAGGTATCGGAAGATATAGTTCCCGAAAAATCGGTGAGAAAAGAGGTATTTGTTGACGGATGACTGCCATAAATTGCCGTAATTTTTGTTCTAATCGGATTAATGAATGCATGTTGACGTATTCGTTATCATATATACTATCTCGCACTTGCGAATAGACGGCTCTGTGGTCCTGCGGTGACCGCACGCGCAATGGCGGAGAAGACAGATGATCGCTGACTCGAAGATCGTGCCGGTCATTCTCGCGGGTGGTTCGGGCACCCGCCTGTGGCCGATTTCCCGCGACTCGCTGCCCAAGCAGTTCCTTGCTCTCGCCGAGGATACCGGCACGCTCTATCAGGAGACGCTGCGCCGCGTGGCGCCGGGCGCGCTGTTTGCGGCGCCCATCGTCGTCACCAATGAGGAATTCCGCTTTTTCGCCCAGCGCCAGGCCCGCGAAATCGGCATCGAGCCGACCGTGCTGCTGGAGCCGGTGCGGCGCGATTCCGCCCCCGCTTTGCTCGCCGCCACCCTGCTCGCCCAGCGTCTGCATGGCGAGGAGGTGAGCGTTCTTGTGCTCGCCGCCGACCATGTGATCGGCGACACGCCGGCCTTCCATAGCGCCTGCCACAAGGCGCTGAACGCCGCCGGCCTCGGCCATATCGTGACGTTCGGCATCACCCCGACCGAGCCGCGCACCTCCTATGGCTATATCCGGCCGGGCGCCGCGCTCAATGGCGGCAGCGCCGCGCGCGTCGAGGCCTTCGCCGAAAAGCCGCATGCTGACCTCGCCCGCCAGTACATGGATGAGGGATATCTCTGGAATTCCGGCAACTTCCTCTTCCCCGCCCAGCTCATGCTGGACGAGGCCGAGCTTTACGAGCCGGACGTGGTGGATGCCGTGCGCCGCGCGCTGGCGAGCGCCAAGAGCGATCTCGGCTTCTGCCGCCTCGGCGCGGACTTTCGCAGCGCGCCCAGCGTGTCCATCGACTATGCGGTGATGGAGCGTACCAGCCGCGCCGCCGTGGTCGAGGGCAGCTTCCCCTGGTCCGATGTCGGCAGCTGGAACGCCATGCGCGAGATCGGCGCGGCCGACGAGCGCGGCAATGTGCAGCGCGGCCCGGTGCGGCTGGTCGATGCGCAGGACAGCTACATTCATTCCGACGGCCCGCTGGTCGCCGCCGTGGGCGTGAAAGGACTGTCGATTATCGCCACCGGCGACGCCGTGCTGGTCATGCCCTCCGAGCGCTCGGAGGAGGTCAAGCACCTCGTCGCCGCGCTGAAGGCCGAACGCCGCAACGAGGCCAATGAGCACCCCAAGTGCCACCGGCCCTGGGGCAGCTATGAGACCATCAATCTCGGCGGCCGCTTCCGCGTGAAGAAGATCGTCGTCGATCCCGGCGAGCGGCTGTCGCTGCAGAAGCACCATCACCGTTCCGAGCACTGGATCGTGGTGCGCGGCACGGCGGAAGTGACCGTCGGGGAGACCGTGTCGACGGTTCACGAGAACCAGTCGACCTATATCCCGCTCGGCTCGGTCCATCGGCTTTCCAACCCCGGACGCATTCCGCTCGAACTCATCGAGGTACAGGTCGGCTCCTATCTCGGCGAGGACGACATCGTCCGCCTGGAGGACATCTACCAGCGCGTCGAAGCGGCCCCTGTGCCCACCGCGCCTGTCCTGGCGGCTGAGTAAGCGCAAAAAAGGAAATCATCCTGTGAGCAAACCCACCCTGCGAGAACTCGTCCGCGACACCGGCACCGTGCCGCTGACCTGGGCGGCGGCGACCCGCCAGCAGAACTATCTGAACCTCGGTGACGCCCTTTCCCCGGTCATGGTCGCGCTGCTCTCCGGCCGTCCCATCGCCCATCAGGCGCATGACGCCCCGAGCACCCGCATGGCGGCGGTCGGCACCATCGCCCAGAACCTGAAGGGCGGTGACGTCTCGGTATGGGGCACCGGCTCCTCGCGTTACCTCAACCCGACGCAGGACGGCGAGCGCCAGCTCTTCCGCCCCGATCCGAAGTCGATCTACCGCGTCCACGCCACGCGCGGTCCGGTCAGCCGCGCCATTCTCGGCGAGGAAAACGCCGTCGGCCCGGCGGTGTTCGGCGATCCCGTCTGGGCGCTGCCGCGCTTCTACAACCCGACGCTGGAGAAGAAGTGGGAGCTCGGCGTCATCGTCCACCTCTCGGACCTGACCGACCGCGCCCTCGATACGCTGCCGCGCGAGGCCTATGAGCGCTACCACATCCCCGCCGAGTTCGAGGGGAGCGTGCACATCATCAACACGCTGACCCCGATCAGCGCGCAGGGGCTGCGCGACAAGCTGGACGAGATCCTGTCCTGCCAGCGCCTCGTCTCCACCAGCCTGCACGGCATGGTGTTCGCCGAGAGCTACGGCATTCCCTGCCTGTATTTCTCGCCGCGCGGCCAGCCGGAAGGGCTGATCGAGCGCAAGCTCGACCCGGATGACGGCTATGATCTGCGCATCACCGACCTCTATCAGGGCGTCGGCCGCTCGGCCATTCCGGTCTATGTCCAGCGCCGCAACAAGCGCACCGACTGGGCGCACCTGATCTGGGCGATCGACCTCGCCTGGCGCCCGGTGGCGTTCGATGTCGACCCGTTGATCGACGCATTGCCGATCGACGTCGCCCCGCTCGCCGCCCCGCGCGAGGGCTCGGTGTTCGACCTGCCGCTCATTCGCGACATTCCCTATTCGCACGGGCCCTACAAGGCGCCGGCCAAGCGCAAGATGCCGGAGCCCGATGCTGTTGCGGGATGACGAGACGGGGGTGGGCACTCTGACGGGTGCCCGGCCGGGCCTGATGCCGGATGTCCCCGCCGGGCTCGTGCCCACGGGGCGCGGCCCGGGTCGCGGCACGGTGATGATCGACGGCTACAACCTCGCGCTGGAAGCCGGCACGGGGGTCGCGACCTATGCCCGTAACCTGAGCTTCGCCTGCGGCGCGCTCGGCTACCGGACGGAAATTCTCTACGGCACGCGGGCCGCGCCCAGCGCCGACCCACTGCTGCGCGAGATCGCCTTCTTCGACCCCAATGTCGGCTCGCCCTCGCTGATGCTGGAGATCACCCGCCGGCTGCGCCAGCTCATGACCTCCCCGCTCGGCGTGCGGGCGAAGGACGTGCCGATGAGCGGCAAGGTCATCACCCGCAGCTTCCAGTCGCGCCTGCCGCATTATGATCGGATCTGGAACGCGCCCGAGCTGTTCTCCCGCAGCTACTGGCATTTCCACGCCTATAAGCACTTCCTCACCGTGAGCGGCGTCGACAAGCCGGCGCTGATGCACTGGACCTACCCGCTGCCGATCCGCCTGCCGGGCACGCGCAACATCTACACGCTGCACGACCTCGTGCCGCTGCGCCTGCCCTTCACCACGCTCGACAACAAGAAGTTCTACAAGCGGATGATCCAGGGCGTGCTGGATCGGGCCGACCATATCGTCACCGTCTCGGAGGCCTCCAAGCGCGATATCGTCGACCTGTTCGGCTACCCCGAGGAGAAGATCACCAATACCTATCAGGCGGTCTCCATCCCCGCGAAATACGCCGAGAAGAGCGAAGATCTGGTCCGCGAGGAGGTCGAGGGCGCGTTCGGGCTGAAGTACAAGGGCTATTTCCTATTCTTCGGCGCCATCGAGCCGAAGAAGAACATCGGCCGGCTGGTCGAGGCCTATCTCGCCTCGCAGGTGAGCGAGCCCCTGGTGCTGCTCGGCAAGACCGCGTGGAAGGCGGGCGAGGAACTGCGCTTCCTCAATGAGGGCAGCAACCGCTATCTCGAACAGCTCGACAACCTCACCTTCACCCGCGACCGCGTGCGCCGCTTCGACTACGCGCCGTTCCCGCTGCTGGTGAGCCTCATTCGCGGCGCCAAGGCGCTCGTTTTCCCCTCGCTCTATGAGGGGTTCGGCCTGCCGGTGCTGGAGGCGATGTCGCTGGGCACGCCGGTCATCACCTCGAACACCTCGTCCATTCCCGAAGTGGCGGGCAATGCGGCGCTGATGGTCGACCCATACGACCCGCGCGCCATCGCCGACGCCATCAAGACCATGGCCGGCGACGCCGACCTGCGCGCCCGCCTCTCCGGCGAAGGGCGCGTGCAGGCGGCGCTGTTTTCCGAGGATCGCTACCGCGACCGGCTGGGCAAGCTCTACGCCCAGCTGATGCCGGAGGGGCAAAGGGTGGGGTAGGAAGATGCTGCAGTGGATGGCAAGAAAGCAGTCCGTCAAGAACGTGCTGGCCCATGCGGCGGACCGCCGTTGGGGCGACGTTCTCACCGACACAGCCGATGTCGAGGCCCTCGCCAACCGGCCGGCGCTGATACCGGTGCGTATAGAGGCGGCGCTGGAGGCCGGTGACGACACGGAGCTCGCCCGGACCCTTGATGTGGCCGAGCGCCTGCCGCTGCGACCGGAACTACGTTATGCCGCCATCCGCCCGTTGCTGAAGTTCGGCCGCCCCGCCGATGCCTGGCGTGTGCTGTCGACCAAGGACAGCGTAACCGCGCATCATCGCTACGGGCAGCAGGCCCGCAAGGTGCTCGCCTATGCCCGCCATGACGGGGCCTTGGCTGACACCATCCGCGATGCGCTCCGCACGCTGGAAGGGCCGGAAGTCGAGCCGCTGCAGTCCAGTTTTGCTTTCCAGCCCCCGCCGGGACTCGCCGACCGCGCGCTGGGACGCGTCGCCATCACCGGCTCCAGCGCGGTCGATCCCAAGCACGTGGCCGGCCTCAGTCTTGCGCGGGATCGCTTCCTGCGCCGACTGACCGAGCCTCATGAACCGGGCGTGAGCGAGTACCATAATGTCTTCGTCGATCCGACCGGCCAGATATGGACCGAGGACGGCTCCATTGTCGTGACGACGGGGCGTCCCATGCTGCGCGTTGATCGCGCCGCATGTCCCAATTTCGATGTGGCACTGCCGGCCCTGCGCGGAACGCGTGGCATCTATCACTGGCTGGTCGACATCCTCCCGCATCTCGCTTTGCTCGGACCGCAGCAGAACCTGCCGGTGCTGATCGGCGCGCATGGTCCGCACTTCGAGCGCGAGAGCATGGAGTTCGCGGGCCTGTCCGACACCGTTGTCGTCCCGATCTCCGGCACCGTTTTCGTGCGCCGGCTTGTCGTCCCCTCGGTCGGGCTCGCAGGGCTGCGACACTGGCGGCTGACCGGCGGCCTGTTCGAGCGCATGGCTGCCCGTGCCAGCGAGATGGCGGCGGCGGCCGGCTTTTCCTGTCCCGAGCGGATCTATATTTCCCGCCGCGACAGCGCCCGCCGGCCTCTCGCCAACGAGGCCGAGGTCGAGGCGACCCTTCGACAGCGCGACTATGGCATCGTGCTCATGTCGCAGATGCCGCTCTGGCAGCAGATCGCGCTGGCGTCGCGGGCGACAACCATCGTGGCGCCGCATGGTGCGGGGCTCTCGCATCTGATGTTCTGCCGCGAAGGAACGCGCGTCGTCGAATTGCTGCCGATCATGGATGGCAGCTACGCGCTGCGTTTCAACTATGCGCGCCTCGCGCTCGCGCTCGGCTATGAGTATCACGCTTGGCTTGAGCCGCAGTTGCCCCGGACGGACCGCTGGAGCCTGTGCCTCGACGACATTCCCGAGGGGCTGTTTTGAGCCTCGGGCGCGCGGGCCTGATTGCGCTTGCCCTCGGCGCGGCCCTGCCGGCGCGGGCCGAGCCTGTCGACATGCGCGACTACATGATCCAGGACGTCTGCCTCGACGCGACGGGCGCGGTGAGGCCGGGCGTCGCGCCGGGTGATCCGCGCTGCACCGAGCACCGCGACATTCGCGAGGGCGAGCGGGTTCCCTACCATCTCGCGGCGGCCGGTGTGCCCCTGAGATGCGACGCGCGCCAGACCTTCCGCGACAACGTGCCGTTCACACGCAACAATCGCGAGCGCGTGGTCGGCTTCGTCACCATCGACCGGAAGCCCTGCGTGAGCGGCGATCCATGGGTGACGGCCTATCTCTCGGTCCGCTGGTTCGATGACCGCTACGCGTTCATCATGGGCATGTGGACGCGCGGGGCGGAGGGCGGCCGTTATGGTGGCGGCGTGACGCCGAGCTGCGACGCCGATCCCGCCTCCTCCGAGCGCTATTACCGCAACTGGGTGCTGGCCGATTACCGCAATCTCGCCAATGGCGAGGTCGGCTTCAAGGTGTTCGAGAAGCGGGGCCAGTTGCTCGACCTGTCCCGGCCGGGCGATCCGTGCCCCGCCGCCTATCCCAACCGCATCCTCGCGCTGTGGACGCGCGGTGACTTTACTTTCACCAACGGGCAAAAGCTGAATGCCATCATCTCCCACCCCTATTCGCAGGCGGACCGGGCAGGCCTTGCGCCGGGACGCAGCGGGCAGATGGAGCGGACCTACTGGACCCGCGAATTCGGCCAGACCCGCTGGGAGAACTGGAAGCGTGAGGACTGGGTCAACAAGAAGCTCGGCAAGGCCGCGCCGGAACTTGCGGAGGACTATTTCCGCGCCGAGTACTGCTCTCCTCCCTATGAACTCAAGGGTGAGGTGACGCCCGGGCTGATCCTCGGGCCGATCGAGCAGAAGGATGGCATCTTCACCCAGCTGGCCACCGACAAGGCGACCGGCGAGGCGCATCGCTGGTATCTCGCCGGCTGTCAGGAGACGACGGTGATCGTGCCGCCCGCCGATCCGGCCGGCGATCCTTATCCCAGCCTCGAGGCTGCCGGGGAGCGCTTCCTGGACCTGTGGAAGTGAGGCGGCCGGCTTACGGCGTCGGCGTGTCGACTGGCGGGTTGGCGCCGCCGCGAGGCATCACCGCGCGGATCTCATCGGCCAGCACGCGGTAGCCCTGCGGCGTCAGATGGACGGTGTCCACGAAGATGGCGCCCCTGCCTTGGTTTCCCGCCGCCGCCGCGATCGGCGCATTTGCGTGCAGGAGAATGAATCCCCGTGCGCCAGCCGCTTCAGTCAGCCGAGCATTGATGGCGGCAATTTCGTCCGCTCGGAACGCAAGGTCGCGCCCGCGCGGCAGAATTTCCGACACGATGAGGGGGGCGGGGGTCTGGCGACGGACCGTGTCCACGGCGGCGAGAATTCCCGCCACGATCTCCTCCGGCGTGTCATCGACGCGCAAATTGTTGGTACCGACGATGAGGATAACCACGCGCGGCTGCGCCCTGGCTAAATCGTAGAGCGGCAGGCGCGCGAGCAGGTTGTCCGTCCGGTCGCCGCTGATGCCAAGATTGATGAAACTCTCCCCGAAGGCATCGCGCTGGACCTCACGGGGGAAGCGCGCGGCGAGAGAGTCGCCGAGTATGACGATCTTTCCGGTGTGCCGGTCGAGCGCCTCTCCGCGTGCCCTCGCAAGTGACAGCCATCGCGCATCGCGCGGTTCCGGGACCGTAGCCGCCCGTTCGGCATTGGCTCCGCTGATGGCGAGCGTGCCAAGGAGTAGCGCGGCAAGGAGCTTAAGCCGCATGGGCCCGCTGACGCGCGATGAAGCGCCGATAGCGCGCCAGCTGATCGGCATCGGTCTCGATTTCGCCGGCCAAAGCGAGCAGCCGTTCCGCGTCGGCCAACTCGCCTGCGGCCGCGTGGCGCCGCAGGCTGATGTAAAGGTTGCGCAGGGCCCGCACCCGGCAGCTCGGCTCGGTTCTGTGCAGGCGTGAGGCGGCAAGGTACTGAAGCCCTGCCGCTTCGCGCTCGCCATTGAGTTCCAGAAGGCGTGCCGTGCGGTAGGCAATGCCGAAGCTGCGCGGACTCAACGCGTGCGCGCGCTCATACAGGCGCGCTGCGAGTGGTCGGCGACCCCGGCGGTAGGCCGCCTCGGCGAGGTTCTTCCAGTAATGGGCCTCCTCACGCCGTGACTCCTTGGTGAGCAAGATTTCCGGGTCAGTGCCGTCTATGGCGGCGCGGAGCAATGTCTTCAGGGTTCCGATCCTGCTGAGGTAGTCCGGCGTGCCGTGGCCGATAAACGGGATGCGCAGATGGTGGGCCGCCGGCGCATCGACGAGTGCCGCATGCTTGGCATCGTCGTTCATCGAGTCGTAAACCATGATGATCCGCGCATCCGCGGCCAGCCCTTCGTTCAGGCTGTCATGCTCGAAGCCGAGCTTGCGCGCGTGATGTTGCCAGCGGCGCTCGAACGGCACCTTGCGCCGGTCGATCGAGAATTGCGGCGACATGGACAGGATGGTGGTCGCACCGAGGGCGCCCGAGAAGCTGAGCGCGCCGTAGCCGCCCATGCTGGTGCCGTAGGTGGTCACGCGGTCAAAGTCGCGCGCCCGCTCGACGGCGATCCGTAAAGCCTGCGGCAGGCCCGGCACCTGCCACCAATGGTTCCACTTCGAGACGAAGTACAAGCCGGAGGCGCCAAACCGCGGCACCACCGACTGTCCCCAGCCGACCAGCGGGCTCGGCGCTACCTTCATCAGCGGCGTGAATGTTATGATCAGCCCGGCGGCCTCTGCGTGCGGGTGCCAAAGCAGGGCCATGTCATCGTCTTCGTAGATTATCTGCGGCGATAATGTCGTCAACGCGGGAATCCCCTGCATGGTCGACCTTGATGCTTGGAGCGCGGCGGCGGGATCATGAAGCCAAGCCACGTAATCCTAACGCTGTTCGTCAGCGCGATTGGATGAATATTATACCGCTGCGATGCATTCTTATGTCGGCGCCTCCCCATCTGCGTGGCCATTCGATCACGCAATTGCAATTAATTCGCAATTGCGTCTTGGGTCGGTTCGCGTAGAGTGCTCTTGCAACTCATTCGCAGGAGCAGGGTGGTGATGATCGCACGCGAAGCGCAGGGTGAGGTGGGGCGACCGGCAGGGCGCAGCCGGCGGCGCGTTCTGGCGTTGATGGCGGCCGGAGGTCTGGTGCTGAGCGGCTGGGCGCTCGGCGCCGATGCGGCGCGCGCGCAGGACGCGGGAGCCCCGAAATTCAAGGTGGTGACGACCTTCACCATCATCGCCGACATGGCCCGCAACGTGGCGGGCGACGCGGCGGTGGTGGAATCGATCACCAAGCCGGGCGCCGAGATCCACAATTACGCCCCGACGCCGGGCGATCTCCAGCGCGCGCAGGGCGCGCAGCTCATCCTGTGGAACGGGCTCAATCTCGAAACCTGGTTCCAGCGCTTCTTCCAGAACCTGAAGGGCGTGCCGAGCGTCGTCGTCTCGGATGGTATCGAGCCCATGAGCATCAGCGAGGGGCCCTATAGCGGCAAGCCCAACCCGCATGCCTGGATGTCGCCGGACAATGCCGCCCGCTATGTCGACAACATCCGCGACGCGCTGGTGAAGTACGACCCCGCCAATGCCGACACCTACACGGCCAACGCCGCCGCCTATAAGGCGACGATCGCGCAGGCCGCCGCGCCGATCCGCGCGCAGCTCGACACCATCCCGGTGGAGAAGCGCTGGCTGGTGACGAGCGAGGGGGCGTTTTCCTATCTCGCCCGCGATTACGGGCTGAAGGAGCTCTATCTCTGGCCGATCAATGCCGACCAGCAGGGCACCCCGCAGCAGGTGCGCCGGGTGATCGACGCGGTGCGCGCGAACAAGATCCCCGCCGTGTTCAGCGAAAGCACCGTCTCCGACAAGCCGGCGCGGCAGGTCGCGCGTGAGACCGGGGCGCATTATGGCGGCGTGCTCTATGTCGATTCCTTGAGCGAGGCGGATGGACCGGTGCCGACCTATCTCGACCTTCTGCGCGTAACATCCGCGACGATTGCCAAGGGACTTGCGGACGGGGTTTCCCAATGAAGATGGAAGCGGGGGCTGTCAGCCCCCTCGCCAGGGCCGAGGATGCCGGGCTTCGCGTGCGGGACGTCACCGTCACCTATCGCAATGGCCACACGGCGCTGCGGGCGGCGAGCTTCGCCATTCCCGCCGGCACCATCACCGCGCTGGTCGGGGTGAACGGTTCGGGCAAGTCGACGCTGTTCAAGGCCATCATGGGCTTCGTGCCCGTCGCCGCCGGCGAGATCACCATCCTCGGCGGCAGCGTGAGCGAGGCGCTGAAATCCAACCTCGTCGCCTATGTGCCGCAGGCCGAGGAAGTCGACTGGAACTTCCCCGTCCTCGTCGAGGACGTGGTGATGATGGGGCGCTACGGCCATATGGGCTTCCTGCGCATTCCCCGCGCCGCCGACCGGGCGGCGGTGGATACCGCGCTCGCCCGCGTCGGCATGGAAGCGTTGCGCAAGCGGCAGATCGGCGAGCTCTCCGGCGGGCAGAAGAAGCGCGTGTTTCTCGCCCGCGCGCTGGCGCAGGATGCCCGCGTGATCCTGCTCGACGAGCCCTTCACCGGCGTCGACGTGACCACCGAGGAGACCATCATCGCGCTGCTGCGGGCGCTGCGCGACGAGGGGCGGGTGATGCTGGTCTCGACCCACAATCTCGGCAGTGTGCCGGAATTCTGCGACCGCACGGTGCTCATCAAGGGCACGGTGCTCACCCACGGGCCGACGGCCACGGTGTTCACCCAGGCCAATCTGGAGAAGACCTTCGGCGGCGTGCTGCGCCATTTCGTGCTGGGCGGGGCCGGGCTGCACGATGATGACGACCGCCGCCGCCTCGCCGTGCTGACCGACGATGAACGCCCGCTGGTGTTCTATGGCGAGGATGGCGCGATGGAGCACAAGAACCGTGACGGCGCGGGGCCCAGGCCGGGGAAGACGCCATGATGGCGCTGCTCGCCGAGCCGTTCTCCTATGAATATATGCGCAATGCCATGTGGGTCTCGGCGCTGGTCGGGGCGGTGTGCGCGTTCCTGTCCTGCTACCTCATGCTCAAAGGCTGGTCGCTGATCGGCGACGCGCTCTCGCACGCCATCGTGCCGGGCGTCGCCGGTGCCTATATGCTCGGCCTGCCCTTCGCCCTCGGCGCCTTCTTCTCCGGCGGCCTTGCGGCGGCGGCGATGCTGTTCCTCAGCCAGCGCACCAAGCTGCGCGAGGATGCGGTGATCGGGCTGATCTTCTCGTCCTTCTTCGCGCTCGGCCTGTTCATGGTCTCGCTGTCGCCGACCTCGGTGAACATCCAGACCATCGTGCTCGGCAACATCCTGGCGATCACGCCGGAGGATACGCTCCAGCTCGTCATCATCGGCGGCGTATCGCTGGTGCTGCTGCTGGCGACCTGGAAGGATCTCGTCGCGGTGTTCTTCGACGAGGCGCATGCGCGCTCCATCGGGCTGAAGGCGACGGCGCTCAAGGTGATGTTCTTCACCTTGCTGTCGGCCTCGACGGTGGCGGCGTTGCAGACGGTGGGCGCCTTCCTCGTCATCTGCCTCGTGGTGACGCCCGGCGCGACCGCCTATCTGCTGACCGACCGCTTCCCGCGCCTGCTCGTGCTGGCGGTGGCCATCGGCGCGGTGACGAGCTTTGTTGGCGCCTATATCAGCTATTTTCTCGACGGGGCGACGGGCGGCATCATCGTGGTGCTGCAAACCGCGCTGTTCCTCGCCGCCTTCGTCTTCGCGCCCAAGCATGGCCTGCTCGCCGCCCGCCGGCGGGCGGCGCAGGCGCTGCGCGAGGGGGAGGTGGCGTCGTGAGCATTGACCTTCTGGCGACGCTTGCCGCGCCCTTCCAGTTCGATTTCATGGTCAAGGCACTGGTGATCTCCGCGCTGGTGGCGGTGCCGATGGCGCTGCTCTCCTGCTTTCTGGTGCTGAAGGGCTGGTCGCTCATGGGCGACGCCATCTCGCACGCGGTGTTTCCCGGCGTGGTGCTGGCCTATATCGCCGGCATCCCGCTCGCCATCGGCGCCTTCATCGCCGGCATGTTCTGCGCGGTGGCGACCGGCTATCTCAAGGACAATAGCCGCATCAAGCAGGACACGGTGATGGGCATCGTCTTCGCCGGCATGTTCGGCGCCGGGCTGGTGCTCTATGTGAAGATCCAGTCCGAGGTGCATCTCGACCACATATTGTTCGGCGACATGCTGGGCATTTCGCTGGCGGACATTATCGAGACCGGCGTGATCGCCGCGCTGGTGGCGCTGGTGATCGGGGTGAAGTGGAAGGACTTCCTGCTGCACGCCTTCGATCCGGCGCAGGCGCGCGCCATCGGGCTGCCGGTCGGCTGGTTGCATTACGGGCTGCTCTGCCTCGTCTCGCTGACCATTGTCGGCGCGCTCAAGGCGGTGGGACTGATCCTCGCCATCGCCCTGCTCATCGCGCCGGGCGCCATCGCCTTCCTGCTGACGCGCCGCTTCGGGGCGATGCTGCTGACCGCGCTGGCGGTGGCTGTGGGAGGAGCGCTCACCGGGGTCTATCTGTCCTTCTTCCTCGACAGCGCCCCCGCGCCGACCATCGTGCTGGTGATGAGCGTCATCTTCCTCGCCGCCTTCCTGCGTGCGGCGCAGCGCGAAGCGCGGACGTCGCTGACCGATACGGCCGGCTGAGGCTCAGCGGCTGCCAGCGGCGAGATCGGCGAGCCGCTGGCGGTCCGCCTCCAGCGACAGCGCCGTCTGCGCGCGGGCGAGCGCCAGCTCCGCCTGATGCCGGGCCGCCGCGCGGAAGCTCGCATCGCCCATGCGCTCCAGCGCCATGAGCGCCTTGCGCAGGCGAAGCTGGACCTCGATCAGCCCGGCGCCGTCGCGGGCGATCAGCATGAAGCCATCCTCGAACAGGTCATCGGCGGCGAGGACCGGCACGTGCACGCGCGGCCAGCGCGGCTCTTGCGGTGCTTGGCCATCCGCCCACCGGCAGAGCAGGCGCGTGGTTCGGCCGATGACATCAATGGCCGTGCCGGGATCGTTCACGCCCGGCGAGAGAGCGCGTGAGGCGATCTCGCTCATGACCGCGAGGCCGAAGCGTGGATCCTGGTCAAAGCTGCGTTCGCTACCGATGGAGAAGGCTTCGCGCACCTGCGTGGGAACCGCTTCGTCCTCGTCCTCCTGCTTTTCCTCCGGCTCGCATGCTGCCAGCCGAGGCGGGGCGATCCAGGCGAGGGGAGAGTCCAGATAGACGAAGCTGCCGGGCAGGGCGGCGACATGAATGTCCGCGTCATATGCCTCGGCAAGGCTTGCCAGCGCGCCGACATCGACGAACTGGACATAGCCGATGGCGCGCGCCGGCACGGGCGCCGCCTTATGCGGTATCGCATGCTCCGCCCCGTGCTGCGGCGTGCCGCCAAGGCCGGGCGCGGCGAGCCGGGCGTCGAGGGCCTCCCGGGTCGCCCGCTCGACGCGGTCGGTGGTCTCGCCGACACGGCCGAAATGGGTGAGATGATCGATCCAGCGCAGCAGCGAGACCACGATCAGGGCGATGACGCCGATGGTGACGATGAACAGGACGACGCGCCCGCGTTCGCCATAGGCGCCGGCTTTCAGCACGACGATGCCGACAATGCTGAACAGGAAGGAGCCGATGAAGGTGGAAAGCACGTTTTGCGCGGTGCGGTCTTCCATCAGCAGGCGGGTGGCGCGCGGCGTGACATTGCTGGTGGCCGAACCATAGGCGGTGGTCATCACGCTCAGCGAGAAGGTGGTGACGGCCAGCATGGAGGAGGCGATGATGTCGAGGATGCTGTCCACGGCGTCAGCGCCAATGGATCCCGGCAGCTCCCAGGGGATGTAGCGTTCGGCGATGGCGGCGAGCCCCGCGGTCAGGATGCCGACCATGCCGATCAGGGTCGCGCGGAACCAGAGGCGCCGCGTGATCTGCTGAACGATCCATTTCCAGCGCGCCATGACCCCCTCCCGTTCCGGTGCTCCGCAGGGCAACCCGGTGGTAGGGAGGTGGTTCCATGAAGGCGAGGCCCACGCCGCCCTCACCAGTGATAGGCGAGGGTGGCGAGCACGGTGCGGCCGGTCCCGATGAAGCACTGGTAGGCCGAGGCGCAGGCTGAGACGTAGTACTTGTCCGCAAGGTTGGTGGCGGTGACCGACAGGCGCCAGCCATCGTCCCCGCCCGGCTTGCCGCCGAAGTCGTAATGCACGGCGGCGTCGAACAGCACGCGATCCGGCACGATCATCGCCGCCGTGTTGGTCTGGTCGCCATAGGTCTCGCCGACATAGCGCGCGCCGCCGCCCACGGTCAGGCCCTTCAGCGTGCCGGTGCTCCAGGTGTAGTCGGCCCAGGCCGAGGCGGCGTTGCGCGGCACGCCCACGGGAGCCTTGCCCTCGACGCCGGCGACATTGCTCTGGGTCACCACGGCGTCGGTATAGGCGTAGGAGATCATCACATTGAGGCCGGGCAGGATTTCCGCCTTGCCGGTGATCTCAAGGCCCTTCGATTCCACCTCGCCGGTCTGGGTCTGGCAGGTCGAGCTGCTGCACAGCGTTACCGCCGTGTTGGTGCTGGTGTGCGCCGTGTCGGTGGTCAGCACGTTCTGCTGCACGAGGTCGAAGTAGGAGACGGTGAACAGGCCGTTGAAAGTGGTCGGCTGGTACTTCACGCCGGCCTCGAACTGCTGCGCCGTGGTCGGGTCGAACGGCACGCCGCCATAGCCGGTGCCCATGACCGGATCGAACGAGGTGGCGTAGCTGACATAGGGCGCGATGCCGTTGTCGAACTGGTAGAGCAGGCCGCCGCGATAGGTGAAGGCGCTGTTGTCGCTGTCGTAGCTCACCGTCTTGCCGGTCGCGAGCGTCTCGGTCGCGGTGGTGCCGGTCAGGTAATCCTCGCGGATGCCGAGCAGGGCGTGCCAGTTGCCATAGGTGAGCTGGTCCTGCGCGTAGACGCCGACCTGCGTGCGGTCCGCGGTCTGCTGGGTGGTGAGCGCGGGCGAGCTGATGCTCGGCCAGACCGGGTTCAGATAGTTCACATAGACGGTCGAGCCGGTGCCGTAGGTGGATTCCGCATCGTAATATTGCAGGTCGGTGCCGATCAGCAGCGTGTGGGTGACATCACCGGTGGCGAACTCGGCCTGCGCCTGATTGTCGAGCGTCACGCCCTCAAGGGTCTCGATGTAGCGCGAGGGCGAGAAGCCCATGCACAGATAGGAGACGCCGCCGCAGCCGGACGCGGCGCGCCACACGCTGGACGAGGCGACCGCCGAGAGCGCCTTGAAATCGGTCTCGACGTTGAGATAGCGGAAGTTCTGGCGCAGCGTCCACACAGTGTCGACGTCATGCTCGATGCGGTAGCCGAGGCTCCACTGCGTGCGGTCGAAGCCGGAATAGGAATCGGCATTGGGCGAGAAGTCGCGTGGAATCTGGCCGTTCGGGTTCGCCTGCAGCGTGCCGAGCGCGGGCAGCCAGGTGGAGTAGTAGCTCTCCGGGTCGCGCTCATAGGTCGCCTGCACCTGCACGCGGGTGTTCTCGTTCAGCTCGAACGAGGCCATCGGCGCGATGAGGAGGCGCTCGCCTTCCGAGCCCTCGGAGTCAGTCTCCGTGCGGCGACCGAGCATGATGAGGCGGTAGAGCGCCGATCCGTCGGCGTTGAGCTTGCCGTTGAGGTCGGCGCCGAGTTCCAGCTCGCCATAGGAGCCGATGCCGGCGATGATCTCGTTCTGCGCCTTGGGGTCCGGCCACTTGCTGACGAGGTCGATGCTGCCGCCGGGATTGGTCTGGCCGTAGATCGAGGACATCGGCCCGCGCACCACATTGATGGAGCTGAGCAGATAGGGGTCGACGCTCGGCACGGCGTAGTTCAGGCCCTTGAACAGGCGCAGCCCGTCCCAGAACTGTACGTAATTGGCATTGCCGCCAAAGCCGCCGAAGCCCCGCATGATGATGCTGTCATAGCGGTTGCCGGGGCGCGCATCGGCGATCACGCCCGCCTCGTAGCGCAGCGCCTCCTGCACGGTCTGCGAGCCCTGCGCCTCGATCTGGTCGCTGGTGACGACCGAGATCGACACCGGCGTGGTGGCGATCGGCGCGTCGGTCTTGGTGCCGGCGGTGGTGGTGCGGGCGACATAGCCGTCCGTCTCATCCTCGCCGCTATCCGCCTCGACCTCGATCGTATCGAGCGCCACGGTGCCGTTACTGCTAGCCGGTTTTGCGGTTTGAGCGAGGGCGGGAGCGCTGCCGGCCAGCAGCGCGAGTGCCAGCGCCACGGTGGAGATCGGTGCGAGACGGTCGCGATTCATGATTTTTGCCCCTGCGTCTTGCCGCTACGTCAGTTAACGGGCGGCGATATCTGGCTGGGGGCGTGGTTATCATCGGCAAAACATCAGAACAATATTGTAGAAGGTAAGTTAATGCTGGAATCTATTCGATTAGAGTTTTTCAAAATTCAATAAAACGATCAAGAAACAAAGAGAAATATTCAGTAGGAGCAGCGCGTGTCGAGGCATGGCGCGAAACGCGCGGCGGCGGCGACAGGGTGTTGCCGCCGCCGCTTCCATGAGCTGCGCGAGAGTGAATCGGGAGAGCGTCAGGCCGGCGCCGCGCTCAGCCTGCCTTGCCGGCGCCGGTCAGTGCCGCGAGGCTGGCGGGCATGGCGATGTCCTCGGGGATGGCGCAGACGCCCCGGCGCATCAGCCAGCGGCCGAGCGTCGGATCGGCGGTGAGGACGGCGAAGGGGACCGCGCCGACAAGGCCGATCAGCGCCGGCAGCGCCCAGATCAGCGCACCGGGCGCGTAGACATAGAGCACCGTTCCCATGGCGAGGCCGAAGACGAGCTGCGGCCACAGCCCGGCGAAGGCCGTCTGCCAGGACAGCCGCACAGCGTCGCGCGCCTGCGCATCCCAGGTGATGGTGCGCCCGAAGACCAGCCCGACCATGAACAGCGCGATGCGGAAGGCGACGACGGGGCCGAGCAGCACACCGAACAGGAATTCGGTGAACGCGCCGCCGATGAGCCGTCCCGCCCCGCCATAGCGCCGGCGTTCCTCGGCTCGCAGCAGCACGTCAATCAGGCCGGCTGCCTTGGGCGCGAGGCTCATGGCGAAGGTGAGAGCGAACAGCGTGAGACCGAGCGTTGCCGGGAAGGGCTCGTTATAGAGCTCGGTGTCGAACACTTTCAGCGTCGCCAGCACCATGAAGGCGATCCACGCCACGGCGCCGAGATACATCAGGATCGCCCAGGCGATCTGGAAGCGGCTCATCGGCTTGAGGCCGGGCATGGCCAGCAGGCGCCAGTACTGCATGTTGCCCTGGCACCAGCGCAGGTCGCGCCGGGTAAATTCGGTGAGGTGCGGCGGGTTCTCCTCATAGCTCTCCATCTCCTCGGGGAGCACGCGGACCTCGTAACCCGCGCGGCGCATCAGCACGGCCTCGATCTGGTCATGCGACAGGATGCAGCCGCTGAGCGGGCCATTGCCTGACAGGACGGGCAGGTGGCAATGCGCCTTGAACGGAGCGATGCGGATGACCGCGTTATGCCCCCAATAGGGCCCACAATCGCCCGCCCACCATGAGGCGCCCATGGTGTAGGAGCGCATGCCGTGGCGCATGCCGAACTGGAAGATGCGGGCGAAGGCGGCGTGCGAGGGCATGCCGACGACGAGGCTCTGCAGGATGCCGAGGCGCGGATGGGCCTGCATCACCCGCACCAGCCGCAGCACCGCCTCGGGGCCGAGGAAGCTGTCGGCGTCGAGGGTCAGCATCAGTTCGTGCTCATGGCCCCAGCGCTCCAGAAAGTCGCGGATATTGCCGGCCTTGAAGCCGCTATTCTCGTGCCGGCGGCGATAGGTGAGGCGAGCGTCCTCGCCGGCCTCGCGGCGCCACGCGGCGAACAGCTCCTCCTCGGCGGCGGCGATCTCCGGCCGCGTCGTGTCGGACAGCACGAACCAGGCGAAATGCGCGCCCTGGCCGGTGGCCCCGATCTCCGCGCGCATCTGCTTCAGCCGGGCGAGCGCGCGCTCGGGATCCTCGTTGCGCAGCGTCATCAATACGGCGACGCGGCTGGTGATCGGCCCATCCTCCGCCCCGGCGGCGTAAGGATAGACCGCGCGGCGCGCATCCGTCGGGCCGTGCAGCAGCCACAGGCCGATCACTGCGTTCCAGAAGCCGAGAATGGTCCACGGCGTCGAGACGCAGAAGGCCAGCAGCAGCAAGATGTCCAGTGTGGTGAAGCCGCCAGTGCCGAGCAGATGGGCGAACAGGGTGACGAGCCCGGCGAAGGTCGCGATGTTCAGTCCCGCCACCAGCAGGCGCCGGCGGAGCAGAAGGCGGGTGGACTGGATGCCGGCGGGCGTGAGGCCCACGGCGGCAGGGGCGGCCCTTTCGGCATCGGCGTAGCGCGGCAGGTCGGCGGCCAACTCGTCGTTCAGGCTCATGCGGTCACCCGGCTGAGGGAACCGGAACGCCCCTCTCGGCGTCCCGTCTGCGTGCGGCTTTATACGTCGTGTCGTTCGGGCGGTTCACGCGCTTGTTGCCCACCGCCGCGCCGTCCCGGCTGCTAGACAGGTATCGGAACAGGAGTTCGCCGCGCGATGACGCCACCTTATCCGCTTTCCCGCCAGCTCTGGTGTACCGCGCCGGGGCGCTATGAACTGATCCCCGCCGAGCTTGAGGGCGGCGCGGACAGCATCACCGTGCGCGCCATCGCCTCCGCCGTCAGCCGGGGCACGGAAAGCCTCGTGCTGAAGGGCGAGGTGCCTCAAAGCGAGCACCAGAGGATGCGCGCGCCCTTCCAGCGCGGGGATTTCCCCTTCCCGGTGCAGTATGGCTACCAGAGCGTCGGCCGGGTCGAGGACGGCCCGGCGGAGCTTCAGGGGCGGCTCGTTTTCGCGCTGCATCCGCATCAGGATGTCTTTCGCCTGCCGGCCTCCGCCGTGGTGGAAGTGCCCGCGCGCATCCCGCCCCGGCGGGCGACGCTGGCGGCCAATATGGAGACGGCGCTCAACGCGGTGTGGGACTCCGGCGCCGGGCCGGGTGACCGGATCGTGATCGTCGGCGGCGGGGTGATCGGCCTTCTGCTCACCGCTCTTTGTGCCGGGCTCCCCGGCGCTGAGGTCACGCTCACCGATCTGCGCCCCGAGCGGGCGACGTTGGCGGAGGCCTTCGGGGCGCGTTTCGCGCAGGCCGATGAGGTGGACGATCAGGCCGATGTGGTTTTCCACACCAGCGCCAGCGCTGGCGGGCTGCGCACCGCGCTGGCGGCCGGCGGTTTCGAGGCCCGCATTGTCGAGGTGAGCTGGTATGGCAGCCGCTCCACCCCCGTCGCGCTCGGCGAAAGCTTTCACAGCCGGCGGCTGCAACTGATCGGCTCGCAGGTCGGCGCCGTATCCCCGTCACGGCGTCCGCGCTGGCCGCACGCCCGACGGCTCGGCAAGGCGCTCTCTCTCCTGGACGATGCGCGCTTTGATCGGCTGATCACGCATGTCGTCCCGTTTTCCGAGGCCCCGGCGCAGTTGCTGGGCCTCATGTCTGGCGGGGAGGACGCTCTGGCGATCCTTCTCGATTATCCCTGAGAGGCTGGAATGTTCAGTGTCGAAGTCCGCGATCGCATCATGATCGCCCATTCGCTGCCCGACCCGTTCTTTGGTCCCGCGCAGAACATGCACGGGGCGACCTTCGTGGTCGACGTGGCGTTCTTCCGGCCCGAGCTGACGACGCAGAACGTGGTGGTCGATATCGGTGCGGCGCTCGATGTGCTCAAAGCGGTGCTGCAGCCGCTCGCCTATCGCAACCTCGATGATCTCCCGCAATTTGCCGGCATCCTCACCACCACCGAGTTTCTCGCCAAGTACATCTTCGACGCGGTTGCCAAGGCTGCGCGCGAGGGCGCGCTGGGGGAGGACGGGACGGGTCTCGCCAGGATCCAGGTCACCCTGCACGAGACCGACCTTGCCCGTGCCAGCTTTGAAGGCGCGGTCGGCTGAGGGGCGCGCTGTTGACCGGCTTCGCCTTCGCCATTCCCGGGGACATCACCCTGCCAACCGGGGGCTACGCCTATGACCGGCGCATCCTCGCGGAAATCCGCCGGGCGGGCGGCGATGCGAGCCATCTCGCGCTGCCCGGAGGCTTTCCCTTTCCCACCGATGACGCGCTGAGGGAAAGCGCTGCCCGCCTCTGCGCCCGCCCGGTGGGTGAGCCGGTACTGATCGACGGGCTGGCGCTTGGCGCGATGCCCGCCGCGTTATTGCGCGGGCTTGGCCGCCCGCTGGCGGCGCTGGTTCATCACCCGCTGGCACTGGAGGCGGGGCTGGATGGGCCGACGCAGGCGCGGTTCGTCGCCAGCGAGCGGGCAGCACTGGCCGAAGTCGACGCCGTCATCGTCACCAGCCCGGCGACGGCGGAATTACTGGCGCGCGATTATGACGTGCTGCGCGAGCGCATCACCGTCGCCGTACCCGGCACCGATCCCGCGCCCCGTTCCACGGGAACCGGTACGCCGCTGCGGCTCTTGGCGGTGGGTGCCGTCATCCCGCGCAAGGCCTATGGCGTGCTGGTGGACGCGCTCGCCACCCTGGCTGATGTCGACTGGAGCTGCGCCATTGTCGGCGCGCTGGACCGCGACCCGGCAGAGGCGCGGGCGGTGCAGGGCGCCATCGAGGCCCATGGGCTGGCCGGGCGCGTGCGCCTTGCCGGCGCGCTGGACGAGGCCGCGCTGGCGGCGGAATTCCACGCGGCCGATCTCTTCGTCTGTTCCTCGCTGTTCGAGGGCTATGGCATGGGCCTCACCGAGGCCATCGCGCGCGGCCTGCCGGTGGTGGCGACCGAGGGCGGGGCTATTCCCCAGACCCTGCCGCCCGGCACGGCGATCCTTGCCCCGCCTGCTGATGCCGCGCGCCTTGCGGCGGCGCTGCGGCGGGCCATGGCGACGCCCGCGCTGCGGCGTGAACTGGCGGACACGGCCTGGGCGGCGGCACAGCGTCTGCCACGCTGGCCGGACAGTGCCGCCCTCATCCTCAAAATCATGCAGGAGATAGCGCGATGAGCGGGTTCGACCCGGAATGGCTCGCTTTGCGCGAGCCGATCGACCATGCCTCCCGCGATGTGGGCGTGGCGGCGCAGCTCAAGGCGCATTTCGCGGCACGGGAGACGGTCACGGTCGTCGATCTCGGCTGCGGCACCGGCTCCAATCTGCGCGCCATGGCGCCGCTGCTGCCGGCGCGCCAGCACTGGCACCTCGTCGATGGTGATCCGGCGCTGCTTATCGAGGCCCGGCGCGTACTGGCGGACTGGGCGGATGAGGCGCGGGAGGCCGGCGAGCGCCTTCGGATCGTCAAGGACGGGCGCGAGATCATCATCACCGTCGAGGATGTCGACCTGACGCGCCGCGACCTGCATTTCGCGGCGATGGGCGCCGATATCGTCACCGCCGCGGCGCTGTTCGATCTGGTGTCCGGTCCCTGGCTGGAGCAACTGGTCGCGGCCTGCACTGAGGACCGCGTGCCGCTCTATGCCGTGCTGAACTATGACGGTATCGCCGAATGGTCGCCGCGCGGTCCGCTCGACGCGCGGGTGGTCTCCGCCTTCAACCGCCACCAGCGCGGGGACAAGGGCTTCGGCCCGGCGCTCGGGCCTGACTCGGGCGATGCGCTGCTGCAGATGCTCGCGGCGCGGGATTACCGCTGCTGGTCCGGCGATAGCCCGTGGCGGCTGACGCGGCGCGAGGCGGGACTGATCGCCGCGACCACGCAGGGTTTCGCCGCGGCCGCGCGCGAGATCGCGCCGGACCTTGCGGGCGCGCTCGATGCGTGGGTACGGGAGCGGCAGGGCGCCGAAGATATGGTCGTCGGTCATACCGACGTCTTCGCCGTCCCGTGAGCGGTCAGGTGAGCGGCCACATGCGCCGCATCACCCCGTCCTTCTTGACGAAGCGGTGCATCAGCGCGGCGGCGATGTGGAGAAGCGCCAGCAGCCCAAGCAGCTTGGCGAGCAGGCCATGGGCGTCGAACAGGCGCTTGGCGAGCGGCTCGTCGGGGCCGAGCATGGCCGGCAGATCGAACAGGCCGAACACGTTCAGCGCCGGATAGGCCGACACCCCCGCCCAACCGAGCAGCGGCACGATGATCAGCAGCAGATAGAGTAGTGCGTGCACCACGCCGGAGACCACGCGTTCCAGCGGTGTCAGCGTCGCGACCGGTGCCGGCGGGCGGCGGGTGAGGCGTACCAGAAGCCGCAGAGCGATCAGCCAGATGACGATGAAGCCGAGGAGCTTGTGCAGGCTGTAGAGGTCGCCGGTGACCGCGTCGAAATTCGTCGCCTCGCCGCGCGCCGTCATGTAGAGGCCGAGCGGCACGAGGATGATGACGAAGGCGGCGACCAGCCAGTGCAGCAGCCGGGCGGGGAAGCCGTAGCGGCCCGCCCTCTCCGCGCCCTCAGTCGGTGGCATGCGTGTCTCCCCGCGCCGGTGACCTTAGGTCACAATCATAGAGCACATTGCCGTCGGCAAGCACATAGGCATTGGCACGCGGGCGCAGCGCGTCGGTCAGCTCGTCAATCGGGCGAAGCTGAAGCCCGGGCCGTCCCGAGCCGAGAATGATCGGCGCGAGACAGATGTGCAGCCGGTCGACCCGCCGCGCATCGATGAAGCGCGAGATGGTGGAGGCGCCGCCCTCGATCAGAATTGTGTGATGACCGCGCGCGGCCAGCGCGGCGACGATGAAAGCGGGGCTGAAGGCGTCTGGCGAGCCGTCCCCGCCGATCCGCTCCACTTCGGCCGGCCAACCTTCCGCATTGTCGGAGAACACGATCCGGCGGCAGCCATCGCAGCCGAGCCATTTCGCGCTGCGCGAGGAGCGCCCCTCGCGGTCGATGATGACCCGCGTCGGGCTGCGGCCCTTGACCCGGCGGGTACTCAGCTGGGGATCATCCGCCACCACCGTACCGACGCCGACGACGACGGCATCGACCGAGGCGCGCAGCCGGTGGAGATGGTCGAGCCCTGAGAAACCGTTGATATCGCGGGACTTTCCGGTGGGCGTGGCGATGCGCCCATCCAGCGATTGGCCGAGCTGCGCAATGACGAAGGGCTCCGGGCCGCGATGGCGCAGCATCGGCTCATAGAGGGCGTAGGGCGGATCGGACAGCGTTCGGAATTGATCCATGCGTGGTCTTTCGCTGCGGGAAGATCGCTCTAATTCATCTCTCGACAGGAGCGGAGTTGGTCCATTCCGGTGTGATGCTCGTAACCAACTACGTTTCACGCTCCAAAATGGTGCAGAGAAAGCGAGTGTCCAATGGCGATTTCCGCAACGGCAGCGACTGAGCTCGCGGCGACTGGAATTCTCGACTTGTTCGGCGACGTTTCACAGACGGCGGTCGAGCGCGCTCTGGCCGAGCTGCGCGCCGGACGCCCGGTCGTGGTCGAGGCGGAAGGCCATTTCGCCATGGCGGTGGCTGCCGAATTGGCCTCGCCGGCGCTGCTGTCGGCCATGCTCCGCATTGGCGGCGACAAGGCGTGTCTCGTGCTCACGCCCGCGCGGCTGCGCGCCCTCGGCCAGGGCGAGGTTGACGGCCCGCGCGGCATCGCCCTTGCCGGGCTCGATGGCGCGCGGGTGATGGCGCTCGCTTGCGAGCGCGGCGCGCAGGTTGAGGAAGAGCTTCTGCCGGTTGACGCTCCGGCCGCGCCCGCGCTGGAGCTTGCCCGCCTCGCCTTGCTGCTGCCTGCCATGCTGCTGGCGCCGCTGTCCGAGGCCTCGGCCGACATGCTGCCGGCGGTGACGGTGCGGGCGGAGGCGCTGGCGACCTTCGACCAGCGACTGTCGAGCGACATCCGTATCGTCTCGCGCGCGCCGGTGCCGCTGCTCGCGGCGCGCAACGCGGAGTTCGTGGTGTTTCGCGGCGGCGAGGGCATGCGCGACCAGGTGGCGATCATCGTCGGCACGCCGGACCCGGCGACGCCGGTGATGGTCCGCCTGCATTCGGCCTGCCTCACCGGCGACCTGTTCGGCTCGCTGCGCTGCGATTGCGGCGACCAGCTGCGCGGTACGGTGGCGGCGATGGCCAAGGCCGGCGGCGGGGTGCTGCTCTATCTCGATCAGGAGGGGCGCGGCAACGGCATCGCCAACAAGATCCGTGCCTACAAGCTGCAGCATGAGGGCATGGACACCTATGAGGCGGACGAGACGCTGGGCTTCGACCTTGACGGCCGCCGCTTCGAGTTCGCCGCCGCCATGCTGCGCCAGCTCGGCTACTGGCAGGTGGTGCTGATGACCAACAATCCCGAAAAGGCCGACACGATGCGCCGCTCGGGCCTGCAGGTGGTCGATCTGCGCAACGTCTATGGCCGGCGCGGCGCGGAGAATGTGCGCTACCTCATCGCCAAGCGCGAGCGGGCCGGCCACGCCATCGACGTCGAGTCGCTCGAAGAACACGGCGCCGCCGCCGTCGGGTGAGGACGGCGGGCCTTGTTCCCCAGCATTTAGTCAGACGGGCTGCGGGCAGCCCGTCGTCTCACCGGCCGAGGCGGGCAGCGTGCCAGGCGATGTGGTCGGCCATGAAGGTGGAGATGAAGAAGTAGGAATGGTCGTAGCCCTCGCGCAGGTTCAGCGTGAGGGGGATGCCGGCCTTCTGGCACGCCTGCGCCAGAAGCTCGGGCCGCAGGCCGGTCTTCAGGAACGGATCGGCCCCGCCCTGATCGACCAGGAATTCCGGGAAGCGCCGGCCATCCTCGATCAGCGCCACTGCGTCATAGGCCCGCCACGCCGCCGTGTCCGCGCCGAGATACTTCTCCAGCGCCGGGCGCGACCAGTCCGCTGTGCTCGGCTCGACGATGGGGGCGAAGGCCGAGCAGCTCCTGAACCGGTCCGGGTGCTTCAGCGCCATGGTCAGCGCGCCATGGCCGCCCATGGAGTGACCGAAAATGCCCTGCCGGCCCATATCGGCGGGAAACTCCGCCGCGATCAGCGCGGTGAGTTCCTCGACGATGTAGGAATACATCCGGTAGTTCGCGGCATAGGGCGCCTGCGTCGCGTCGACATAGAAGCCCGCGCCCGACCCGAACTGCCAATTATCCTTCTCATCCGGCACATCCTCGCCGCGCGGGCTGGTGTCCGGCGTGACGATGATGACGCCATGGGCCGCCGCCGCCGCGCGGTACTCGCCCTTCTCCATGACATTGGCATGGGTGCAGGTGAGGCCCGAGAGATACCACAGCACCGGTACTGGCCCGCTAGCGGCCTGCGGGGGGACGAAGACCGCGAAGGTCATGGGCGTGCCCGTCACCGCCGATTGGTGGCGGTAGACGCCCTGCACGCCGCCATGCGAGCGCGCGGTCGAGATGGTCTCCAGCGCGCTCATCAGTAGATCACCACGGAGCGGATCGACTTGCCTTCATGCATCAGGTCGAAGGCGGTGTTGATCTCGTCGAGCGGCATGGTGTGGGTGATGAGATCATCGATGTTGATCTTGCCCTCCATGTACCAGTCGACGATCTTCGGCACGTCGGTGCGCCCGCGCGCGCCGCCGAAGGCGGAACCCCGCCAGTTGCGGCCGGTGACAAGCTGGAACGGACGGGTGGCGATTTCCGCGCCCGCCGGGGCGACGCCGATGACGATGGAGGTGCCCCAGCCGCGATGGCAGGCTTCCAGCGCCTGGCGCATGACGTTCACATTGCCGGTGCAGTCGAAGGTGAAGTCCGCGCCGCCATCGGTGAGATCCTGGATCGCCGAGACCACCTTGTCGTTGCCGACATCTAGCGGGTTGATGAAGTCGGTCATGCCGAACTTCTTGGCCATCGCGACCTTGGCGGGGTTGATGTCCACGCCGATGATCTTGTCGGCGCCGACCATGCGGGCGCCCTGGATCACGTTGAGGCCGATGCCGCCGAGGCCGAACACCACGACGTTCGCGCCCGGCCACACCTTGCCGGTATAGACCACCGCGCCGATGCCGGTGGTGACACCGCAGCCGATGTAGCAGATCTTGTCGAAAGGAGCGTCCTCGCGCACCTTGGCGAGGGCGATCTCCGGCAGCACGGTGAAGTTCGAGAAGGTCGAGCAGCCCATATAGTGGAAGATCTCACTGCCCCGGCTGCCGACCGACTCGCAGGAGAAGCGGGTCGTGCGGTCGGGCATCAGGCCCTGGCCCTGCGTGGCGCGGATCGAGGTGCAGAGGTTCGAGCGCTGCGACAGGCAGGTTTTGCAGCTCCGGCATTCCGGCGTGTAGAGCGGAATGACATGGTCGCCGACCTTGAGCGAGGTCACGCCCGCGCCGACCTCGCGCACGATGCCCGCGCCCTCATGGCCGAGAATGGCGGGGAACTTGCCCTCGGAATCCAGCCCATCCAGCGTGTAGGCATCGGTGTGGCACACGCCGGTCGCCATGATCTCGACCAGAACCTCGCCGGGCTTCGGCCCGCCGATCTCGATGGTCTCGATGGTCAGCGGCTTCTTGGCTTCCCAGGCAACGGCAGCACGCGATTTCATGGTCTTTCCCTCGTTCTGGTTTGGTCGGCCGCTGCGAAGGAGCGGCTATTTCAGATAGGTGCGCAGGATGGTGGTGATCTCGTCCAGCTCGCCATCGAACGGGCCGGGCTGGTGGCCAGGCGAGCCCGGTCCGAAGGTCTCGCGCAGATGGCTTTCCAGCACCTCGGCCATCAAGCCGCCGACGGCGCCGCGCAGCGCCGCGATCTGCTGCAGCAGCGGGCGGCAATCCGTGCCGACCTCGACCGCCCGCTCGAGTGCCTCGGCCTGCCCCCTGATCCGCCGCAGCCGCGTCAGGGCACGTCTCTTATCGTCCGGCGAATGAGGCATCGGGCACCACCCAGCCGCGCATGAGCGCGCTATCCATGGCTGGATATACTGCCGGGAGTATATGGGCAAGAGGCGGTGGGCTTTGACGCCGTGACGACGTCCGGCATCTCCCGCTACGGCATAGCAGCGAAGAGGCTGACGAATTCCTCGGCGACGTTCAGCGGCTCAGGGAGCCCTGACGCTCCACCGGCAGGCCACGCTCCATGCGCGCATCCGCGTGGGCATCACCACTCGCTTCTCCAAATGAGATGCAGTTTTGCCGATTGAACCGTGTTTTCAACAAATGCGGCTTCGGAGCCGCGTAGCGGTTCCGAAGCTAGAATGTGTCGGTCAGCAGCGTTTTAGCCTCGCGGATCATGCCGTCCTTCTTGAAGCGCGATAGGCTCTGCCAAGGCGCTTCAAGACCTAAACGGACGACCTACGGCCTGCTGAGGATAGCTAGATCCTGATAAACTGGTGGGCGGACAGGGAGCCGAAGGGCAGCGACGCCAGCGGCCCACCGATATTGAGCGGACCGAGGTCGACGGGGAAGAAGCCGATGGCCTCGATGATCGCGCGAACCTCGGCCTTTGCGGCGGCGTCATCGCCTGAATAGAACAGCACGCGCGTGCCACCCGACGCCTCGGGCTCATTCAAGACGTTGATGTCCAGGTGATTGAACGCCTTGACGACCCGAGCGCCCGGAACGTACTGGCGGAAGACCTCGCTCGAGTGCTTGTCCCCCAGATCCACGGCCTTGATGCCATAGGCCGCGAGGGGGTTACTGGGGTCGGTCGCATCGGGTGAATTCGGATCGATGAATTCCACCGGGTTGGTGGCGTCGATGACGATCCGTCCGTTCCAGGCCGGCAACGCGCCGAACACCTTGCCTGCGTCGACCCAGCGCACAGCCGCCAGGACAATGTCGGCGCTAGCCGCTTCTTCCACGGTGCCTGCCTTTATGGAGGAGCCAAGTTCCTGCACCAGGGCGGTCAGCGATTGCGGTCCGCGGCTGTTCGAGATCGTGGCCGAGATCCCCTTACTGGCAAGGGCCCGAGCGAAGTTGGCGCCGAGGGCGCCGGCGCCGATGATACCAATGCTCATGATGGTTTCCTTATGAGTGGAGGACTTGGGAGGATGGCAGCCGTCAGTGCCCCGAAGGTTGGACGGTCTCTCGCTGTCGCTTTCAGGCCGCAGCGGAACTTAAATGAATGTGTGTCGTTGCCTTAATGACATTTAAAGGCAAAACGATTACCAGACGAGCGGAATAGAGAACTTGCCGAGCCGGGCGACCTCGGCCGCGATGTCGGCGATGGTGGTGCTGGCGAGTTCATCCTCGAGCGCTTGCCGGGCCCGCGACAAGCTTGGCCGTATGGCCTCAAGGATGTTGCCGCCCACAGCGCAGTTTTCGCAGGGCGGTGTCCTGTGCATTGAAAACAGTTCGGTATCCTCGACAGCTTCATAGACATCGAGCAGCCTGATCTTCTCGGCCGGCTTTGCCAACAGGGCGCCGCCGCCGGCCCCGAGCTGCGAGCGTGTCAGTCCCGCATTGCTCAGGCGGGACAGCAGCCCCCGGACGACGACCGCCCCCGTATTCGCCGAATAGGCCAGATCCTCGGAACGCAGCGGCTTCCCTCCGCTGACAGCAAGGGCCGTCAGGACATGGACGGCGACAGCAAATCGCGTACTGGTCGGCATCACCAATCCTCATTTATGTATTTACGTCTACGACACACTTTCTGGTCTGTCAACCGACGATGCGGCGGACGCTTCGCTCGGGCACCGTTTCATGCGGTCGATCATCCAGCGGCCGGCGGGGCCGGGCGGGGCGGCGCTGCGGTAGACGGCGGACATGGGTAATTTCAGCCCTTCGCCGGGCGCGTCCTCGATCATCAGCCGCACCAGCCGTCCCTCGGCAATGTCCTTGGCGACGGCATGGAGCGGCATCCCGCCCCAGCCGAGCCCGCTAATGAGAAAGGCGTGCTTGGCGAACAGGTCGGCGAGCCGCCAGGTCGCGGGTGACATGACGCCGAACTCGCGGCCCTGCGAATGGCTGGTCCGGTCGGTCAGCACGAGCTGAACGTGGCGCGCCAGTTCCTCGCGCGGAATCGGCCCGGCATGGGCCGCGAGTGGGTGGTCGGCGCTGGCGACCATGACGAAATCGACGCTGGTCACCCGTTCGGCCACCAGCCCGGCGGGAAGGGTCGGCAGGGACACGACGAGGCTGAAGCTCGCCCGGCCTTCGATGAGGGGCTGCACCGTACCGCCGAGCGCCTCGACATAGAGCCGCAGCGGCGTCGCCGGAAACTGGTCGCGGAAGTCGCGGGCGACCTCGGCGATCACGCTGATCGGAAAGAACACGTCGATCACCGCCGCGAGTTCCGCCTCCAGCCCGCCGGAAATGCCGCGGGCGCGCGCCTTCATGCCGTCGACGCCGGCGACGATACCCCGCGCATCGGCGAGCAGCACCGTGCCCTCCCGCGTCAGCCGCGGATAGCGGGCGCTCCGGTCGAACAGCGTCACCGCGAGCTGGGCCTCGAGCGTCGCGATGGCTTCGCTGACCGCCGACTGGGTGCGCCGCAGCCGCCGGGCGGCGGCGGAGAAGCTGCCCTCATCGGCGGCCGCGAGGAAAGTCCGCAACTGGTCGAGCGAGACGCCGTCGAGCATGTCGGTTTTCTCCCGGTGAGCAGGCCCAAGGATACCGATCCGGTGGCCTTTGTCGATCAATCCATCGGACAGGCCGATGGATTGCATCGCTTCATACCGGCTTCCCCGGCATATCGGTGCGTGGCACCCATCCTCCATGCTCGCCACGCTCAAAAAGCTGTTTTCACGCGCGGCCAAGGCCCCGATCTCGGGACAGCCGGAGGATCAACCCATGACCACCATCCTGCACATCGATTCCAGCATTCTCGGCGGCTATTCCGCGACCCGCGCGCTGACCGCCGACATCGTCGCCCGGCAGCAGGCGCTGCATCCCGGCGCGCGGATCGTCCGGCGCGATCTCGTCGCCGATGCGGCGCTCCATCTGTCGGACGCGCATATGGCGGTGTTTCAGGGCGCGCCGGTGTCCGATCCGCATCTCGGCCAGGATCTCGCCACCGGCGGCGCCTATCTGGACGAGCTGTTCGCCGCCGATATCGTCGTCATCGGCGCGCCGATGTACAATTTCTCCGTGCCCTCGCAGCTCAAGGGCTGGATCGACCGCGTCGCCGTCGCCGGCCGCAGCTTCAAATATGGCCCGAATGGCCCCGAGGGGCTGGTGACCGGCAAGAAGGTGTTCATCGCCTCCGCGCGCGGCGGCGTCTACAGCGGCCAGAGCCCGCTGGCGGCGCTGGATCACCAGGAATCCTACCTGCTCGCGGCTTTGGGCTTCATCGGCCTCACCGACGTGACGATCATCCGCGCTGAAGGCCTGGCGCTGGGTGATGACGCCAAGGCGGCGGCGCTGGCCGGCGCCAAGGCTCAGATCGCCGCGCTGGCGGCCTGAACTCCCATCGCTTCATCCCCCTCTCCCGGAACCAAGGCTCGATCCATCATGTCCCAGACCAACCTGCTCGCGGCTCTCGGCCGTGCACTGATCGCACTCATCTTCATCGCCAGCGGCGCGAGCAAGGTCGCCGCTCCCGAGGCGACGCAGGCCTATATCGCGTCGGCCGGGCTGCCGCTGCCGCTGATCTCCTATCTCGTGGCGGTCATCGTCGAGCTGGGTGGGGGCATCGCCATTCTGCTCGGTTATCACGCCAGGATCAGCAGCCTCGCGGTCGCGGTCTTCACCGTGGCGGCGGCGGTCTTCTTCCACAGCAACCTCGCCGATCAGAACCAGATGATTCACTTCATGAAGAACCTCGCCATCACCGGCGGTCTTCTGCAGGTGGCGGCGTTCGGCGCCGGTGGCTTCAGCCTGGATGGCTGGCGTCGACGCGCGCGCTAAATCCAGCAGCGTCCAGCGCAGCCAGATGAAATGATCATGGAAATCGGTATCGACAGCTTTGCGGCCACCATCCCCAATCCGGCGACCGGCCAGACCTTGCCGGCGTCGGACCGGATGGAGGCCTTGCTGGCGGAGGTGGAAACCGCCGACCGCGTTGGCCTCGACGTGTTCGGCATCGGCGAACATCACCGCAAGGAGTTTCTCGATTCCGCGCCGGCCGTCATCCTGGCAGCAGCGGCGGCTCGCACCAGGCATATTCGCCTGACCAGCGCGGTGACGGTGCTGAGCGCGGCGGATCCGGTGCGGGTCTTCCAGGACTTCGCCACCATCGATCTCATCGCCAAAGGCCGTGCGGAGATCGTCGTGGGGCGTGGCTCCTTTGGCGAGGCCTATCCCCTGTTCGGGTTCGCCAAGGAAGACTACGACGCCCTCTTCGCCGAAAAGCTCGATCTTCTCCTCAAGCTGCGCGAGGAGACCACCATCTCCTGGCGCGGCCGGTTTCGGCCGGCGCTGACCGGTCAGGGTGTCTTTCCCCGGCCACATCAGGACAGGATCCCAATTTGGCTCGGTGTCGGCGGCACGCCGCAGTCCTTTGTCCGCGCGGGTACGCTTGGCCTTCCGTTGATGGTGGCGATCATCGGTGGCAGCTTTGCCCGCTTCCGCCCGCTTGTGGATCTTTATCGCGAGGCGGGCCGGCGAGCAGGACACGCGCCGGAGACGCTGAAGGTCGGCATTCATGCCATGGGGTTCGTCGGCGACACCGATCGCAGCGCCACGGACGCCTTCTTTCCCGGCTGGGCCCACATGTTCACCGAGATCGGACGTGAACGCGGGTGGTCGACGGCGACGCGGGCGCAATTTGATGCGATGTGCGGTCCGCAGGGCGCTTTCCTGATCGGAAGCCCGCAAACGGTGCGCGACAAGATCCTCGCGGCCAACGACGCGCTTGGCGGTATCTCGCGCCTGACCTTCCAGATGAGTTCCGCCATGCTGGAGACCGAGGCCCTGCAGCGCTCGATCACATTGCTCGGAACCGAGGTGGCTCCTCCGGTGAAAGCCACGATGGGGGCAAAGGTCTGACCCTGTGCCAGATCACGAGGGAGGGTGATAATCGCGTCGAAACGCAGGTCGTCAGCAGTAAACAAGGTTCCCCGACCGACCTCGGGAGCGAAGGCGTGGTCGGGGCTTGAGGCATCAGACGGTCATGCGCTCGGCGTAAGGGCCTGCATCACCATGGCGCTGTCGACATATTGCGTCATGGTGGCGATCTTGCCGTCCTTCACCTCATAAAGATGCGCGAAGGCGGCGCGCATCGACGTGCCTGTGGCGTTGTAGATGCCGGAATAGATGCCGAAGGCGGCGACGCGGTCGCCGTCTTCGAGGAAAGTGTGGACCTCGGCGCGATAGCCGGTCCATTCGGTGCCGAGGCGCCGGAAGACGCCGGCAATGATCGCCTCCGGTCCGACATAGGTTCCCGCATAGGGGAACCCTTCTGCCTCCGTCCATGAAGCATCGGGCGCAAGAGTGGCCAGCAGGTTCCGGCCGTTCTCCTCCGAGGTGCCCTCATAGGTGGCGCGGATCAGATCGAGATTGGCGCCCATCTCAGCCCCATTTCATCTCGCCGGTGGCGACCTTCGCGCCGATATCGAGCGCGACGCCCATGCCGAGGCCCGGGAAGCGGGCGATCATTGCGGCCTTGAGCGCAGCCGAGTCCTTGGCCTTGGCGAGTTCTTCCTCGAAGGCGAGGAGATAGGCCTTGGTGTATTCGACCCCCGAGAGATCGGTAGCGGCGCCCGGCACCAAGTGGCCGGGCACGACGACGGCCGGATTGCGGGCCGCGATCTTGTCCAGATTGGCGATCCAGGCGGCGCGCTGTTCCTTGGTCGGGGTGTCGGCGGTCCAGACATACACGCCGGAGAAGATCATCACTCCGCCGAACACCGCGTTCAGCGACGGCACGAAGAGATAACGGCGGTTGGCCAGCCCCTCAGCCGGCACGATCTCGACGGCCTCCCCGTCGACGGTGAGCGAGGGGCCATCGAACGCCTCGGGGATGATGATGTCGGCCAGCGTCTGCGGGCCGTTCTCCTTGAGCTGCGGCCCCCACACCGCGAGCTTCTTCTCCACGCTCGCCTTGATCGCGGCGACCGTCTCGGAGGCGGCGATCACCTTCGCGTTCGGGAAGGCTTCCTTGATCGGCTTGAGGCTGAAGTAATAGTCGGGATCGGACTGGCTGACATAGATGGTGGTGAGCGTCTTGCCGCTGGCCTTGATGGCCTCGGCCACCGCCCGCCCGTCGGCATAGGTGAAGCCACCGTCGATCAGCAGCGCCTCGGAGGCGCCGGTGACGAGCACGGGCGCGCGATAGAAGCCCTTTTCCCCCGCGGGGAAGTGCTTCCAGGACAACCCGCCGGCGGCATGGCCGAGACCAGCGGGCGCAAAAGCAGCGGCGGCGCCGGCCGCGAGGGTGGTTTTCATGAGGGATCTCCGGGTGAGCATCGCTCTCTCCTGATGAGACGTGGTGGGTGAGGGGCGGGCGGCGGCGCGGTGGTGCGCTCAGGCCGCCTTCAGTGCGGCGACCAGCATGTCCATGCTGCCGAACAGGGCATTGCCGCGCACAAGCCGGGAAGCCGCGGCGTGGCCGACAGCGAGCGACGGCACCCCATCGGCGCCGAGGCGACGCATCTCGCGGCGGGCGGTCTCGACGCGGGCGCGGTAGACCGCGAGCAGCGCCTCATCGGGAGCGGGGAGCCGGTCGGCGACCTCGCCCATGTCGAGCGCGCGCAGCACCTGCCCGAGGACGGCGGTGTCGGTGATGTCTCGGCCGTCCACATAGCGGGCGTGCTGGATGGCCTTCAGCGCCTCGAACGCCCGCGCCGGGGCGACACGCGCGACGGCGACGATCGCCAGCGTCGCCGGGCCGGAATCGAACAGGCGTGTGCGGTCCGCCAGAACCTTGTGACGGTAGGCGTCGCTGAAGGGCTGGCCGGTCAGGCGGGCGATGCGCTGGTCATTGCTCCAGGCATAGTCCGCGAAGCCCGCATCCATCGGCCGGGCGCCGGGGCCGGCAAAAAGGCCGGTGGGCATCAGCTCCAGGGCGATGTCCGGTTGGGCGATCAGCCGCTCGATGGCCGGGGAGGCGCCATAGCACCAGCCGCAGAGCGGATCGAAGAGGTAGCCCACATGGATCGTGCCCGTGATGATGCCGGTGATCGTATCGCTCATAGCGGTCTCCTATGACGGCAGGCATGCCACAGCGGGATTGAACGAAGAAGACCAACAAAACAGACACACTGTATGTTAAAAACACACAGTGTTTGTCCGAGAGGTCCATCGACGTGAATCTCAACCGGCTGGCCTATTTCGCGGCCGTGGTCGACACTGGCTCGTTCACCCGGGCCGCCGAACGGCTCGGCATCACCAAGGCCGTGGTGAGCCAGCAGGTGGCACAGCTCGAACGGGACGTGCGGAGCAGCCTTCTGGTGCGCACGACGCGGCGCGTCGAACCGACAGAGGCCGGGCGGCGGTTTCACGCGCGCTGCGTCATGATCCTGCGCGACGCCGAAGATGCCTTCGATGAATTGGCGCAGGCTGCGGCTTCGCCGACGGGCACGCTGCGCATCACCGCCCCGAACGATTACGGCACGGCCCTTGTCGCGCCGCTCGCCTCCGCTTTTACGGCCCGCTTTCCTGCCTGCCGGGTGGAACTGACGCTGAGCGACGATACGGTCGATCTCGTTTCCGGCCGCATCGATCTGGCCATCCGGGTCGGCTGGCTGGTGGATTCAAGTCTTCAGGCGCGCAAGATCGGTTCGTTCGATCAATTGCTGGTCGCGAGCCCCGTCTTCGCCGATCGCATCGCACCGCTGCGTGCGCCGGAAGATCTGATGGCCTTGCCCTTCATCGCCAATCTCGCCCTGCGCGAACCCTTGCTCTGGTCGTTCGCGCGCGGTGACCTCGACCGGCAGACCGCACGCCTGCAGGCTACCATTGCCATCGACACGACACCCGGCGTACTCGCGGCGGTGAAGGCCGGCGGTGGGCTTTCCATCCTGCCGGACTTTCTCGTGGCGGAGGATCTCGCAGCCGGGCGATTGATCCATGTGCTGCCCGCGTGGCAATTGCCGTCCGGCGGCATCCACACGGTCTATCCCACCGCACGCTTCCGCCCGCCCAAGGTGACGGCCTTCGTGGACATGCTCGTGGCCGCGCAGAAGGAGATTTCATTCGGAATGGTGCCCCCGGCCTGGTCGGCCCGAGACCGCGAAACAGACGCGTCCTAGACGGCTGCGCTCAGCATGCGGCGCTCCCGCTTCCGCCGGACGATCGTCCGGGGCAGCGGCGGATATCCGCTCGAACCGGGAGCTGCGCTCTCCGGCGACCTAGCGGGTCTGGCTCCGCGATGACTGCATCCAAGAGGGCGAGCATGGTGATGATGAGGTCACGTTTATGCCGCGTCGGCCGGCGATTCCTCTCCTCGCCCGGCTGATCTGCAGCCCTTCCGACGGATCCGGGCTCTCCAGGAGGCGGATTTTAGTTTAGTGAAAGGGCCAATCCGTGTGCGCTCCGTGTGCACGCGCGCGTCGAAAAATCGGAGATGGGAGCGTATCGTTACCGCACATGCGCGCGCACGAGGCCGCACCGTTCCTTGAAGTCACGAAATAATGTTGCAGAAACAGTCGCTTAGATTCTCTGTCGCCCCTATGATGGACTGGACCGACCGGCATTGCCGGGCGTTCCATCGGGTGCTGTCGCGCCGGGCACGGCTCTATACGGAGATGGTGACCGCCAATGCCGTCATCTTCGGCGACCGTGAGCGGCTGCTCGGTTTCTCGGCGGTGGAGCATCCCGTTACCGTGCAGCTCGGTGGTTCCGACCCCGAGGCGCTCGCCAAGGCGGCGCTGATCTGCGCGGCGTGGGGCTATGACGAGATCAACCTGAATGTCGGCTGCCCCTCGGATCGGGTGCAGGGCGGCAATTTCGGCGCGTGCCTGATGCGCGATCCGGCTCTGGTCGCCACCTGTATCGCGGCGATGAAGGCGGCGGTCGCCATCCCCGTCACGGTGAAATGCCGCATTGGCGTGGATGAGCAAGACCCCGAGCCAGCGCTCGACGCGCTCGCCGACGCGGTGCTCGCTGCAGGTGCGGATGGGCTGATCGTCCATGCCCGCAAGGCCTGGCTGCAGGGTCTGTCGCCGAAGGAAAATCGCGACATTCCTCCGCTGGATTATGATCGCGTCTACCGGCTCAAGCAGCGCCTGCCGCAGGTGCCGGTGAGCATCAATGGTGGAATTGTCACGATGGATGAGGTGCTTGGCCATCTCGCCCATGTCGATGGCGTGATGCTCGGCCGCGCCGCCTACCAGAACCCCGATGTGCTGCTGGAGGTCGATCCGGTGCTGTTCGGCGAGGCCGCGCCGCATGCGGATGGCTTTGCGGCGGTGGAGGCGTTCGAGCCCTATGTCGCCGGCCATCTGGAGGGGGGCGGGCGACTGCATGATATTACCCGCCACATGCTCGGCCTGTTCACCGGCCGGCCGGGGGCGCGGGCCTATCGCCGGCACCTAGCGACCGAGGGCGTGAAGCCCGAGGCGGGACTGCCGGTGCTGCGCGCGGCGCTGGACGAGGTGCGCCGGGCCGAGGCGCGGCGTGATGCGCGTACGGCGCTGGTGGCCTGATGCTCGCTTCCATTCCGGTCGATCATCTGATGTGGCTCGCCGGCGCGTTGCTGGCGGCGGGCTTTGCCACCGGCATCCTCGCCGGGCTGTTCGGCATTGGCGGCGGCGCGATCATCGTCCCCGTGCTCTACGAAGTCTTTGGCGCCGTTGGCGTTTCCGATTCCGAGCGGATGCATCTGTCGGTTGGCACGGCGCTCGCCATCATCGTGCCGACGGCGCTGCGCTCCTATTTCGCCCACCGCGCCCGCACCAAGATCGACAATTCGGTGCTGAAGATCTGGGCCGCGCCGCTGGTCGTCGGCGTTATCGCCGGTACGGCACTGGCGGCGGTGTCTGATGACGTTGTGCTGAAGATCGCCTTCGTCGCCTTCGCGGTGCTGATGTCCGGTAAGCTGTTGTTCGGGCGGGAGAGTTGGGTTCTGGCGGACAAGCTGCCGGGGCGGCTCGCCATGTCCGCCTATGCCTTCGGCATCGGCCTCGCCTCACCGCTGATCGGTATCAGCGGCGGCGGAATCGCCACGGTGGTGCTCACGCTCTACCGCGTGCCGATCCACACGGCGATCGCGACCTCGGCGGGGCTCGGCGCGCTGATCGCGGTGCCCGGCACCATCGGCTATGTCATCAGCGGAATTCCGCACCTGCCGAACTTGCCGCCGCTCTCCATCGGTTATGTCTCGCTGCCCGGCCTCGTGCTGGTCGGCGGCGTGGCGACGCTGGCGGCGCCGCTCGGCGCGCGGCTGGCGCACGCCTTCACCAAGCGCCAGCTTGAGGTCGGCTTCGGGCTCTATCTGCTGCTTGTCGGCCTGCGATTCGTGATCGCTCTCGCCGGATTCTGAAGCTATTGCGCGACCTTAGCGCGCATCACCAGCTTCTCGCCGCGGATCTCGAAACTGGCGAGGCGCGAGAGGAAGCTCATGCCGAGCAGGCTGTGCTTCAGCGTGCCGGGGCTCGCGATGAGGGCGGGGACGTCGCGTTCGGCGATGGAGCCGGCGATCTCTACCCGGTCGAGCACTACGGCGGCGGCGCGGCCGCGGCCATTGGCGGTGTCGATGGGGATGTCGTAGCGGATGAACTCGATGGGCAGGCCGGCGGCCACGGCGTCCTCCGGCGTCAGCACGACGCTTGAGGCGCCGGTGTCAACGAGCATGGGTATTTTTGTACCGTTGATCTCCACGCGTACATTGAAGTCGCCGTCGCGGGCGCGGGCGACCTCGACCGACGGCCCTCCGTCATGGGCGAGCGGCACGGCATAGCCCGGCGCCAGCTCCGCCAGCACGCGATAGGCGACGGCGTGCAGCTCGAAACGGTAGGTATAGCCGACGCCGAGCACGCAGAAAATCACCAGCCAGAGCGCCGCCGCACGCAGCGCCTCGCCCAGCCGGCCGGAAAAAGTGGCGAGCAGGCTGGCGGCGATGATGAGCCCGAAGGCCGTGTAACCCACGGCATAAGCGAGCGAATCCACATCGAGCCCGGCCACCGGGCCGTGCTGGGAGGCCCACACCATCAGCCCGACACCGGCGGCGAGGCCGATGAGGATGATCCACATCAGGCGGTCATGGTTCATTGCCCCGCCTCCCGGTTGAGGCGGGCCATGACGGCGCGGCGCTCGGTCTCGCTCATCGTGCTCCAGGCGCCGATCTCATGAAGCGTGCGGCCGCAGCCGGTACAATGTTGCCGGCTGGCGTCGAGCGTGCAGATCGAGACGCAGGGTGTCGAGACGGGTGCGGGCATCGGATTCGGAACGCTCAAGGATGCCGCGCGAAGATAAGCAGACCCAGCAGGAAGGCAATCTCGACCAGGAGGGCCGCCGCGCCGGCGACATCCCCGGTCTGGCCGCCGAATTGGGCGCGGGCAAGGCGGGCGAGGGCGGAAAAGCCAAGAAAACCAAGGACAAGGCCGCCTGCCAGCGCGCCCGTGCCAAAGCCGGGGATAACCGTGAGGGCGGCGATCACGAGCGCGAGGCCGCCCGCTTTCCACCGCGCCGGGACGGAGGGGCGCCCCGCGCCATGGCCGAGACCTTCCGGCCGGGCCGGGGGCAGGGCGGCGAGCATGAGCACCGGGGCGAGGCGCCCCACTGCGCCGGCCGCCAGCAGCGCCGCCGAGGTCGCGAAAAGATCAATGTCCAGAAGGGCTTGCAGCGTGAAGACGCGCAGCGTCACGGCAAGGATCAGCGCCAGCACGCCGAAGCTGCCGAGCCGGCTGTCGCGCATGATCTCCAGCCGGCGCGCTACCGTCATACCGCCGAGGCCGTCGGCGACATCGGCCAGCCCGTCCTCATGCAGCCCGCCGGCGACGATGACGAGCACCATCACGGCGAGGGTCGCGACGACCAGTGAGGGCAGGCCGATGAGTGCAAAAGTCAGTGCAGTGAGAGCGCCAGTCAGGCCGATGAGTGCACCGGCGAGCGGGAAGGCCGGGGCCAGCCGGTCGAGGTCGGGCGGGCCGTCCTGCGCCGGCTCGAAGGGCAGGCGCGGCACCGGCAGGCGGGACAGGAAGCGCAGCGCCGCCGGCAGGGCGCGCAGCATTTCCCCGGTCGCTTCCGAGGCAGCCTTCAGGCGAGACATGGCGGCTCCGCTCAACGCGCGACCATGAGATCGGCCGGGGGACGGCGCCGTTCCCAGCCGGCGCGCTCCAGCTCGGGCGTGTCGGCGGGGGCGGCGGGATAGCCTATGCACAGATAGGCGACGAGATGCCAGTGCGCCGGCACCTCCAGCGCCGCCGTCACCTCGGCGGGATTGAGGATCGACACCCAGCCGACGCCGATGCCCTCCGCCGCTGCGGCCAGCCAGAGCGTGTGGATGGCCATCACGGCGGAATAGGCGACGGTCTCCGGCATGGTGGCGCGGCCGAGGCCATGGCCGGTCGCGGGATCGGGCTCGATGAAGACGGCGAGGTGCTCGGGCGCGTCATCCAGCCCGGCGAGCTTCAACCGCGCATAGAGCCCGGCGCGTTCCTCTGCCTGCGCCGCCAGCGCCTGCGCGTTGCAGCGGGTGAAGGAGGCGCGCACCGCCGCGCGGCGGGCGGCATCACCCACCCGCACGAAGCGCCAGGGCTGGCAGAGGCCGACACTAGGGGCCGCGCAGGCCTGCGCGACCAACGCCTCCAGCCGGCCCGCCGGCAGGGGGCGGGTGAGAAAATGGCGCACATCCCGCCGCCAGGCGAACAGATCGCCCAGCCGCGCGCGAAAGGCCGCGTCGAAGGCGGGCGGCGTGCCCGCTGCGGGCGGGCCATCGGCGGACTGGGCCGCATGGGGGGGTTGCGCGTACATGAGGCAGGGTCTACCCCGCCGCAGCGCGCGATGCGACAACCATCCCGTCCTTCGCGGCTTTCTTGCACGAGGCTTTCATGCTGCGCTCCGCCACCGGCCTGCCTTTCGACGACATCCGCAACCTGATCGCCCAGATGCCGGGCCCGGATGAGGCGGCGCGGCAGGCCGCCACCGCCCGGCAGGGGCAATTGGTGAAGCCGCCGGGCGCGCTCGGCCGGCTGGAGGAGATCGCCATCCACATCGCCGGCTGGCAGGGACGGGAGATTCCGGCGGTGAACCGGCCGACCGTCGCCGTCTTCGCCGCCACCCATGGCGTCGCCGCGCGCGGGGTCTCGCCCTACCCGTCGGAGGTGACCAAGCAGATGGTCGCCACCTTCACCAATGGAAAGGCGGCGGTGAACCAGATCTGCGGCGTGTTCGGCGCCGGGCTGCGGGTGTTCGACCTCGCGCTCGATCTGCCCACGCCGGACATCGTGGAACAGGACGCGCTGACCGAGGCCGAATGCGCGGCGACCATGGCGTTCGGCATGGAGGCGCTGGCGGGCGAGCCGGACCTTCTGTGCCTCGGCGAGATGGGCATCGGCAACACCACCATCGCCGCCGCCATCTTCCACGGGCTCTATGGTGGCACTGCCGCCGACTGGGTCGGCCCCGGCACCGGCTCGACCGGCGAGACGCTCTCCCGCAAGATCGCCGCCGTCGAGGCGGCGGTGGCCCGTGCCAAGGGCCATCTCGACGACCCGCTGGAAGTGCTGCGCAAGCTCGGCGGGCGCGAGGTGGCGGCGATGGCCGGGGCGATCCTCGCCGCGCGGTTGCAGCGCGTGCCGGTGGTGCTCGACGGCTATGTGGTGACCGCCGCCGCCGCCGTGCTCAAGGCGCTCGACCCGCGCGCGCTCGACCATTGCCTCGCCGGCCATGTCTCGGCCGAGCCGGCCCACCGCGCGGTGCTGGAGCGCTTGGGCCTGCGGCCGATCCTCGATCTCGGCATGCGCCTCGGCGAGGGCTCGGGCGCGGCGCTGGCGGTCGGCGTCATCAAGTCGGCGCTCGCCTGCCATGGCGGCATGGCGACCTTTGCCGAGGCCGGGGTGGCGGAAGGTTGATGGATTCACGCGCGGGGGCTGTCATCCCGGACGGGCGCAGGCCGAGCCGGGATCGCTCGGGTTTTGGCCAGCGGCATACGGGCCTCGCTCGCTCCTGCGCCAAGCCAGCCCTTGGGCGTGCCCAAGACAAGACCCGCGGCGCCGGGATGACGCCATGCGGCCGCCGCGGCTGACCTATCGCCGCCCTCCCGGCGGGCGCGGCTGGCGGCGCAGCACCTGGGGCTCGCTGGTGGTCGCGCTGGCGCTGGTCGGCGTGGCGCTGCTGGTCGAACGCGTCGTGCCGCCGCTTACCGGCGCGGTGCGGGTGGCGGATGGCGACAGCCTTGTCGTCGACGGCGAGCGAGTGCGGCTCGACGGCATCGACGCGCCGGAACTCCACCAGTCCTGTGGCGCGCCGGGGAAGGAATGGCCCTGCGGCACCCGCGCCAAGGCGGCGCTGGAGGCCATCGTCTCAGAGGGCGCGGTGAGCTGCCGCCCGGTGGACGAGGACCGCTATGGCCGCGCCGTGGCGATTTGCGGTGTCGGGGCGGACGATCTCGGGGCGCGGCAGGTCGCGGAGGGCTGGGCGCTGGCCACCGGCCTTGCCTATCAGCGTGAAGAGGCGCAGGCGCGGGCGGCGGGGAAAGGCATTTGGTCCGGCCCCTTCGACCCGCCGGCACAGTGGCGCGAACGCCATCCCCGCCCGCCCTCGTGAGGGCGGGTGCGTCGTCATCCCGGACGGCCGGACGGCCGATCCGGGATCGCGCCGCGTGAAGACTTGCACGCGATCCCGGCTCTGCGCGCTGCGGAGCCTGCCCTTGGGCTTGCCGAAGGCAAGACCCGAGGGGCCGGGATGACGAGGGACTCCCATCCTTGCCGTCATTCCCGGGCTTGCCCCTGGAATCCACGATGTCGGCCGGGAGCGTCGGATGGGACGTCGTGGATGGCCGTTAGCGGCCTGTGGCCCCTCACGTCATCCCGGACGGCCGGCAGGCCGATCCGGGATCGCGGGCCGCGTTGAGCCTTGCCCGCGATCCCGGCTCTGCGCGCTGCGGAGCCTGCCCTTGGGCTTGCCGAAGGCAAGACCCGAGGGGCCGGGATGACGCGGGACACCCCACCCTTGCCGTCATCCCCGGGCTTGACCCGGGGATCCATGACGTCGGCCGGGAGCGTCGCAGGGACGTCGTGGGTGGCCGGGTCAAGCCCGGCCATGACGTCGGAGAGGATGAGGAGCGCGCTCTGCGCGTCGCGTCGGCCGGGAGGGCGACGGCTGGCGCTGTGCCGCGTGTGACCCGGCGCAGCGTCCGGCGATGATCGCCGCCGCCCTCAGTGGCGGCGTTTCAGCCGGCCGTACCAGATGGCGGCGGTGACGGCGGCGCCGAGCGCCAGAAGGGTCAGGGTCAGAAGGGCTGCGTCGATCTCGTTATCGGCGTTCAGCGCCTCCTCGGAGGCATGGCGGTGTGCCTTGTCGATCACGCCGAGAATGGCACCGTCCAGTTCCACGAACAGGTCGTGCAGGGCGCCGCTGACACGGGCCTGGGCGTCGAACTCGCGGGGCGGGCTCTTCATCCAGTCATCATGCGCCTGAAGGAAGCGGGTGAGCCGCTCGCCGACCATCTCGGTCATGACCGGATCGCGCGCGAGTTCGGGAAGTTGCCGGTACTGCTCGAACAGCGCCAGCAGCTCCTGCCGGCGCTGGGCGGCGAGGCTTTCGGCCAGCGCGCGCTCATCATAGGACGGCGCCAAAGCGCGATAGGTTTCGGCGAGTCGCAGGCGGGCCGCGTGGCTGTCCATCTCGGCCAGCAGGCTGACCGCCGGCATCCAGGTTTCATGGATCGCCTCGATATGATGATCGATATGCCGGAGGATTCCGGCGACGATCGCGGCCACGCACGCGACGACCAGGGCGGCACCAACCGTGAGCGTGCGGACACGTCGTCGGATCGTCTCAGGTCGAGGCACGTTACGCTTCCCGAATCCAGCCTTGCGCAGACGCTACGCCGCGTCTGCCCGATAGTGGGACGACCCATTACCTTTCGGCAAGTGGGAGGCGCCACGGGCGGGCCACCCTGCCGGACCGCCCCACGGGCTTTCAGCCCGGCGCGCGCGCGCCTATCTACAGGCCATGTCCGATATGGCCGCCCCGCCCGAACGCCTCGACGACCTGCTCGCGCGCATCCGGGCGTGCCGGCTGTGTGTCGAGGCGCCGCGCGGGGTGGCGCTGCCACATGAACCGCGCCCGGTGCTGCATGTCGGGCCGACGGCGCGGCTGCTCATTGCCAGCCAGGCGCCCGGCACGAAGGTCCATGCCTCCGGCCGCTCCTTCGACGATGCCTCGGGCGACCGGCTGCGGGCGTGGCTCGGGCTCGACCGTGCCACTTTCTATGACGAGGGCCACGTCGCCATTGCCGCCATGGGCTTCTGCTTTCCCGGACAGGACGCCAAGGGGGGCGACCTGCCGCCGCGCCGGGAATGCGCCGGCCAGTGGCATGACCGCCTGTTCGCCGCGCGCGCGCCCTTCGACCTCATCGTCGCGGTGGGGGCGAGCGCGCAGGCCTATCATCTGCGCCGGCTGGGGCTGGAGCGTTTCGCCCGCGGCGGGCTGACCGAGCGGGTGATGGCGTGGCGGGAGATCTGGGAGGCGCGCACCGCCCCGCGTGTGCTGCCGCTGCCGCACCCCTCCTGGCGCAACACCGGCTGGCTGAAGCGCCACCCCTGGTTCGAGGCGGAGCTGCTTCCGGTGCTGCGGGCCGAGGTGGCGCGGCTGGTGTGAGGCCGGCAGGCCTCCGCGCGGTGCCTCAGCGCGAGACCAGCAGATGCCGGTTGAGCCGTCGCTCCAGCACGTCCCACACCCGGCGGACGATCTCGACCATGATGAGATAGAGCGCCGCCGCCCAGAGATAGACCTCCATGTCGTAGGAGCGCGAGAAGGCGAGGCGGGTGACGCCCATCAGGTCATAGACCGTGATGACCGAGGCGATGGCGCTCGACTTGATCATCAGGATCAGCTCATTGCCGAGCGGGCGCAGGCCGATGGCGAAGGCCTGCGGCACGATCACCTTGCGATAGGCCAGCACGCGGGTGAGGCCGAGCGCCTGCGCGCCCTCCATCTGGCCGACCGGCAGGCTCTGTATGGCGCCGCGCAGGATTTCCGACTGATAGGCGGCGGTGTTGAGCGTGAAGGTCAGCACCGCGCAGTTGAAGGCGTCGCGGAAGAACCACCACAGCCCGACCTCGGTGAGCGCCTCGCGGAACTGGCCGGCGCCGTAATAGATCAGGAAGGTCTGCGCCAGCAGCGGCGTGCCGCGGAAGAAATAGGAATAGCCGAAGGACAGGCCGGAGAGCAGCTTGCCGCCCTCGATGCGGGCGATGGCCAGCGGCCAGGCGAGCAGCGCGCCGATGCCGACCGAGACGATGACGAGCTGCAGCGTCACCCACACGCCATCAAGAAAGCGCAGGCCGTAGCGCCCCATCAGATCGCTGTTGAGGCCGATGAGGCCCATCAGCGAGAGGAAGCCGGCGCCGATCATGTCGATAAACGCCTGCATCAGTGGCCTCCCACGCGCTTGAAGCCACGGGAGGCGCGCGCCTCCAGCCGGGTGAAGACGATGCTCGATAGGCCGGAGAACACCAGATAGATCAGGCAGGCGACGAGGTAGAAGAAGAAGGGCTGCTTGGTCACGCCGACCGCGATGGCGGTCTGGCGCATCAGATCGGTGATGGCGATCACCGAGACCAGCGAGGTGTCTTTCAGCAGCACCATCCAGTTGTTCGACAGGCCGGGCAGCGCCACGCGCCAGAGCTGCGGGAAGGTGACCAACCGGAACACCCGGAACTTCGACAGGCCGAGCGCGGCGGCGGCTTCCTTCTGCCCGCGCGGCACGGCGCGGATGGCGGCGAGCAGCACCTCGCTGGAGAAGGCGCCGAGCACGAGGCCCAGCGCGGCGACGCCGGCGACGAACTGGTTCACCTCGACATGCGCGCCTTCGACGAAATAGCCGGCGATGCGGGTGAGCAGCATCTGCCCGCTATAATAGACGATGAACAGCGTGAGCAGTTCGGGCAGGCCGCGGAACACGGTGGTGAAGAGGTTGCCGGAAGCGCGCAGCAGCCAGTTCGGCGAATCCTTCGCCAGCGCCACGGCAAGGCCGATGGCGATGCCGATCGGCAAGGTGACGACGGCGAGCTCGATGGTGACGAGCGCGCCCGCGAGAATTTCGTCCCCCCACCCGTCCGGGCCGAAGGAGATGAGGCGTAGGAGGTCCAGCATCGAAAGGGGCGCGCTCCGCGTTCGGCCCAGGGATCAGCCCATCGGTCAGGCGCCGTCCCGGAAGGCCCGGAACGGCGCGGCGCGCTCAGTAGACGCTGAAGGGGAAATACTTGTCGTTGATGGTCTTGTAGGTGCCGTCGGCGCGGATCTCCTCGATCGCCTTGTTGAACATGGCGACCAGCTCCGGGTCATCCTTGCGGATACCAACGCCCACGCCCTCGCCGAAATATTTCGGGTCGGTGTATTCGGCGCCGGTGAACTTGCAGCAGGCGCCATCCTTGGTGGCGAGCCATTCCATCAGCACGACCTTGTCGGCCAGAATGCCGTCGAGGCGGCCACTGGCGAGGTCGAGATTGGCCTCGTCCTGCTTGCCATAGAGCTTCACCTCGGCGCCGGCCTTGCCGTACACGTCCTCGAGATAGTTGGAATGGATGGTCGAGGCCTGCGCGCCGAGCACCTTGCCCTTGAGCGCGGCCGGCGAGGTGTCGGTGATCTTGGAGTCCTTCGGCACGGCGAAGGTGGCCGGGGTCTTGTAGTACTTCTTGGAGAAGGCGATCTGCTTCTGCCGCTCTTCCGTGATCGACATGGAGGCGACGATGGCGTCGTATTTGCCGGCGAGCAGCGCCGGGATGATGCCGTCCCAGTCCTGCGCCACGAAGGTGCAGGTCACCTTCATCTTCGCGCAGAGCGCCTTGGCGATGTCGATGTCGAAGCCCTTGAGCTCGTTGTTCTCGATATAGTTGAAGGGCGGGTAGGCGCCCTCCGTGCCGATGCGGACGGTCTTCCACTCCTTGGCGGAGGCCGCGTCCATGCCGACAGTGCCGACGATGGCTGGGGCGACGAAGAACGCCGCGGCGGCGAACAGGCGCGACAGGGCCCGGCGGGTAACGAAGCTCATGATAGTCCCCTCTGACTTGTGTCGTCCGGTTGTTGGTTTTCTTACCGGCAGCTCATGCTGGCATTAATTCCAAATATAGCGCAACGGGGGCTGCTTCATTCCTAGTCAGAAAGTCGCTGTGGACGTTCCATGGGCATTGCGCCGTCCATTGAGCGCATCAATCACGCAACGACTGGCGCCGGGTTGACGCTTGCCTATCTGTGGTGTCTCACGGGTGAAACACCGTTTGGAACATGTCCAGCGAGGAGACGATCATGGCGACGGCAGACGAGGTTCGCGCGCGGCTGGCTCAGGTCTCGGCGCCGGACGGTCGGCCGGTGACGGAGACCGGCGCGCTCTCCGACATCCTCGTGTCCAACGGCAAGGTCTATATGTCGATCACCGTGGACGCGGGCGAGGCGAAGGCCTGGGAGCCGGTGCGCGCGGCAGTGGAACGCACGGTGCGCGGCACGCCCGGAATCACCTCCGCGCTGGTCGCGCTGACCGCCGAGCGTAAGGGCGGGGCGGCGCCCGCCGGCGGCACGTCCACCCAGCCGGTGCGCGTTTCCGGCCAAGGTGGCCATTCCCATGAAGGCCATTCGCATGAAGGCCATTCGCATGCCGGGCATTCTCACGCTCAGCCGCCGGCCGATCCGCAGAAGGAATCCTCCGGCCTGCCCGGCGTCGGCGCCATCATCGCCGTGGCTTCCGGCAAGGGCGGCGTCGGCAAGTCGACGCTGGCCGCCAATCTCGCCCTCGGCCTTGCTGCCACCGGGCTGAAGGTCGGCCTGCTCGACGCCGATATTTACGGCCCCTCCGTGCCGCGCCTCATGGGGCTGCGCGGCAAGCCGGAGGTGAATGGGCGGATGATCCAACCCATGCAGGCCTTCGGCCTCAAGGTCATGTCCATCGGCTTCCTGGTGGACGAAGAGACCCCGATGATCTGGCGCGGGCCGATGGTGATGTCCGCCATCAGCCAGCTGCTGAAGGAAGTGAACTGGGCGCCGCTCGACATCCTCGTGGTCGACATGCCGCCCGGCACCGGCGACGCGCAGCTCACCATGGCGCAGCAGGTGCCGCTGGCCGGCGCGGTGATCGTCTCCACCCCGCAGGATCTCGCGCTGATCGACGCGCGGCGCGGCATCGCCATGTTCCAGAAGGTCAACGTGCCCGTGCTCGGCATCGTCGAGAACATGAGCTACTTCATGTGCCCGCATTGCGGCGGCCGCTCCGACGTGTTCGGTCATGGCGGCGCGCGGCACGAGGCGCAGCGTTTCGGCGTGCCCTTCCTCGGCGAGGTGCCGCTGCACCTGTCGATCCGCGAGACCTCGGACGCCGGCCGCCCGATCACCGCGACGGCGCCCGACAGTCAGGAGGCGCAGATCTACCGCAGCATCGCCAATTCCGTGCGCGAAGCCCTCGCCGGCCGCCGCAACGCCGCCCGCCCGGCCCCGCGCATCGTCATGGAGGGGTGAGGGGAAGTCATCCCCGCTCCTCGAATGGCGCAAAGAACGCCTCGATCTCGGCAAAGCCCATTGTCCGGTCGAGAAAATCGAACCGCCCGTCCCGCAGCATGTCGCGCGCGGTGCGGGCGGTCTCGCCATAGGCCAGCCGGGCGAGGCTGGAGCCGATGCTGATGCGCTTTACGCCGGCCTCTGCCAGTTCATCGCGCGTGAAGCGCGCCGGGCCGATGCCCACCACCACATTGACCGGCCGGGACACCGCCGCGCAGACGGTGCGAATGGCCTCAAGGCTGGGCAGGCCGGGGGCGTAGAGCACGTCGGCGCCCGCCGCCTCGAAGGCAAGGAGCCGGGCGATAGTGTCGTCGAGATCCGGGCGTCCCCAGAGGTAGTTTTCCGCGCGGGCGGTCAGCACGAAATCCGCCGGCAGGTTGTCGCGCGCTTCGGCCGCGGCGGCGATGCGCTCGGTGGCAAGCGACAGGTCATAGATCGGCGCGGCCGGGTCACCGGTGTGATCTTCCAGCGAGCCGCCCGCCAGCCCGAGGGCGGCGGCGGCGCGGATGGTCTGCGCGCTGCTCTCCGGGCTGTCGCCCAGCCCCTTTTCCAGATCTGCCGACACCGGCAGATCGGTGGCACGCACCATGATCGCGCAATGGTCGAGGATCATCTGCGGCGTGAGCTTGCCGTCGGCGACGCCCAGGGAGAAGGCCAGCCCCGCGCTGGTGGTGGCAAGGGCGCGATAGCCGAGCGTCGCCATGATGCGCGCCGTGCCGACATCCCACGGGTTCGGAATGATGAACGCACCGGGCGCGTGATGCAGCGCCCGAAAGGCCTCGCCCTTGCCGGTCATCTCATGGCCCTCGTTACCAATGCCGCGACGGTAGATTACAGATACGAACAAAACAAGAACAATCTTGCCGAAGACCGTTCTCGCGCGATCTCGTGCTGTTTTCGGGGGGCGGGGCACCCCTCGACAAAAGGCGCACATTCCGCGCCGTTGCGTTGCGGAAATCCGTGGCGTACCAGTTAGGTCGAACAGAAAATCGTGTGTGGAAGCGCGCCAATGCGCCAACCGCGCCGTGAGGAAATCCCATCAGGAGAGACAGCATGAAGCGCCGTCAGTTCTTGGCCGCCGCCGGCACCGGTGCGGCTGCCGCCACCACCATCGCCGCGCCGGCCATCGCCCAGTCCGCCCCCGACATCAAATGGCGCCTCGCCTCCAGCTTCCCGAAGTCGCTCGATACCATCTATGGCGGCGCGGACGTCATGTCGAAGATGGTCTCCGAACTGACCGACGGTAAGTTCCAGATCCAGGTCTTCGCGGCCGGTGAGATCGTGCCCGGCCTGCAGGTGCTCGACGCCGTGCAGAACAACACGGTCGAGATGTGCCACACCGTCTCGTATTATTTCGTCGGCAAGGATCCGACCTTCGCGGTGGCCGCCTCGGTGCCGTTCGGCCTGAATGCCCGCCAGCAGAACGCCTGGCTGTACCAGAATGGCGGCAATGAGCTCTTCAACGAGTTCTACAAGAAGTACAACGTGTTCGGCATGCCCTGCGGCAATACCGGGGCGCAGATGGGCGGCTGGTTCTCCAAGGAGATCAAGACCGTCGCCGACATGAACGGCCTGAAGATGCGCATCGGTGGCATCGCCGGGCAGGTGATGGCCAAGCTCGGCGTGGTGCCGCAGCAGATCGCCGGCGGCGATATCTATCCGGCGCTGGAAAAGGGCACGATCGACGGCGCCGAGTGGATCGGCCCCTATGACGACGAGAAGCTCGGCTTCTACAAGGTGGCGAAGTTCTACTACTATCCCGGCTGGTGGGAAGGTGGCCCGACCATCCACGCCTTCGCCAATCTCGAAAAGTACAACGAGCTTCCCAAGCCCTACCAGGCGGCGCTGCGGGCGGCCTCGACCTATGCCAACACCATCATGCAGGCGCGCTACGACGTGCAGAACCCCCCGGCGATCAAGCGCCTGGTGGCCAATGGCACGCAGCTTCGCCCCTACCCAACGGAAGTCATGGAAGCCTGCCTGAAGGCGACCAACGAGCTCTGGGCGGAGATTTCCGCCAAGAACCCGGACTTCAAGAAGGTTATCGACACCATGCAGGCCTTCCGCAATGAAGAGAATCTGTGGTGGCAGGTGGCCGAATACACCTTCGACAGCTTCCAGATCCGCACCCGCCCGCGCGGCTGAGGCGAGGTCACGACAACCAACCGAATGCAATGCCCGGGGGTCTCTCCCGGGCATTGTCATGTGATGCGGCTGTAACGGGGTTGCGGTTGCATCGCCCGGCGGGAAGTGACAGGAAAAGCCGCCATGACACAGCAGTCTCCGAAAGGCGCGGCGCTCGGGCGTCGGACCGTCCTGCGCGGCGCGGGTCTCGCGACCACCGCCGCCGTCACCGCCATTGCGGCGCCCGCCATCGCCCAGAGCGCGCCGCAGGTGCGCTGGCGCCTCACCTCCAGCGTGCCCAAGGTGCTGGACGCGATCTTCGGCGCCAATGAGCTGGTGTCGAAATATGTGAGCGAGGCGACCGACGGGCGCTTCGTCATCCAGAACTACGCCGCCGGCGAGATCGTGCCGGGCCTTCAGGCGCTCGACGCGGTGCAGAACGGCACGGTCGAGGTCGCGCAAACCCCGCTTTATTACTATCTCGGCAAGGATCCGAGCTTCGCCTGCTTCACCACCGTGCCCTTCGGTCTCAATGCCCGCCAGCAGAACGCCTGGTACTACCATGGCGGCGGGCGCGAGCTGCAGGACGAGGTGCTGGCGAAATACAACCTCGTCGGCTTCCTCGGCGGCAATACCGGCACCCAGATGGGCGGCTGGTTCCGCAAGGAAGTGAAGGACGTCGCCGACTTCAAGGGGCTGAAATTCCGCATCGGCGGCATTGCCGGGCAGGTGGTCGCCAAGCTCGGCGTCGTGCCGCAGCAGATCGCGCCGGGCGACATCTATGCCGCGCTGGAAAAGGGCACGATCGACGCCTGCGAATGGGTCGGCCCCTATGATGACGAGAAGCTCGGCTTCGTGAAGGTCGCGCCCTATTACTACTATCCCGGCTGGTGGGATGGCGGGCCGACGATGAACGTCATCGTCAACCGGGCGAAGTGGAACGAACTGCCCAAGCCGTATCAGGCAATCTTCGAGGCGGCGACCGCCTATGCCAATGCCGACATGCTGGCGAAGTACGACGCCCGCAACCCTGCGGCGCTGCGCCGGCTGGTGGCGGCGGGCGCGCAGCTTCGCCCCTTCCCGCAGAGCTTCATCGACGCCTCCTACACCGCGACAACCGAGCTCTATGCCGAGATCGGCGCCAAGAATGCCGGCTTCAAGAAGATCATGGATTCGCTCCTCGCCTTCCGTAACGAGGAGTATCTGTGGTGGCAGGTTGGCGAATACCCCTATGACGGCTACATGATCCGCGCCCGCACCAAGGGCTGAGGCACGGCTGCCCGCGCGGCCGCGCCAAGAAAAGCAGAAGGAACCGCTATGACGACCTCGACGTCCCGCCGCCGCCTGCTGAAGGGCGCGGGCCTTGCCGCAGCCGCCTCGACGCTGGCCGCGCCCGCCATCGCCCAGAGCGCGCCGCAGATCCGCTGGCGCCTGACCTCGAGCTACCCCAAGACGCTCGACACCATCTATGGCGCCTCGCTGCTGCTGTCGAAATATGTCGGCGAGGCCACCGATGGGCGCTTCACCATCGACGTCTTCGCCCCCGGCGAGATCGTGCCCGGCCTGCAGGCATTCGACGCGGTGCAGAACCGCACGGTCGAGATGGGCCAGACAGCTCTCTATTACTATATCGGCAAGAACCCGGCCTTCGCGCCCTTCACCACGATGCCCTTCGGGCTCAATGCGCGGATGCAGACGGCGTGGCTCTACCATGGCGGCGGCAACGAACTGCAGAACGCCTTCCTCGCCAAGTCCGGCGTCATCGGTTTTGCCGGCGGCAATACCGGCGCGCAGATGGGCGGCTGGTTCCGCAAGGAGATCAAGTCGGTCGAGGATATCAAGGGACTGAAGATGCGCCTGCCGGGCCTTGCCGGCCAGGTGCTCTCGCGCCTCGGCCTCGTGCCGCAGAATCTCGCCGGCGGCGACATCTACCCGGCGCTGGAGAAGGGCACGATCGACGCGGCCGAGTTCGTCGGGCCGGTGGATGACGAGAAGCTCGGCTTCAACCGCGTCGCGCCCTATTACTACTATCCCGGCTGGTGGGAGGGTGGCCCGACCATCCATTTCGTCGCCAATCTCGCGGCGTGGAACGAGCTGCCGCGCGCCTATCAGGCGGCGTTCGAGGCGGCCTCGGCCTATGCCAATGCCGACATGCTGGCCAAGTATGACGCGCGCAACCCCGGCGCGCTGCGCCGGCTGGTGGCGGGCGGCGCCCAGCTGCGCCCGTTCCCGGCGGACCTGATGGACGCCGCCTACAAGGAAAACACCGCGCTGATGGGCGAGATCTCCGCCAAGAACGCGGACTTCAAGACGATCTACGACTCGATGCTGGCATTCCGCAACGAGGAGTATCTGTGGTGGCAGGTCGGCGAGTATCCGTATGACGGCTACATGATCCGCGCCCGCACGCGCGGCTGATCGCCCATACGCCTGAAACGACACGGGCCGCCCCAAGGGCGGCCCGTTTTCATTCTGGCAGGCACGTGAGGATCAGGCCGCCTTGCGCGGCTCGTCCGGCAGGGTGTCGAGCACCGGCGTGGCGACGACATGCGGGGCCGGGCGGTGCTGGCTCATGGAGAACAGCCCGGCGGCCATGATGACGGCCATGCCGATGAGCGAGACGAAGTCCGGCATGGCGTGGAACACGGCGGCGGAAATGCCGACCGAGCACACCACCGCCGCATAGCGGAAGGGCGCGATGGCGGCGGGATCATTGCCGCGGAAGGCGGCGATGGTGAGCATGTGCCCGCCAATGAGCGAGATGCTGCCGGCGAGCAGATAGCCCAGCGTCATCAGGTCGAGCGCCTGCCAGTCCTCCACCGTGCTGCCGGCGAAGCCGATCAGCATGCCGATGCCGGCGGTGGCGAAGGTGACGACCAGCGTCGGCACATGCGCACCGATGCGGCCGGTGACGAAATCGCGGATGGCGATGAGCAGGGCGGCGCCCAGCGGCAGCAGCGCCATCGGATCGAAGGCCGAGCTGCCCGGCTTGACGATCAGCGTGACGCCGACGAAGCCGACGCCCACCGCGACCCATTCCAGCGGCCGGATGCGCGAGCCGAAGAACAGCACCGCCGCCGCCATGGTGGCGAGCGGAGCGACCTGAATGATGGCGGTCGCGTCGGCAATGGACATGGAAACGATGGCGGTGATGAACAGCATCGCCACGATGGCTTCCAGCACGCCGCGCAGCAGCACCCGCGCATCGAACGCGTAGCGCAGCATCCCGGTCTCGCGCTTCCACGCCATGATCGCGACCAGGAAGCTGATCGCCATCACCCCGCGCAAAGCGAGGATCTGCGAGGGCGGGATATGCGCCAGCGCGAGCTTGGAGAAGGCGTCATTGGCGGCAAAGACGCAGGAGCCGGCGATCATCAGGAGGATGCCGCGGCGCAGAAGGGTCGAGGGGTGCATGGGAACGCGAAAGCCGAAAGAGGTGAAGGCGTATAAGGGCTCGCCGATCGCGTCGGAATAAAGACGAGATCTTACGCAAAGCTGTTTTCGGCTCCGCGTTACTTGCGGGTCAGCTCAGCACTCTTCGCATGCCGGGGCTTCCGCGGCGCTGACGAGGCCACCATCGCGCCGCTCCAGCGCCTGCGAGACCATGCACAGGCCGAGCGCGCCGACCGCCAGCGCCGCGCCAACCCATGGCAGTTCCGCATAGCCGATGCCGACCGTGATCGCCGCGCCGCCGATCCAAGCGCCGGCGGCATTGCCGAGGTTGAAGGCGCCCTGATTGAGCGTCGAGGCAAGGTTCGGCGCGCCCACAGCCGCGTCGACCACACGGGTCTGGATCGGCGGCACCACGGCGAAGACGAGGATGCCCCACACAAAGACGGTGGCGATGGCGGCCACCACGACGGCGCTGGTGAACACCATGGCGACCATCACGACGGTGAGGCCGATGAAGCTCGCCATCAGCGAGGGCATCAGCCGCCAGTCGGCGAGGCGCCCGCCAAGGATGTTGCCGATGGTGATGCCGACACCGAACAGCAGCAGCACATAGGTGACGGTGTGCGGGGTGAGGCCGGTGACCTCGCGCAGCAGCGGCGCGATATAGGTGAAGACGGTGAACAGGCTCGCCGAGGCCAGCACACTCATCAGCATGGTCAGCACCACTTGCGGGCGCTTCAGCACGGCGAATTCGCGCAAGATGTTGCCGGCGCTGTGGGGAATGTCGCGGGGCACCCAGAGCGCGATGGCGCTGACCGCGAGAATGCCGATCGCGACCACCGCCCAGAAGGTGGAGCGCCAGCCCCAGGCTTGGCCGAGCGCGGTGCCGAGGGGCACGCCCAGCACATTGGCCAGCGTCAGCCCCGCGAACATCAGCGCGATGGCGCTGGCGCGCTGGTTCACCGGCACGAGGCTCGCCGCCACCACCGCGCCGATGCCGAAGAAGGCGCCGTGGCAGAAGGCGGTGACGACGCGCGCGGCCATCAGGAACCAGTAATCCGGCGCGATGGCGCACAGGAAATTGCCGAGCACGAACATGCTGGCAAGGCCCATCAGTGTCGCCTTGCGCGGCAGGGAATTGGTGATGATGGCGACGATGGGCGCGCCGACCACGACGCCGAGCGCATAGCCCGTGACCAGCAGCCCCGCCGCCGGAATGGAGACGCCGAGATCGGCGGCCACCTCGGGCAGCAACCCCATAATGACGAATTCAGTGGTGCCAATGCCGAAGGAAGCCATGGCCAAAGCCAACAGCGGGAGCTGCATGGTCTATCACGCCCGGAAAAGAGAATCAGGAGGAAGCTAGGTAGCTCTACGGATGGCCGAGAGCTATGCACATCCTGTTGCAGCGCAGCAATAAAGCGTGGCGGGAAGCACCCATGCGGCAGGCGGGCAGCAGGCGGGGAGGGCGGCGGGCTCAGCCGCCGGTAACGCTCATGTGCCGGCGCAGCGCGGGCGGGCGGCCGGGACGGTCGATCACGAAATCGTGGCCCTTCGGCTTGCGGAAAATCGCGTCGTCCAGCGCGGCGTGCAGCCGGTCGTCGCTCTCGGAGGCGCGCAGCGGGGTGCGCAGGTCGGCCGCGTCGTCCTGGCCGAGGCACATATAGAGCGTGCCGGTGCAGGTGACGCGCACCCGGTTGCAACCCTCGCAGAAATTATGCGTCAGCGGCGTGATGAAGCCGAGCCGGCCGCCGGTCTCCTTGATCGAGACGTAGCGTGCCGGGCCGCCGGTGCGGAACGGGATGTCCTCCAGCGTCCAGCGCTCTGCCAGCCTCTCGCGCACGGTGGAGAGCGGCAGATACTGGTCGAGCCGCTCGGCCCCGGTCTCGCCCAGCGGCATGACCTCGATGAGCGAGATGTCCATGCCGCGCCCATGCGCCCATTCGATGAGGGCGGGGATTTCCGCCTCGTTATCGCCGGCCAGCGCGACGGCGTTGAGCTTCACATGGATGCCGGCGTTCTGCGCGGCGTCGATGCCGGCGAGCACCTTGGACAGGTCGCCCCAGCGGGTGAGGGCGCGGAACTTCGCCGGGTCCAGCGTGTCGAGCGAGACATTGATGCGCTTGACGCCGCAGGCCGCGAGATCGCCGGCGAAACGGGCGAGCTGCGAGCCATTGGTGGTGAGGGTGAGTTCCTCCAGCGCGCCCGAATCGAGGTGGCGCGAGAGCGAACGGAACAGCGTCATCACGTCCCGGCGCACCAGCGGCTCGCCGCCGGTGAGGCGCAGCTTCTTCACCCCGCGCACGACAAAGGCGGAGCACAGGCGGTCCAGCTCCTCCAGCGTCAGCAGTTCGGGCTTGGGCAGGAACGTCATGTGTTCCGCCATGCAGTATACACAGCGGAAATCGCACCGATCGGTGACGGAGACGCGCAGATAGCTGACGGCGCGGCCGAACGTGTCCATGAGCGGGGCGCGCGGCGCCTCCCGCTGGAACTGGTCGATGATGACTTCCGGTCGGCTCACGCTGGGCTCCCGAGACGCCGCCCCCTGGTGGGTTAAGTGGCGTCAATTTCTATCATTTCTAATCGGTCCGCCGTACCGTGCCAAGGCGCTGAACCCTATCGGGCGATTGCCGGAGCCACTTGACGGTCACTTGACGGTGAGGTCTTCCCGGCCCGCATGCTGGCGCTTGGCTCGCGCACCTTGCCTCGCCCCACCTTGGCGAGCGGCCCGCCCGCCTCTATGTGGGAGGCGCACGCGCAGGGACAAGCAAGGGGACACGCCATGACCGACGCCTGGCCGACCGAGATCAAGATCCACAAGGACAAGGGTGCCCTGACCATCGCCTTCGAGGATGGCGCCAATTTCACGCTGAGCGCGGAATATCTGCGGGTCGAAAGCCCCTCGGCCGAGGTTCAGGGCCATTCCCCGGCCGACCGCCAGCTGGTCTCCGGCAAGCGCGAGGTACGCATTCAGGAGGTAATCCCGGTCGGCAATTATGCGGTGCGGCTGATCTTCGACGACGGCCACTCGACCGGCATCTACACCTGGGACACGTTCCACCAGCTCGGCCGCGAGCACCCGACGCGCTGGCCGCGCTACCAGCAGGAACTCGCCGCCAAGAACCTCTCCCGCGACCTGCCGGGGACGGTGCGCCGGCACTGATGAATCAGCGCCGTCATCCCGGCCGAAGGCAAAGCCGGAGAGCCGGGATCGCCCTCCATTCCCGTGACGATCCCGGACCGGCCTGCGGCCGTCCGGGATGACGTTTAGCCAGCGTCAGTTCAGCACGATGACCTTGGTGCCGACATTCACCCGGCTGTAGAGGTCGGTGACGTCGTCATTGGTCATGCGGAAACAGCCCGAGGACACCGCCTGGCCGATCGTCTCGGGCTCGTTCGAGCCGTGGATGCGGTAGAGCGAGGAACCCAGATACATGGCGCGCGCGCCGAGCGGGTTGTCGATGCCGCCGGGCATGTAGCGCGGCAGATCGGGGCGGCGCTGCAGCATCTGCGGCGGCGGGGTCCAGCCCGGCCATTCGGCCTTGCGGGTAATGGTCTTCACGCCCGACCAGCGGAAGCCGTCGCGGCCGACGCCGATGCCGTATTTCAGCGCCGTGCCGTTTGGCTGCACCAGATAGAGCCGGCGCTCGGCGGTGTTCACCACGATGGTGCCGGGCGCATAGGGGCCCTCATAGCGCACGGTGGTGCGGCGGATCGGCGATCCGCCATAGCCGCTCTTCGGGCCGATGCCGAAATCATACGGCTTGGGAAACACATTGCTCAAAGCCAGGGTCTGCGCGGAAGCCGGCGCGGCCCCCATCCACCCCAGCGCGGCGACCAGCGCCACCGCTGCCCACTTCGTCACTCGCATCCTGACCTCTCGGCTCACTGCGCCGGCATGCGCGTCAACCCCTGACGCTGTGCCGAGCCTTGCCGATTGTTGCCGCATCGGCAGCCATCCGTCGATGCTTTGAATTTTGAAATAATGCTATGGCGGCTGGTTGCGGCCCCAACGTCCGCCGTCACCGCCGGTTTATGGCGCGCTATGGCGCGGCGGCCACACCCCTCGCCGTCGTGCGGACCGGCTTCGGGCTGCCGGCCTTGTCGTCGCGCCTGAGCTGCGTGACATCGTGCTGGAGCACCAAAGAGCGAATGACCGGGTGATCCCAGACGCTGCCGCCGGGCGGGGCCTCCAATGGGGCGGGCGCGACGGGCAGGGCGTCGAGCAGCGCATCGGCGTCCCTGAGGTCGATGGGGCGCCAGTTTGCGTCGATATCGGCCATCAGCCGTCCCCAATCGGTTGCCCGCGTGCGCGGCTGGCCGAAGGCGCGCAGCGTCTCCCGCCCCATGCCGCGGTAGAGATCGACGATGCGCAGATCGACATTGCCATCGGGCTCCAGCGCCAGGTCGATCGGGCCGGGCGTGTCGCCCTGCGGTGAGAAATACAGGCACGGAATGCCGTAGCTCTCGGCGATGACCATGCCGTGCAGGCTGGTGGAGACGATGCGCTCGCAGGCGCGGATCTCGTCGATCTTGTCGCGCACCCCGTCGATCGTGATGGGCGTGACGGTGGTGATGAGGTGGACGTCGTCCGTGAATTCCGCCGGCACGACATAGCGCAGGTCCGCCGCGTGCGGGTGAGCCTCATAGTCCCGGTCGGCCAGTTCGGAGAGATGCAGGATGCAGCCGAGCTTCCATTTTTTCCTGACCGGTGCCGCGTAAAATTGCGGCAGCAGCCAGACCGGGTCGCCATGGATGCCGCTGCCCGTGCCGCCGCCATTCAGAAGCCTTTCCGATACCGGGCCGCGCGTTGCCCGCACATGGAAGCGGCTGTCGGGCGAGGGAAGGAAGGGCTGGCGCTCGGCGCCCTTGCCGGGGTTCAGCCAGTTCGAGCAGCCGGTGCCCCAGAAATACACGTCGCCGCCGGCGAAGCCGTGGCCGATGGTGCCCACCGCCGCCATGCGGGGCGAACTCGACTTGGTGGGCACGCGATGTACCGGCAGCCCGCCTGCCAGCGATACCATCACCGGGCTGAGAGCATCGCCGAAATTGAGATAATTCATCTGCATAGTCGAACCAGCCCATCCCAGCGGAATGCTGCCGTTCTCTCGGGCGATATCGTCGATCAAGCCGCGCATGGAACCTCCACAGGGTGTTCGGGGTTGATGCGCGACTGTGCGACTACTTTGGGGGATGGGGCAATGCGTAGCGAAATACCATGACATCGGGTGACCCTCACGCCGGAAATACAACCTGAGCGTGGGGCAATGCGGTGCGGCAAGTCCGGGCCGATCGGTGGGGTCGTCTGGTCGGGTTAATAAAACCTTGCTGGTGCCGTTGGTCGATTAGTAATCATTGAAGCAAAATCTAAGCATTATCGTACCATATCCAGGTATCATGATGCTATTTGCGTATGTAATTGGCGTAATTTTGTTGTAAGTGAAATGTCTATCTGTGCTTTTCATGCACTAGTTGATGCTATTTCACGATGTTAGGCTTTGGCCAATATCGTAAACCTGAGGGGTCTCCCGATGCATAAGTTTTCACTCTCCGCGGTTGCAGTGGTGCTGATGGGCGGAACGGCCTTCGCGGCGGACCTCCCGGTCAAGGCGCCGGCGGCCTACATCGCCCCCGTTCCGGTCTTCACCTGGCAGGGCTTCTATATTGGCGCGAATGCCGGCTATGGCTGGGGCAGCTCGGACTTCGACAATGGCTTCGATCTCGGCGGCCAGGATGGCGCCATTGTCGGCGGCCAGATCGGCTATAACTGGCAGTGGGACAATGTGGTGTTCGGCATCGAGGCCGACCTGCAATACGCTGACCTGAACACCGGCTATGACTTCGTCGACGGCGGTTCGCTCAACAGCAGCATGGACTATTTCGGCACGGTGCGTGCCCGCCTCGGCTACGCCTTCGACATGTTCCTGCCCTATGTCACCGGCGGTCTCGCCTATGGCAAGAACGAGATCGACTTCAACTATCTCGCCGGCGGCGGTTCCGACAGCAACACCCATGTCGGCTACACGGTTGGCGCCGGCGCGGAATACGCCTTCTCGCCGAACTGGAGCGCCAAGGTCGAGTATCTGTGGACCGACCTCGGCAGCGAGGAATATCTCGGCCGCGATGTCGACGTGTCCTTCAGCTCCGTGCGGGCCGGCATCAACTACCGCTTCTGATCCGGTTCTCCGATCGGCCTTGTGGCCGATCTGCCGAGCCTGACGACCAACTCGCCCGGATGGACCGCTTCACGGCGGCACGTCCGGGCGATTTGTTTTGGGGCAGGGAAGGCTGTGCGCTCAGCGCTCGCTCTTGCGCTGGAGAGCAGCGGCCGCAAGTCCCTCCAGCCAATCCTGATGGCCATTGATCATCGGGTTGGGCTTGGCGCGGGCGAGTTCCTCGGCCGGCTTTCCCCTTTGCGTTTCCTGCGTGAGGATGCGCACGCGGCCGCCCGGCAGATCCTCGACGAGCCAGGCGTGATGAACGTCCAGTCTCGCATCGCCCGCGCCAGCCCAGCCATGCCAGGCGACGCGGCCGGGCTGCCCGTTGTGTGGCGAGACGAACTCGACCACCTCTGCCTCGACCGGGAAGCCGAAGGTCTCGAAATAGAACCGCGTGCCGTCCGCCAGCTCGGGGCCCTTGCCGTCATAGAATCGAATATTGGCGGAGTTGGCATAGTAGCTCGGCCAAAGCGGGGCGGTGGCCAGCAGAGGCCAGACATCGGCGGCGCCGAGGCCCGCCACGATCACTTCATTGGACGCGAAATTGTCGGTGAAGCCGGGCAGATAATCCTGCGGCCAGGTGATCTCCTGCATGTTGTTTCTCCTGCGGGTTGCGCCCGCTCCATCCATTCTCTGTTGCGTGCCTAGCAGGAGAGTTAGATATAGCGCCAATAATGCATCGAGATCAGGCTCATCATTTTGACGGATATCAGAGAACTCGACCTGAACCTCCTGCGCGCGCTCGATGCGCTGCTGGACGAACGCAGCGTGACGCGCGCGGCCGAGCGTCTCGGCCTGACCCAGCCGGCGGTGAGCGGGATGCTGACGCGGCTGCGCGCCAGCTTCGGTGATCCGCTGTTCGTCCGCACGCGGCGCGGTATCGTGCCGACCGCACGCGCCGGCGAACTGGCTCCGGCGGTGAAGCAGATCCTCGCCGACATTGCCGGTCTGATGGAGCTTCCGCTCTTCGATCCGGCGAGTGCGGACCTGACGGTCTCCATCGCCGCCACCGACTATGCGCTCGACGCGGTGATCGTTCCGTTCATCGCCAGGCTGCGCAGGATGGCGCCAAACATGCGGGTGGCGGTCCGCCCGCTGGACGAGGCGCGCATCATTGACGAGTTCGAGCGGGGGGATATTGACCTCGCCCTCATGACGCCCGAGGCTGCGCCGCCCGAGCTTCATTTCCGGGCGCTCTTCGACGAGCATTATGTCGGCGTGCTGCGGGAGGGGCATCCCGATGGATCGGGGCCCGTGCTCGATCTCGCGCGGTTCTGTGCGCTCGACCACGCGCTGGTGTCGTTCACCGGGGACCGGTTTCGCGGCGTGGTCGATGCCGCCCTTGCGGGGCAGGGGCTCGAACGGCGCGTTGTGGTGACGCTGTCCAGCTTTCTCGCGCTTTTGCAGCTGGTGCGGAGCACCGACCTTATCGCGACCGTGCCGAGCCGGCTGGTCGCCGGCGTGCCCGGACTTGCGACCTTCCCGCCGCCCCTTGCCATTCCCGGCTTTACCAAGCTGGCCGTCTGGCACGCGCGCACCCATCGCAGCCCTGGCCATCGCTGGGTAAGGACGCAACTGTCGGAGGCCGTGGCTGGCCCGTCGCGGGATGGATCAGGCTGAGGGATGCCGAGGAAGGAAATGGTGGGCGATGCAGGGATTGAACCTGCGACCCCTCCCGTGTGAAGGGAGTGCTCTCCCGCTGAGCTAATCGCCCGTCTGGCCCGTCGCATCAGCGCCGGGCCGTCCGTCTCGTGCGGCGGGGGGGATTTAGTGTGCCGGGGTCGTGGGTGTCAAGCGCCCTTCGCCGTTCACCCACGGCCAATCATCCGCAGCCAATCACTGACGGCCAAGAAGCTGGGCCACGGTGCCGGGCAGCAGATCATAATGCTCGATCAGCACATCGCCCCCGAGTTCCGCCGCCGGCGTCTCGGTGTAGCCGAAGGGGACGACGATGCAGGGCACGCGGGCGTTCTTGGCGGTGAGAACGTCGGTCATGCTGTCGCCGACCATAATGGCGCGCGCCGCCGTGCCGCCCGCCCGCTCGATCGTGCCGATGAGATGGCCGGCATCGGGCTTGTGGACCGGGAAGGTGTCGGCTCCGGCGATCACCGCGAAACGGTCCGTGAGGTCCAGCCGATCGAGCAGCAGGCGCGAGAGATATTCCAGCTTGTTGGTGCAGACCGCGAGCGTGTGGCCCTGCGCGGCGAGCGTGTCGAGCGCGTCGAGCAGGCCGGGGAAGGGGCGGGATGAATCGGCGATGTGGGCGGCATAGTGCTCGAGGAAGAGATCGTAGAGCCGGTCGAATCGCTCCGGATCGACGCTCATCCCGGCGGCGGTGAGGCCACGATTGACGAGGGCGCGCGCGCCGGCGCCGATCATCTTGCGGGTCTCCTCGCGCGGCAGCGGCGGGGCGCCGGCATGATCGAGAACGACATCGAGCGTGTCGAGCAGGTCCGGGGCGGTGTCGACGAGGGTGCCGTCGAGATCGAAGGCGATGACGGCGGGGTGGTCGGTGGAAAGAGGCATGGTCGCTCCGTTGGGCATAAGTGGACGGGGGCGCCCGCCGCCGCGAGACGGAGCCTGCCGCTCATGCCTACAATCCTGCCGCTTTTCCTGTCCAGCGTGCCGCGTCCATCGGGCGCATGCCGCCCCGAGGGGATGAGTTGCCACGACTGGCCTGCGGGAGTGCATCCGTATGACGACGACGTTCCGACCGACGCTGCCGATCCTGACCTTCGCGCTCGGCGCGGCGCTGAGCCTCTTTGCGGCCGGACCCCTAAGCTTACCGGCGCTCGCGCAGGCCACGGGCGGGCAGGGGAGCGGTCAGGGGAGCACCCCGCCGGCGCCGGCTGGCGCCCCTGCGGTTCCGGCCGCCCCGTCGGCTGCGGCGAGCGGGCCCTTTGTGTTTGGCTCGCCCCCGTCGGCGCAGGCCAACCGCATTTATTCCGTGAATGTGCGCACGGGCGAGGTGAGCGCCTGCCAGTTCGAGCGGCCGGAGGGCAGCGTGGTCGGCGTCACCAAGTGTTTCCCGCGCGACGCCAGCGCCGGGCCGGGGCCCGCAGGCACCTATGACATGGTGACGACCCGCTATTCGGGCGAAACCGGCATCTTCCGTGTCAACGCCGTGACCGGGGAGATGAGCGTTTGCTATGTGCGCGACATGCCCCGCGAAGGCGGCGGCACGGAACCGGCCGTAGTATGCACGGCCCCGGCGCGCTGAGACGCGCGGCGGCGTGTCGCCTGTGAAAGCCCGCCGCTCATGAATGCGCCGCGTCTGAAGGCTTGCCGCTTTGCCGTTTCGGCGCTACCCACGCGGGTAACATCGACGGCTTCCAGAGAGCCGCCATACCGCTTCCGCCCGCGCCTTCACACCGACCTGAAAAGATCGCCATGTCCGACGCCCCACTGTCCGACGCCGAGACCCTCAAACGCCAGGCCGCCGCCCGCGCGCTGGAGCATGTGCGCTCCGGCATGAAGCTCGGGCTCGGCACCGGCTCGACCGCCAAGCACTTCGTCGAACTTCTGGCCGAGAAGGTGCAGCAGGGGCTCGAGGTGGTGGGCGTGCCGACCTCCGAGGTGACCAAGGCACAGGCCGAGAGCCTCGGCGTGCCGGTGGCGACGCTCGACGAGTACCCGATCCTCGACCTGTGCGTGGACGGTGCGGACGAGATCGGGCCGGACCTCACCCTGGTGAAGGGTGGCGGCGGCGCGCTGCTGCGCGAGAAGATCGTCGCCTCGGCGGCGCAGGAAATGTTCGTCATTGCCGATGCATCGAAGAGGGTGGCGCAGCTCGGCGCCTTCCCGCTGCCGATCGAAGTTGTGGATTTCGGCGTCGCCGCGACCCGCCGGGCGATCGAGCGCGCCGCGAAGGCCGCCGGCTGTCACGGCCTGCTGACCTTGCGCCGGCGGGCCGACGGCCATGTTTTCGTCACGGATCAGGGACACGTCATTCTCGATGCCGCCTATGGCGTCATTCCCGATCCCGCCGCGCTGGCGCTGGCCCTCTCGCAGGTGCCTGGCGTCGTCGAGCACGGGCTATTCATCAAGCTGGCGACCCGCGTCTTTCTTGCGGGCGCCGATGGCGTGACGGTCATAGACCGCGCGTGAAGCCGTTCTTCAGGGAGACAAGCATGCCGGTTGGTACGGGACGTTACGGGAAGCGCCTGCTCGGCGCCGGCATCGCGGCGCTGGTTCTGGCGACGGCGCCAGCGCTCGCCCAGCAGCCCGCCCCTTTCACCATGAGCCAGGCCGCCACCGCCCCGGCCAAGGTCGCCGAGCCGACGGCCGCGCAGCTCAAGCTGGCCAATGAACTGCTCACCGCCAATGGCGAGGCGGCGAGCTTCGACGCGCTGATCCCCGGCATCATCGAGCAGGCCGCCGCCAGCTTCGTGCAGGCGAATCCGGACCTCATCCGCGACCTGCGCGATGTCGCCAAGCAGCTCGTGCCGGAATATGAGAAGCGCCGCGGCGAGATCATCCAGATCCTGGCCCGCACCTATGCCCAGCAGTTCACCGAGGCCGAGTTGGGCGAATTGCTCACCTTCTACCGCTCGCCGGTCGGCAAGAAGCTGGTGGAGCGTCGCCAGCAGCTGCTCGATGATGGGCTGCGCGGTATCCAGGCGTGGAGCGCCAAGTTCTCCAAGGAGATGGAGAGCCGCGTGCGCGACGAGATGAAGAAGCGCGGCTTTACCATCTGACGCGCTGTCCACGGCACCACGCGGATAAAAAATGCCCGGCGCGCGCCGGGCATTTTGCTTTTCGGGCGGGGCCGTGATGGCGCCGAGGATCAGTCCTCGTCGCCGCCGACCGGAGCCTTGCGACCGGTGAGGATATAGAACAGCAGCGGCCCGAACAGGGCGAGCGCGGCCAGCGCGTAGAGCGTGACGGCGATGGGCGACTGGAACAGCACCATTGGGTCGCCGACGCTGATGGCGAGCGCCCGGCGCAGCTGCTGCTCGGCCAGCGGGCCGAGGATGAGGCCGACCACCACCGGGGCGATGGGGTAGTCGTAGCGCCGCAGCACATAGCCGAGCAGGCCGAAGATCAGCAGCATGCCCAGTTCGACCAGCGACGGGTTGGCGCCGAGGGTGCCGAGCGTCGCGAAGACCAGAATGCCGCCATAGAGCCACGGGCGCGGAATGGCGAGCAGGCGCACCCACAGGCCGACCAGCGGCAGGTTGAGAATGAGCAGCATGCCATTGGCGATGAACAGCGAGGCGATGAGGCCCCAGACGAGGTCCGGCGCTGTGGCGAACAGCAACGGGCCGGGATTGAGGCCGTATTGCTGGAAGCCGGCGAGCATGATCGCAGCGGTCGCCGAGGTTGGCAGGCCCAGCGTCAGCAGCGGGACCAGCACGCCCGCCGCCGCGGCATTGTTGGCGGCCTCCGGGCCGGCGACGCCCTCGATGGCGCCATTGCCGAACTCGTCCGGCTTGCGGCACAGGCGCTTCTCCAGCGCATAGGACAGGAAGGTCGGGATTTCCGCCCCGCCTGCCGGCATGGCGCCGATGGGGAAGCCGAGGAAGGTGCCGCGCAGCCACGGCTTCCAGGAGCGCTTCCAGTCCTCCTTGTTCATGAACACCGAGCCCTTGACCGGCTCGATCACCTCTTCCGCGCGAGAGCCGGCGGCGACCACCGAGAGCGTCTCGCCAATGGCGAACAGCGCGACGGCGAGCGTCGTGACCTCGACGCCGTCAAGCAGGTCCGGGATGCCGAAGGACAGGCGCGCCTGTCCGCTCTGCAGATCGATGCCGATGAGGCCGAGGGCGAGGCCGATGAACAGGCTGGTAAGGCCGCGCGTCACCGAGGAGCCGAAGGCGGCCGAAACCGTTGTGAAGGCCAGCACCATCAGCGCGAAATAGTCTTCCGGGCCGAAGGAGATGGCGATGTCGACCACGGTCGGAGCGATCAGCGCGAGGCCGATCGTGGCGATGGTGCCGGCAACAAACGAGCCGATGGCGGCGGTGGCGAGCGCGGGGCCGCCGCGGCCGGCGCGGGCCATCTTGTTGCCTTCCAGCGCCATGACGATGGAGGAACTTTCACCGGGTGTGTTCAGCAGGATGGAGGCGGTGGAGCCGCCATACATGCCGCCATAATAGATGCCAGCGAACATGATGAGCGAGCCGGCCGGGTCGAGCTTGAAGGTAATCGGCAGCAGCAGCGCCACGGTGAGCGCCGGGCCAATGCCGGGCAGCACGCCGACGGCGGTGCCGAGCATGACACCGATAAAGGCGAACAGAAGATTCATCGGCTGCAGGGCCACCATCAGGCCCTGATAGAGAGCGGCAAACGTATCCATTCCCGCGTTTCCTCAGATCAGCCGTTCGATCGGGCCGGCGGGCAGCGAAAGCTGCAGGCCCTTGGCGAAGATCACATAGATGACGAAGCACATCACCGTGCCGGCGATCAGGTGGCCCCAGAGCGGGCCTTTGCCGAAGCCCTTCGCGGTCGCCGCGAACAGCCAGCCGGTGGCGATGGAGAAGCCGAGGAAGGGGAGGAGGACGATCTGGCCGATGAGGCCGGCGAGCACCCAGGCCATCGGCCCCAGCTCGTCACGCGGGCGCTCGACCTCGCCCTCGCGGATCGCCTCGATGGCGGTCGCAACGGACAGAATGGCGAGGCCGGCGGCGATGATGGTCGGGAAAGCGGCGGGACCGACCGCCGAGAAGGCGTTGACGCTGGACAGGCGCCAGGCGTCCCAGCCGACCACCAGCGCCAGCACGGCGAGCCCGAAGGCGATGACGAACCCGGCCTTGTCTGGCCGCTTGGTGGATGAGATGCGCGTATCGCTCATCGGTAGTTTCCCCCGGCTACAACAAAGCTCCCCCGGAACCTTCCGGCCCGGGGGAGCGCCTGACGCTTCAGTTGTGGACGTGTCTCACTGGGCGAGACCGATGTCCTTCAGGATCGCCTGGGTGGCGGCGATGTCCTTGGCGAGCTGGGCATCGAAGGCCTCGCCCGCCAGATAGGTGTTGGCCCAGCCCTTTTGGGCGAGCAGGTCGGTCCAGGCCTTCGACTTCACCATCTTGTCGATGGTGGCCGAGATTTCCTTCTTCTGCTCCGGCGTGATGCCGGGCGCGGCGGCGACCATGCGCCAGTTCTGGATCTCGACGTCGACACCCGATTCCTTGAAGGTCGGGATGTCCTTGGCCTCGGGCAGGCGCGCGGCGCTCGACACGCCGAGGATGCGCAGCTTGCCGGCCTTCGCCTGGGCGTCGAACTCGGAGAGGCTGGAGATGCCGACCGTGACCTTGCCGCCGAGGATGGAGGCGAGCGATTCGCCGCCGCCGGAGAAGGCGATGTAGTTGATCTTGGTCGGGTCGACGCCGATCGCCTTGGCGATCAGGCCGGCGGTGATGTGGTCGGTGCCGCCCGCCGAGCCGCCGGCCCAGGAGACCTTCTGCGGATCAGCCTTCAGCGCGGCAACGAGGTCCGCCATCGACTTGAGCGGCGAGCTGGCGGGGACGGCGATGGCCTCGAACTCGCCGGTGAGGCGGGCGATCGGGGTCACCTGGCTGAGGTTCACCGGCGACTTGTTGGTGATGATGGCGCCGACCATCACATAGCCGCCGACGATCAGCGCGTTCGGATCGCCCTTGGCGCCGTTGACGAACTGGGCGAGGCCGATCGTGCCGCCGGCGCCCGGCACGTTCAGCACCTGGACATTGCCGACGATCTTCTCGGTCTGCAGTACATGCTGCATGCCGCGCGCAGTCTGGTCCCAGCCGCCGCCGGGGGCGGCCGGCGCCATGATCTTGAGTTCATTGATCTCGGCCGAGGCGGCACCGAGCGGCGCGGCGATGGCGGCGGCGAGCAGCAGGCCGCGGAACATATGCTTCATCGTTTCCTCCAGGGGTGAGTGGTGGCGCGTTGCCTCTGGCCACCACTTGAACGCGCGTTGCGGAAGCTAGAGCGGCTGCGACATCCTGTCGAGTTCCACGGAAGGCTAAGGTTTTCGCCGACCAGCTATGCAATGCCTTGACGGCACGGCGCGGGGAGGCGACATGCCCAGTACTCTTTCCGGAAAAGGGGACCGCGCCATGGGCGAGCACACGGACCAGTACGACGTCGATCTTTTCGTCATCGGCGGGGGCTCGGGGGGCGTGCGCGCCGCCCGCATCGCGGCGACCCATGGCGCACGGGTCCGGATCGCCGAGGAATACCGCCTCGGCGGCACCTGCGTGATCCGTGGCTGCGTGCCCAAGAAGCTGTTCGTCTACGCCGCCCATTACGCCCATGATTTCGAGGACGCCGCCGGCTATGGCTGGACGGTGGAGGGCGCGCGCTTCGACTGGTCGACGCTGATCGCCAACAAGGACAAGGAGATCGCCCGTCTGGAGGGCGCCTATCGCGCCAATCTCGAGCGCACCGGCGTCGAGATCGTCGCCCAGCGCGCGGTGGTGGATGGCCCCCATGCGGTGCGGCTCGCCGACGGCACGCGCGTCACCGCCCGATACATCCTGATCGCCACGGGTGGGCACCCCAATCTCGGCCTCGACATTCCCGGCCGCGAACTCGGCATCACCTCGAACGAGATCTTCCATCTGGAGCGCCTGCCGCCGCGCATCGTCATCCAGGGCGCGGGCTATATCGCGCTGGAATTCGCCAGCCTGCTCGCCACGCTCGGCAGTGATGTGACCGTGGTGCATCGTGGCCACAAGGTGCTGGCCGGCTTCGACGAGGAGATCCGCGAGCGCCTCGCCGACGAGCTGGCTCAGAACGGCGTGACCTTCGCGTTCGGAGCCACCATCGAATCGATCCATGCGGTCGGCGCGGAGAAGCGCGTGCGGCTGCATGACGGGCGCGACCTGTTGGCCGACGAGGTGATGCTCGCCATCGGCCGCGTGCCGAACACCACCGGGCTCGGCCTCGACGCGGTCGGCGTGCAGCTCACCGCCAATGGCGCCATCGTTGTGGACGCCGAGTCCCGCTCCAGCGTGCCCTCGATCTATGCGGTGGGCGACGTGACGGACCGGGTCCAGCTCACCCCCGTCGCCATCCGCGAGGGGCACTCCTTCGCCGACGGCGTGTTTGGCGGGAAGCCGTGGAAGGTCAGTTACGAGGTGATCCCGACCGCCGTCTTTACCGAGCCGGAGATCGGCACGGTTGGCATGACCGAGGCGCAGGCGCGCGCGCAGGGGCGCCGGCTGAACATCTACAAGGCTGATTTCCGCCCGCTCAAGGCGACGCTTTCGGGGCGTGCGTCGCGCGTGCTGATGAAGCTGGTGGTCGACCAGAAGGACGACAGGCTACTCGGCGCCCATCTGGTTGGGCCGGATTCCGGTGAGATGGTGCAGCTGATTGCCGTCGCCATGAACATGGGCGCCACCAAGGCCGATTTCGACCGCACCATGGCGCTGCACCCCTCCAGCGCCGAGGAACTGGTGACGCTGCGCACCAAACACCACAGCAGCGACCCGCTGCCGGAAGTCTCGTCCGAGGCGACGCCGGCGATTTGAATGGCCCCGTTACGCCGCGCAATGCTGCAAAGCTGGAGTGGCGCCGGCGCTCTGGTGCAAGCCTTGTGCTTGGGTGTATAAGGCCCGCCTTTCCCGCAGGGGTAACGCGCAGCGCGACCCTGCGGACGTGATGTCGAGGAGGCTGACATGTCTGATCGCTGGACGCCGGATAGCTGGAGGGCCAAGCCCATTCAGCAGGTGCCTGAGTATCCGGACGCCACGGTTCTGGCGTCGGTGGAGCGTCAGCTTGCCTCGTTTCCCCCGCTGGTTTTTGCCGGTGAGGCGCGCCGCCTGAAGCGCGAGCTGGCCAAGGTCGCCAAGGGCGAGGCCTTCCTCCTGCAAGGCGGCGATTGCGCCGAGAGCTTCGCCGAGCATTCGGCCGACAACATCCGCGATTTCTTCCGCGTCTTCCTGCAGATGGCGGTGGTGCTGACCTATGCCGGCGCCTCGCCCGTGGTGAAGGTCGGTCGCATCGCCGGCCAGTTCGCCAAGCCGCGCTCCACGCCGATGGAGACGGTGAACGGGGTCGAACTGCCGTCCTACCGGGGCGACATCGTCAATGACATCGAGTTCACGCCGGAAGGGCGCGTGCCCGATCCGCGCCGCCAGCTCGAGGCGTACCGCCAGTCGGCGGCGACGCTGAACCTGCTGCGCGCCTTCGCCAATGGCGGCTATGCCAGCCTTGGCAATGCGCATCAGTGGATGCTCGGCTTCATCAAGGACAGCCCGCAGTCCGGCCGCTACCAGGCGCTGGCCGATCGCATCACCGAGGCGCTCGACTTCATGCGCGCCATCGGCATCGACCCGGAAACCCACCCGGAGATGCGCTCGACCGATTTCTTCACCAGCCACGAGGCGCTGCTGCTTGGCTATGAGCAGGCGCTGACGCGGGTGGATTCGACCACGGGCGACTGGTACGCGACCTCCGGCCACATGATCTGGATCGGCGACCGCACCCGCCAGGCCGACCATGCGCATCTGGAATATGCCCGTGGCGTGAAGAACCCGGTGGGCCTGAAGTGCGGCCCCTCGCTGAAGCCGGACGACATGCTGCGCCTCATCGACATGCTGAACCCGCAGAACGAGGCGGGCCGGCTGACGCTGATCGCCCGTTTCGGTGCCGACAAGGTGGGCGACCACCTGCCGGCCCTGGTGCGCGCGGTCGAGCGCGAGGGCCGCACCGTCGTGTGGTCGTGCGACCCCATGCACGGCAACACGATCAAGGCCGGCTCGGGCTACAAGACCCGCCCGTTCGACCAGATCCTCAAGGAGGTGAAGGACTTCTTCGCCGTCCATGCGGCCGAGGGCACTTATGCCGGCGGCGTGCATCTGGAAATGACCGGCAAGAACGTCACCGAATGCACCGGTGGCGCGCGGGCGATCTCGGATGCGGACCTCAAGGACCGCTACCACACCTATTGCGACCCGCGGCTCAATGCCGAGCAGGCCATCGAGATGGCCTTCCTCGTCGCCGAGCTGCTGAAGCAGGAACGCGCCGGCCGGGTTCGCCCGGTGACCGAAGCGGCTGAATGATACCTCCGGCCCGGAGCCTTGGGTTCCGGGCCGATGTTCTCCTGCGCGCCGGTGGCACCGGCCGGGATTGACCGGCCGCGCCGCGCGTCCTGACGATTGCCGGGCTTTCCGCGGAACGCTACATCAGGTCCATGTCGTCAGAACCCGCCGATCAGCTTCTCATCGCCCTTGCCCAGCTCAACCCGACGGTCGGTGACGTCGCCGGGAACCTCGCCATGGCGCGCGAGGCGCGGGCCCGCGCGGCCGAGCAGGGCGCCGATCTCCTCGTCCTCACCGAGCTGTTCATCGCCGGCTACCCGCCGGAAGATCTCGTGCTCAAGCCCGCCTTCCAGGCGGCGTGCCGCACGGCGGTGGAGCAACTGGCGAGCGATACGTCGGATGGCGGCCCGGCCGTGCTGGTCGGCGCCCCCTGGCTCGATGCCGGCAAGCTCTACAACGCCGTGCTGCTGCTCGAGGACGGGCGCATCGCCGCGATCCGCTACAAGGTGGATCTGCCCAATTACGGCCCGTTCGACGAGAAGCGCGTCTTCGTTCCGGGCCCGATGCCCGGCCCGATCGCCTTCAAGGGCGTGCGGATCGGCGTGCCGGTCTGCGAGGATATCTGGTCGCAGGATGTCATCGAATGCCTCGCCGAGACCGGCGCCGAGCTGCTGCTGATTCCCAACGGTTCGCCGTATCGTCGTACCGTCTACGATGAGCGGATGAACGTCGCCGTTGCCCGCGTCGTCGAAAGCGGCCTGCCGCTCGCCTATGTGAACCAGATCGGCGGGCAGGACGAGCTGGTGTTCGACGGCGGCTCCTTCGTGCTCAACGCCGACCGCTCGCTGGCGATCCAGCTTCCGAACTTCCAGGAGCGCATCCGCGTCACCCGCTGGGAACGCTGGGCCGATGGATGGCGCTGCGAGGAGGGGGCGCGCGCGCCGCTGCTGACGGGCGACGAGGCGGATTATGCCGCCTGCGTCATCGGGCTGCGCGATTATGTCGAGAAAAACCGCTTTCCCGGCGTGGTGCTCGGCCTCTCCGGCGGCATCGATTCGGCCATCTGCGCCGCCATGGCGGTGGATGCGCTCGGGGCGGAGCGCGTGCATTGCGTGATGCTGCCCTACCGGTACACCTCCAATGAATCGCTCTCCGACGCGGCGGCGGTCGCCGAGGCGCTGGGCGTGCGCTACGACATCGTGCCGATCGCCGACGGGGTCGAGGCGCTGGAGGGCACGCTGGCGCCGATGTTCGCCGGGCGGGCGAGGGATGTGACGGAGGAGAATCTCCAGTCCCGCGTGCGCGGCACGCTGCTCATGTCGATCTCCAACAAGTTCGGTGCGATGGTTGTGACCACCGGCAACAAGTCGGAAATGTCGACCGGCTACGCCACGCTCTATGGCGACATGAATGGCGGCTACAACCCGATCAAGGACTTGTACAAGTCGCAGGTCTTCCGCCTGTGCCGCCTGCGCAATGGCTGGAAGCCGGCGCACGCTCTGGGCCCGGACGGGCCGGTGATGCCGGAGAATATCATCACCAAGCCGCCGACGGCGGAACTGCGCGAGAACCAGAAGGACGAGGACAGCCTGCCGCCTTACGAGGTGCTGGACGCCATCCTCGAACGCTTGGTGGAACGCGAGCTGCCGGTCGCCGAGATCGTCGCGCAGGGCTATGACGCGGCGCTGGTGGCCCGCGTCGAGCGGATGCTGAACATCGCCGAGTACAAGCGCCGTCAGGCCGCGCCGGGGGTGAAGGTCACCACCCGCAATTTCGGCCGCGACCGGCGCTACCCGATCACCAACCGCTTCCGCGAGACGGCGTAGGCGTCATGATACCTCCCGTCCTCCGCTTCGCCCCGTCGCCGACGGGCCTTCTGCATGTCGGCAATGCCCGCACCGCGCTCTACAACGCGCTCTATGCCCGGCGCGAGGGCGGGACGTTTATCCTTCGGTATGATGACACCGACACGGCGCGCTCCACCGAGGCCTTCGCGGAGGCCATCGCCCGCGACATGGCATGGCTCGGGCTGGCGCCGGACCGGGTCGAGTACCAGTCGCGCCGTCTCGACCGCTATAATGCCGCCATCGAACGACTGAAGGCGGCGGGGCGGCTCTACCCGGCCTATGAGACCGAGGAAGAGCTGGAGACGCGCCGCCTCTCCCGTCGCCGCCGAGGCCTGCCGCCAACCTATGACCGGGCGGCCCTCAAGCTCTCGCAGGAGGACCGCGCGCGGCTCGAGGCCGAGGGACGGCGCCCGCATTGGCGCTTTCGGCTCGATGGACGCAAGGTCGTCTGGGCCGATCTCGTGCGCGGGGAGCAGGCGGTGGATACGGCGACGCTCTCCGACCCCGTGCTGGTGCGGGCCGATGGCAGCTATCTCTACACGCTGACCTCCGTGGTCGACGACATCGAGATGGGCGTCACCCATGTCGTGCGCGGCGAGGACCATGTCACCAATACCGGCGTGCAGATCGAGATCATCGAGGCGCTTGCCGGCACCGTGCCGGTGTTTGCGCACCATAATCTGCTGACCCTGCCGAGCGGGGAGGGGTTGTCGAAGCGCCTCGGCCATCTCTCGCTGACCGCGCTGCGCGAGGAAGGGCAGGAGGCGCTGGCGGTTGCCTCGCTCGCCATGCTCACCGGCACCTCGCTGGCGGTCGAGGCGGTGGCCGATCTCGACGCTCTGGCTGAACGCCTTGATTTCGCGAAGATTTCACGCGCGCCAGCGCGCTTCGACCCGGCTGATCTCGATACGCTGACCGCCCAGACCCTCCACGCCCTGCCTTACGCGGCGGTGGCAGATCGGCTGGCAGGACAGGGTGTCGGCGGCGGCGAGGCGTTCTGGCTGGCGGTGCGCGGCAATCTCGCGCGGCTGGCCAATGCGGCTGGCTGGTGGCGGGTGGTCGAGGGGCCGCTCGCGCCAGTGATCGCGCCGGAGGATGCCGATTTTCTCGCGCAGGCCGCCGAGCTTCTGCCGCCGGAGCCGTGGGATGAGGGCGTCTATGCCGCCTTCCTCGCGGCGGTGAAGCCCGCCAGCGGGCGCGCCGGCAAGTCGCTGTTCCACCCGCTGCGCCTCGCGCTCACCGGGGCGTCCAGTGGCCCGGAACTCAAGGCGTTGCTGCCGCTGATCGGGCGCGCGCGGGCGATCGCGCGGCTGAAGGGCGAGGCGGCCTGACCATTGACGTGAAGGACGTCATGGCCGGGCTTGGCCCGGCCATCCACGACTTTCTGACGTGCACGACTCACGTCGTGGATCCCCCGGCCGAGCCGGGGGATGACGTTTGTCGTCGTGGCGGAGGTAATTAAGGCTTCTTCGCCGGGGCGGCGGGCGTTGCCGGGCGGGGCTGGGCCATTTCGCGCGAGGCGTCCTCGGTGACGACGATGTCGCCCTTGCGCAGGGTCGGGTCGTCTTCCTGGCTGAGCGCCTGCGCCCAGCTCATGCCGGCGGGGCGGCAGGAACAGGCGGCGACGAATTGTTTCTTGTACAGCAAGGCGTTAGGCAGCGACATATAGGGCTGCCCATTGGTGCCGACCGCCTGCTCGATGTCCTCGCCCGGATTGCGATAGGCGAAGAGGCGGGCTTCCGTGCCCGGACACTGGCGCTGGCACTGCGCCTCGTCCGAGCCGAACTTCGCCGGGGTGGCGGCGAAGGAGACCGGGAAGAAGAAGCCGTCGCAGGTGCGCACGCAGACCGTGCGGTAGGTTGACACCTTCGGCATTTCCAGCGGCTGCACGTCGAGCGGGCCGGCTTCCTCGTCGAGATTGCGCGGCACGCCGAAAAGCTGCTCGAACAGGTTGCGCGGGGCGCGGCGCTGTTGCGGGGCGTTGCCATAGCCGCCCTGCGGCTGGCCGAGCGCGGCCTGGTACTGGGCGCCGCAATTATTCTGCGCGAGGGCGTAGACGAGCTGGCGGCGCTGCTCGTCCGTGCCGCCCTGATCGCCGCGCGCCTGCATCATGGTACGGTCGAGCTGGGTGCGGGTCTGGGCGATCCGGCGGTTCAGCGCGTCGCATTGCGGGGGCAGTTGCGGCTGGAAGATGAGGAAGCCGCGCTTGTCGCAGCCAAGCTGGCGCGCCTGCCCGGTGAGATCGGCAAGTCCTTGCTGAAGCTGAGCAATCTGCGCGCCGACATCGGGCTGCCCGGTACTGCCGCCGCGGTCGAGCGCGGCGAGCTGGCCCTCCAGACGGATACACACCGAGCGGTCGCCGGGCGGCGCGCCGCCACCCACCGCGCCGGGCGGCATGTCCTGCGCGAGGGCGCTGCCGGCGAGGACCGTCAGGGCGGCCATGGGGCCGAGCACGGCCGTGAGGACGGCGCGCGGGCGGGGGAATCGCAGCATCATCAGCTAGGTCGTTTCACTTTTGGCTTGCGGCTGTGTGCCGGAATCGGGCGCGAAGGGCAATGAGCATGGCGAGCTTGTCGAAATTTTGAAGCACCGGCGCCTTGTCCGCCTGCCCGGCTTTACCGGGGCGCCGGGCACACCATATGAGCGGTGACATTGTGCCGGAGTGGAACGTCCATGAAGCCTTTCGCCGCCCTTCTCCTCGCCGCCGCTCTCGGGCTCGGCCTCGGCGCCCCCGCCATCGCGCAGGAACCGGACCTTATCTTCAAGAAATCAACGGTTTGGAAGTTCCTCACGCCCGACGACAAACTCGCCACCTATGGCATTGACGACCCCGTCGTCGAGGGCGTGGCGTGTCATTATACCGTTCCCGAGCGCGGCGGGGTGAAGGGGATGGTCGGCATCGCCGAGGAGGTTTCCGACATCTCCATCGCCTGCCGGCAGATCGGGCCCATCGCCTTCAAGGGCAAGTTCGACCAGGGCGACGTCGTCTACCGCGAGAGCCGTTCGCTGATCTTCAAGAAGATGCAGATCGTGCGCGGCTGCGACGTGAAGCGTAACGTGCTGGTTTATCTCGTCTATTCCGACAAGCTGATCGACGGCAGCCCGAAGAATTCGACCTCCACCGTGCCGATCATGCCGTGGGGCGCCACCAATGAGGCGCCCAAATGCGCGGACTTCGTGAAATGAAAAAGCCGGCCCCAGTGGTGGTCCCATTGGGCTGGCCTAGAGGCCGCGTCAGGCGTGGCCAGTCAGTGCAGTGAGGTGGACGATCAGGCCAGTGAGGTGAACGATCAGGCCGACGAGGCCAGCCTTGTCGCCGCCTCGCGCGCCTCACTTGGTGCAGGTGCTCACTTGGTGCAGGTGATCGCCACCGTCTCGGCGCAACCGGCGCCGTAACAGGCGGTACGCACCGGACCGGTGGTCACGGCGCTCACCGTGGCATCCGACTTCACCTTGCCGAAGCCGGTGGCGCGCTCGAAATCGTGCACCCGGCACCAGGCGTCGGCCATGGCCTGCCCGCAGCTGGCGCCCGAGGCGACGCAGTTGTCGATGCCGTAGCCGTCCGAACTGTCGACGATGAAAATCTCGCGCGCCGGCTCGGCGGCGAGGGCGAGGCCCGGCGCGAGGGTGAGGGCGGCGGCGATGAAAGCGGAACGCAGGCGCGGGGAGACGGCGGAGGACATGGTCTGGGTCTGCTGCTGGTGACAGGCGTTGCGGGGCACGAGCCGGGCGGCTCGGCTACAGAACTGGACTGTGGCGAAAAGGTTTGAAGCGAGCCTTAATGTTTTCTCTTTCCGGCGCCGCGTGTCCCGCGTGCCGCACTCACCCCCCGGTGCAGAGGCGGCGGAGATAGACCCACCGGCACGGGCGCGTCAACCGTGTTGCTGAAGATGATGCCGCAGCGGCAGCGGCGATGCTTATCCATCCGCACGCTGCTTGCGCGGGGCTTGCGTCGGTCGTGCGATCCCGCGCGATGGCCGGCTTTCGCACCCGCCGCCTTGACGGCGGCGGGCAAACCCGCGACAGACGCGGCACACCGCGCGGCTCTGCGCGGAAGACCGCCCACGCCGCGCCCTCGAGGCGCGCGCGACGACCCCGGAAGGCTGCAGAAATGACCGACGCAAAGGCCGCGCTGCCCGAGCTGAAACTCTACAACACGCTCACCCGCGCCAAGGAGGCCTTCGCGCCCCTGGATCCGTCGCTGGTGCGCATGTATGTCTGCGGCCCCACGGTTTATGACTACGCGCATATCGGCAATGCGCGGCCGGTCATCGTCTTCGACCTGCTCTACCGCGTGCTGCGCCACCTCTATGGCGCGGACCATGTGAAATATGTCCGCAACATCACCGACGTGGACGACAAGATCAATGCGCGGGCGGCCACTGAGTATCCCGGCCTCGACCTCAACGCCGCCATCGGCAAGGTGACCTTCGCCACCGAGGCGCAGTTCCACGACGATCTTGAAGCGCTCGGCGTGCTGCACCCGGATGTCGAGCCGCGCGCCACCGAGCACATCGCCGAGATGCGCACGCTGATCGAGCGCCTCGTCGCCTCCGGCCATGCCTATGTGGCCGAGGACCATGTGCTGTTCTCCGTGCCCTCCATGCCGGATTACGGCCAGCTCTCGCGCCGCCCGCTCGACGACATGATCGCCGGCGCGCGCGTCGACGTGGCGCCCTACAAGCAGGATGCCATGGACTTCGTGCTGTGGAAGCCGTCCAAGCCCGGCGAGCCGGGCTGGGCCTCCCCGGCCGGGATCGCGGTGAACGGGCGTCCGGGCTGGCACATCGAGTGCTCCGCGATGAGCTGGAAGCATCTCGGCGAGACCTTTGACATTCATGGCGGCGGTATCGACCTTGTGTTCCCGCACCATGAGAACGAGGTCGCGCAGTCGCGCTGCGCCTTCCACTCCGGGCTGATGGCCAAGGTGTGGATGCATAACGGCTTCCTGCAGGTGGAAGGCGAGAAGATGTCGAAGTCGCTCGGCAACTTCACCACCATCCGCGACCTGCTGAACGACTGGCCGGGCGACGTGCTGCGCCTCAACATGCTCAAGACCCATTACCGCCAGCCGATCGACTGGACGGTGAAGGGGCTGGAGGAGAGCGCCAAGACGCTGGAGCAGTGGTTCGACGCGGCGGCGGACGATGCCTATCCGCGCCCGGCGCCTTCCGTGCTGGAGGCGCTGGCGGATGATCTCAACACGCCCAAGGCGATCGCCGAGCTGCACGGGCTGAAGGACCATGCCGGCAAGAAGGCGCTGGCGGGCACGCTGGCCTTTCTCGGCTTCACGCCCGGCCCGCTGCGCGACTGGTCCGCCTCGCGCGCCCCGGCGCTCGCCATCTCGCCGGCCGAGATCGAGGCGCGCATCGCCGAGCGCATCGAAGCCCGCCGCAACCGCGACTGGGCGGCCTCCGACCGCATCCGTGATGAGCTGCTCGCGCAGGGCGTCGCGGTGAAGGACAACAAGGACGGCACGACGAGCTGGGAGCCGAAGCGGTGAGTGCCGCCAAGGCGCCCGCCGCCGCGCTGCGGCCCTTCCTGGCGGCGGATACGCCGGCACTCGCCTCGCTGATGCGCGACTCCATCTTCGCGCTGACGGGGGAGGATTATGACGAGGACCAGCAGGACGCCTGGGCCGCCGTCACCGAGGACGAGGCCGCGCTCGCCGCGCGCCTCGGTGCCGGCCTGACGCTGGTGGCGACGCGCGAGGGCGAGCCGGTCGGCTTCCTCGCGCTCACCGACAACAAGGTGATCGACCTGCTCTATGTCCACCCGGAAGTGGTCGGCGAGGGTGTCGGCGCGCTGCTCTGCGACGCCGCCGAAAAGCTCGCCACCGCGCGCGGCGCGACCAGCCTGACGGTCGACGCCAGCGACACCGCGCTCGGCTTCTTCCAGAAGCGCGGCTTCGTGCCCAAGAGCCGCAACACCGTGCAGCGCGGCGGCGTGTGGCTGGGCACCACCACGATGGAAAAGCTCCTCACCGCCGGCGACGCCCCGCTGCATTGAGGGGCGCGGGCGCCATGCCCGTGCTTGTGGCCATGCCCATGCGCATGAACATCCTTCGAGGCCCGGCTGCGACGGGCACCTCAGGATGACGGGGCTCTGAAATTGTGCCGCTAACACCCTCCTTCATGCTGAGGCGCTCGCGCCAGCGAGCCTCGAAGCACGCAGATGGGGGCGGGCGCCCTCCGTTTCCCGGACAAGCGGCGCGGAGCGCCGCGCTGATCCGGGATCCAGGGGAGAGTCCGCGCAGCGGCTTTGTCGACCTTGGACCGTCCCCGATGAAGCGCCTTCGGCGGGTCTTTGCGCTGGATCCCGGCTCGGCGCTCCGGCTTCGCCTGCGCTGGGCCGGGACACGGGGGAGACTCCGCGTAGCGGCTTGGCCTCGCGGGCCATCCCTGACGTGGCGGGGCGCCCGGCCCCGCATTGTGCCCGTGAAGGACGAACGTCAGGGCGTCTTGGCCGCCAGCAGGGCGTCGGTGGCATCCGACGACAGGCCGTTCAGCGTGGTGAGCGGGATGGAGAGCGGCTTGGTGCTGGCCGCCAGCCGGGTGAGATCGAACCGCGTGTAGTTCAGCCCGCCATAGGTGCGCAGATAGAGCGTGCTGCGGTTGAGATCGGTCAGCGCCGTCCAGGAGGTGTACTCGCTGGTGAAGGGCGGCGAATCCTTGGTGGCGACGGCGGCGATGCCTTCATTGCCACCGGAATTGGTGTCGATGGTGATGTTCTTCGGCCGGTCGAAATTGTTCATGATGTGGGCGAGCGTGCGCACCGCATCATCCGGCGCCGCGACCTTCTCGGCATATTGCGAATAATACACCGCGCGCACGAAGCGGCCGACCGAGGTGTTCGACGCCGGCAGCCCGGCGGTGGCGATGCCGGAATCGGGCTGCGCCACCTTCAGCGCGCCGAACGCGCCGCTCGACTGGTCGACATTGCTGAGGAAGGTGTAATTGTCGAGATTGGTCAGGTGCCAGGTGAATTCCGGGCCGTTGGTCATGACCCCGACCGGGTTGTCATAGACGCTCTGCTTGCCATTGGCGAACTCGACCACGATCGAGGCGCCGCTGCGGTCATGCAGCACGTAATGGAAGGGCGACTTGGCGTTGCCGAGCACGGCGAGCGGGGCGAGCAGCACCGGCTGGGCGGCCAGCGCCGCCTTCACCTCGGCGACGCTCTGGAACTGGCCGAGCGTCCAGGAGCCGAGATCAATGGCGGAGAGCGCCGCCTTGGTCTTCGAGAAGGAGTCCGTCGGCCCTGCCGCGCCGGCAAAGGCCAGCAGGCTGAAGGTCAGGCCCTTCTCGTTGAAACCCTCGACGATCTTGAGATCATCCAGCGACCCGTCCGGCACGGTGACGGCAAGGACGTGGTACTTGGTGGTGTAGTCGAGCGCGGCGGCGCCGGCCTTGGCGACCGAGCTGTAGCGCTGGCCGGCCGGGACATAGGCGACCCGGTAGGGCAGCTCCATCGCCAGTTCGAGCGTGCGGCCGAAATACACGCCGCCATTGGCGTCGCGATAGATCAGCGAGGTGCAGGCCTGAGCCACCGGCGCGAGCGCGAGGCTGAGGGCCAGGGTGATCGGTCCGACGGCACGGCGCAGGCGACGAAAACGGGTCATGGGCATCCAGGAGCTGGTACTAAAGTAGCGCCAACCTAGACAGTGCGCGGGGCGTTGGATAGCCCCACGCGCCGGCCGTACCCCTCACATGCGGCCGAGCACGCGCTCCTCAGTCGCCCCGTGCAGCTCGCCCTCGGGCACGCCGGCGACGGCCGTGGTGAGCTTGATGAGGGCGGCGCGCACGCTGTGGGCGACTTCCAGCGTCACCGGGCGCGACACATTGACGAAGCCGGTGGACTGCATGTGGTCGAACAGCGCCAGCAGCGGATCCCAGAAACCGGCAATGTTGAGCACCATGACCGGCTTGCGGTGGCGGTTGAGCTGCACCCAGGTGAGCTGCTCGACCAGCTCCTCCAGCGTGCCGATGCCGCCGGGCAGGGCGATGAAGGCATCCGCCCGCTCGAACATCAGGCGCTTGCGCTCATGCATGTCCTGCGTGACGATCAGCTCGTGGGCGTGCTCGAAGGCCTGCTCATTGCCGATCAGGAAATCCGGGATGATGCCGGTGACCTTGCCGCCGGCTTCCGCGCAGGCGCGCGCGGTGGCGCCCATCAGCCCCACGCCGCCGCCGCCATAGATGAGACGGATATCGGCCTCGGCCAGCGCCCGGCCGAGCTCGATCGCCCCGTCGAGATAGACCGGATCAGCCCCGGTGGCCGCTCCACAATAGACGCATACGCTCTTGATCTTTGTCATGGATACCATGGTGCACTGCGATAATGAGTCCGGCAAGGTGCCGCTCCTTCAGATGACACCGCCCGCCGCCGGGCGCAAATGCGGCACGGTGGTGCTGCGTTCCCTCGTGTCAGCGTCACCTTGTCTTCATCGTCCATCGACGATAAACGATGGCGATGAGCGATGATGCCGCTTCCAACCTGGATGATGAGCTGCTGGCCTTGCGCCTGCGTGCCCTCGCGCATCCGGCGCGGCTGGCGATATTGCGGGCCCTGGCGGAGGTAGAGCGCTGCCAGTGCGGGCATATCGTGCGCGGGCTGACGCTGGCGCAGTCCACCGTCTCGCAGCATCTCAAGGTGCTGAAGGAGGCGGGGCTCATTACCGGCACCATTGAGGGGCCGCGCTCCTGCTATTGCATCGACCGGGAGGCCGTCGCCAGTCTGGCGCGGGAGATCGGCCCGCTGCTCGCGACGCTGGCGGGGGAGGGTGCCTGCGCCCGCCGCAGCCCTGATGCGCGGGAGCACGCTCTGGTCTGAGACGCGTTCCCGCCTATCTCGACGCCTGATACGCGACCTATGACGCGGGCCTGATGGGACACCATCCCGCTTGCGCCGAACCGAAGGCCGGCCGAGCGCACCGCGCGCCGGGCCCGCGCCGGAACTGAACGGAAAGCCTGATGTCCGCACCCCAAGGTGTGCCCGCACCTGACGCCCTGTCCCCCCAAGCCGCATCGGCGACACCGGGTAAAGCCAGCGAGATCAACCCGCGCGGCAGCCTTCTGGTCGCGCTCAGGGGGCTCGGCCCCTATCTGTGGCCGGCCGACCGGGCGGATCTGCGCGCGCGCGTGGTCTGGGGCCTGCTGCTGCTGGTGCTGGCGAAGATCGCCACCATGTCCACGCCCTTCATCTTCAAATGGGCGACCGACGCGGTGGCGGAGGGCGAGGGCGCCCGCATCACCAGCGATGCGGTGAGCTACCTCATCGCCGCGCCGGTGATGCTGACGCTGGCCTATGGCTTCTCGCGCATCGTCATGGCGGGCCTCACCCAGTGGCGCGACGGGCTGTTCGCCAAGGTGGCGATCCATGCGGTGCGGCGCCTCGCGCTGAAAACCTTCGAGCACATGCACGCGCTGTCGCTGCGCTTCCATCTGGAGCGCAAGACTGGCGGGCTGACGCGGGTGCTGGAGCGCTCGCGCGAGGGCATCGAGACCATCGTGCGGATGCTGGTGCTGCATCTCGCGCCGACGATTCTCGAATTCGCCATGGTGATCGGCGTGCTGCTCTGGCAGTTCGACTGGCGCTACGCGCTCGCCAGCGTGGCGATGATCGGTGCCTACACCCTCTTCACCTTCATCATGACCGAGTACCGCATGGGTATCCGCGCGGCGATGAACGAGAGCGACACCGACGCCAATTCCAAGGCGGTGGACAGCCTGCTGAACTACGAGACGGTGAAGTATTTCGGCGCGGAGACGTGGGAAGCGCAGCGCTATGACCGCTCCATGGCCCGCTATGAGCGCGCCACCGTCCATACCCACACCTCGCTCGCCTGGCTGAATGCCGGGCAGGCGACCATTTTTACGCTCGGCCTCACCGCGGTGATGGCGCTGTGCGTGTTCGACATCCGCGCCGGGCGGCAGTCGGTCGGCTCCTTCGTCATGGTCAACGCCATGATGATCCAGCTCTACCAGCCGCTGAACTTCCTCGGCATGATCTACCGCGAGATCAAGCAGTCGCTGATCGACATCGAGGCGATGTTCACCATCCTCGCCCGCCCCCCGGAGATCCGTGACACGCCGGGCGCGCCCGCGCTGGCGCTCAATGGCGGCACGGTGCGCTTCGAGGATGTGCGCTTCTCCTACGATCCCGACCGCGAAATCCTCAAGGGCGTGTCCTTCGAGGTGTCGGCCGGGCGCACCGTGGCGATCGTCGGCCCCTCGGGCGCGGGCAAGTCGACCATCTCGCGGCTGCTCTACCGCTTCTATGACATCAATGACGGGCGCATCACCATTGACGGGCAGGACATCCGCCGGGTGAACCAGCAGAGCCTGCGCGCCGCCATCGGCATGGTTCCGCAGGACACGGTGCTGTTCAACGACACGCTGGCCTACAACATCCGCTATGGCCGCGCCGGCGCCAGCGACGCGGAGGTGGCGCGCGCCGCCGAACTCGCGCAGATCGACGGTTTCGTGCGCCGCACCCCCAAGGGCTACGCCACCGAAGTCGGCGAGCGCGGGCTAAAGCTCTCGGGCGGCGAGAAGCAGCGCGTGGCGATTGCCCGCACCATCCTGAAGAACCCGCCCATCCTCATCCTCGACGAGGCGACCTCGGCGCTGGACAGCCACACCGAGCGCGAGATCCAGGACGCGCTGGAAGGCGTCTCGCGCGGGCGCACCACGCTGGTCATCGCCCACCGGCTCTCCACCGTGGTCGGCGCCGACGAGATCATCGTGCTCGAGCATGGCCGCATCGCCGAGCGCGGCACCCATGCCGAACTGATGGACAAGGGCGGCCTCTACCACTCCATGTGGGAGCGCCAGCGCGAGGCCGAGCGCGCCCGCGAGACGCTGAAGGCCGCCGGCGAGGTGGACGAGGTGGTGCCGGACGCGCCCGCGCCCGCCCGCCCGGCGCCGAGCCCGGCCGCCGCGTGAGCGGTTGGCGCCGGCGCGGCCCGGCCGGGTGACGCAGCGGCGCCGCGGCGTCGCGCGGTGACGGTGGAACCCGAACCGCCTCACGCCGCTTCCATTTGACGTACCGCCCGGCTGGCCCTACCTCTCCGGGGCCGCTGCCGGAGCGGCCGTAAGAGAAGGTCCGGTGAACTCCTTCACCGGACCTTCTCTTACGGTTTGTTACAACGCATTTTCTTCACGCGAACCGGAAACCACTTCGCTCGAAAATGCTCTAGGAAAGCGGTTCATGACCATCATCGACTCGATCCGCAGCGGTCTCGCCCCGATCCACCGGGAAGGCTACCCCTTCATCCTCATCGGCGCGGCGGCCTCCGCCCTGCTGCTGTGGCTGGTGCCGCCGCTCGGCTGGATCTGTGTGCTGATCACCGCGTGGATCTGCTACTTCTTCCGCGATCCCGAGCGCGTCACGCCGGTGCGCGAGGGGCTGGTGGTCTCCCCCGCCGATGGGCGCGTCTGCCTCGTCGGCCCCGCCGTGCCGCCGGCCGAGCTTGGCCTTGGCGAATTGCCGCTGCCGCGCGTGTGCATCTTCATGAATGTGTTCGACGTGCATGTGAACCGCGCCCCGCTGGCCGGTCGCATCACCCGCATCGCCTATCGGCCGGGCAAGTTCCTCAATGCCGAGCTGGACAAGGCGAGCGACGACAATGAGCGCAGCGGCATGGTGCTGGAGACCACGCTCGGCGCCGTCGGCGTCGTTCAGATCGCCGGCCTGATCGCCCGCCGCATCGTCAGCTTCGTGCGCGAGGGCGAGAGCCTGGCGCCCGGCGAGCGCTTCGGCCTCATCCGCTTCGGCTCGCGCGTCGACGTCTACCTGCCGGTGGGCACCCGCATCCTCGTCGCCGAAGGCCAGCGCGCGCTGGCCGGCGAGACGGTGCTGGCCGATGCCCATGCCAGCGGTCCCGAAACCACCTACCGCGTCGACTGACCGTTCACCCCGCCCGCCGCTGCCCGCGAGGATCGCCATGTCGGATCTCTTTCCGCCCTTCGAGCCGGAGGCGCCCGAGCCGCCGCGCCGCCGTTTCCAGGCCATTCCGCTGCGGCTGCTGGTGCCGAATGTGGTGACGCTGCTGGCGCTCTGCGCCGGCCTCACCGGCATCCGCATGGCGTTCGAGGGGCGCATGGAGCTGGCGCTCGGCGCCATCGTCATCGCCGCCGTGCTCGACGCCATGGATGGCCGCCTCGCGCGCATGCTGCACGGCACCTCGCGCTTCGGCGCGGAGCTGGACAGCCTGTCGGACTTCCTGTGCTTCGGCGTGGCACCGGCGCTCATCATCTATATGTGGGGGCTGGATGTTCTCGGCTCGCTGGGCTGGATCGCCTCGCTGGCCTTCGCCATCTGCGCCGGGCTGCGCCTCGCGCGCTTCAACGTGATGCTGGAAGACCCGAACAAGCCGCCCTTCGCCGCGGATTATTTCACTGGCATTCCCGCACCCGCCGGCGCGCTCATCATGCTGCTGCCGATCTATCTGGAGATGATCGGCCTGCCGCGTCTCGTGGTGACGCCCGCCGTGGCGGCGCTGTTCACCCTCGGCATCGGTCTGCTGATGGTGTCCAAGCTGCCGGCCTTCTCCGGCAAGCGGCTGGGCGCGCGCATTCCGCGCGACAAGGTGATGCCGCTGTTCATCGCCGTGGTGCTGTCGGTGGCGGTGCTGGTCACCTGGCCCTGGGCGACGCTCTCGGTGGTGTGCCTCGCCTATCTCGCGGCGCTGCCCTTCTCCGCCATGCGCTATGCCCGCCAGATGCGGGCCTATGAGGCGCGCCTCGCCAGTGGCGCCCGGCCCGAGGAGCCGCATGGCGTGGAGGTGCCGGACGAGCACCGCCCGCCCGCGCACCTCAACTGAGCCGCCTTCACGGGTCAGCCCAAAAAGAAGCCGCCCGACGGCAAGGAGCCGGGGCGGCACTGGGCAGGAAACGTCGGAAACCGCGAGGGGCCCGCGTCAGCGGGCGCGGCGGGCCATTACTTCGACGCGGGCGGTGAGCGGCGCGCCCGGAAACGCCTGACGCAGCAGGCGCAGCGCCTCGGAATCGGTGGCCGGGCAGGCGAGATCGAGATGCTGCGACATGAGCTGGGTGATGCTGGCCGGGTCGCGGCGCGGGAAGCCGGTCCGCGCCGGCTCGGCGTCGCGTGCGATGAGTGAAGAAACCGCTGGTGTCATGGCCTTGGTCGCCTGCAGCATCACAATCCCCTCTTCTCAACCGAGCGAATCAATCAGCTTTCCTGATGACCACAATGACCCGGCGCCACGGTTAACGCACCAATTATCTCGCAGTTCCCGATAACGTGACGATGACTGTGACCAAGATCTCACAGTCTCACATCGTCGCCATCCGCGAGACTACGCAAGTGGTGGGGGGATTAGTTCAGATTTGCCGTCACTTTTTCCACGCGCACGACACATATCGCGGCGGTGCGCGCGTTTTTTCACCGCGCTGCACAATAAAAACGCGCCATCACGCTGGGGAAGGGCGGCGCAATGACCGGAGCAATCCAGTCATTGGAATGATTGTAAAATTGAAATATTAGCCGCGCGTCAGCGTGATGTGCGTGCCGTCGGCGGTGGTGGTGCCGTCGAACAGGCCATTGCCCATCGGCTTCAGCCGCGCCGTCACCTTGCCGAGGTGGTTCTGCAGCACGATGTCGTCGCCCCACACATCCCACGCCTTGGTCATGAAGATGTCGTTGGGGCAATCCACGTCGGCATTGGCGGCAAAGCCGGTCATGCCGCGATCGGTGGAGAGCGTGACCTTGCAGCTCTTCTGCCCGTTGTCCCAGCCGAATTTCCACGCGCCGGCGAGCTGCGTGCGGGCGGCGCCGGGTTCGGCATAGGCGACGCCGCCCGGCGCGGTGGCCTGGGGCGGGGAGAGGGCGACCGGGGTTTCCGGCGCGCGCGGCGTCACCGCAGCGGCGGCGGTGGCGGCGCCCGCGCCATAGGTGGTGGGCGCGGGGGGCGGCACGGCGGAGCTCTCGATCGACCCGGTGGGCGCCGGGGTGATCTGGCTGGGCTCGACCGCGGCCTGCTGGCCACCGAATCCGTCAAGCGTCGTGCTGCAGCCTCCGAGAAGGAGGGCGGCGACGGTGACGGCCAGGGTGGTCTTGACGCTCATCAGGCTAACTCCTCGCCCGCCGCATCGCGGGGGCGATCTTGCATCTCTCGGGGCACGCGGGACGGTCGAGTCTTTGTTTCGCGGAGGATCGTGGCGTGACCGTGACCCTGCGGCGGCAAGCATCGCCCTTGCTGCTTATGCTCAACCACGGGTTAACGACGGCTTGACTGTCGGTCACCTGTCGCCGCGCGATGGTCGCGTGAGGGACTTTGGCGCGCGAGACATTCGTGTGATGGACGCGCACGCGCCGACGCGATATGTGCGACGCAGCATTCCCCGCACCCGTTTCCGCCCGCCGCTTCACGCCCGAGAGGTCGCCGCCATGTATCAGATGCTGGATCCCGCCACGCTGACGGTTCTCATCACCGGAGCCACCTCCGGCATCGGCGCGGCGACCGCGCGGCGCTTCGTGCTGGCGGGCGCCAAGGTCATCGGCACCGGCCGCCGCGCCGACCGGCTGATCGCGCTGCGCGACGAGCTCGGCCCGCATTTCCACCCGCTGGAGGTCGATGTGCGCGACAACGCCGCGCTGACCGAGGCGCTCACCGGCCTGCCGGAGAGCTTTCGCACGGTCAATGTCGTCTTCGCCAATGCCGGCCTCGCCCTCGGCCTCGAACCCGCCCAGGCCGCCAGCCTGAAGGATTGGGAGGACATGGTCGATACCAACATCAAGGGCCTGCTCTACACGGTGCGCGCGACGCTGCCGGCCATGGTCGAGCGCAAGGAGGGCCATGTGGTGTTCACCGGCTCCATCGCCGGCGACTACCCCTATGCGGGCGGCAATGCCTATGGCGGCACCAAGGCCTTCGTGAAGCAGTTCGCGCTGAACCTGATGGCGGATCTGGCCGGCACGCAGGTGCGCGTCACCAATATCGAGCCGGGCATGGTCGAGACCGAGTTCTCGCTGGTGCGCTTCCATGGCGACGCGCAGAAATCCGAGGGCGTCTATGCCGGCACGCAGTCGCTGACCTCGGAAGACATCGCCGAGCAGGTGTTCTTCTGCTGCACCCTGCCGCGCCATGTGGTGGTGAACAGCCTTCAGGTTTTTCCGACCTGCCAGGCCTTCGCCGGCTTCAAGGTTGTTCGGGACTGACCTCACAGCAGCAGGGCGCCGGCTAGCGCGGCGCCCGCCACCACGGCCCAGGCCGGCACCTTCCACAGTGCCAGCGCGAGATAGGCCAGCAGCGCCAGCGCGACCGCGCGTGGCGAGGTGAGGCTTGACGAAACCACCGGATCCCAGAAGGCGGCACCGAGCAGGCCGACGACGGCGGCATTGATGCCGGCGACCGCGTTGCGCACCCGCCGCTGCGCCGCCAGTGCGGTCCAGAAGCGCAGCGCGCCATAGACCAGCAGAGCCGAGGGCAGGAAGGCGCCGATCAGCGCGATGAGCCCGCCGGTAAGACCGTTGGGCGCGCTGGGCATGATCGCCCCGACATAGGCGGCGAAGGAGAAGAGCGGGCCGGGCATCGCCTGCACCGCGCCATAGCCGGCGAGGAATGCCTCGCGCGTCACTCCGCCGGGATGCACCACCTCCGCCTCGATCAGCGGCAGCACCACATGACCGCCGCCGAACACCAGCGAGCCCGCGCGGTAGAAGGTATCGAACAGCGCGAGGCCGGGATGTGTGGCCGCCAGCAGCGGCAGCGCGACCAGCAGCCCGGCGAAGGTGAGGAGCGCGGCGATGGAGGCCGTGCGCCCCGGCAGATGCCGGCCGGGCGCCGGCACATGGGTCGGCTCGACGGAGAGCAGGGCGAGCCCGATCAGCCCGCCGGCGAGGATGACGCCGACCTGCCCCAATGCGCCGGGCAGCAGGGTCGCGGCGGCGGCCGCCAGCAAGGCGAGGGTGCGGCGTTCGCGGTCCGGGCAGAGATTGCGCGCCATGCCGAGCACGGCGTCCGCCACGATGGCGGCGGCGGCGACCTTGAGACCGGCCAGCCAGCCCCCGCCGATCCCCGCCTTGTCGGCGGCGACGAAGCCATAGGCGAAGCCGAGCATCAGCAGGGCGGAGGGCAGGGTGAAGGCGACCCAGGCCGCCGCCATGCCGGCGAGCCCGGCCCGCATCAGCCCGATGGCCATGCCGACCTGGCTGGAGGCCGGGCCGGGCAGGAACTGGCAGAGCGCGACGAGATTGGCGTAGGCGGGTTCGCTCAGCCAGCCGCGCCTGGCGACCAGTTCCTCGCGGAAGAAGCCGAGATGCGCCACCGGCCCGCCAAAGGAGGTGAGGCCGAGCTTGAGGAAGGCGCCGAACACCTCGCCGGGGCTACCGGTGCTTTCGGCGGTGTCGGTGGTGCGCTCGCGGGTCGTGTCGCTCATCCATCTGCGTTAGCGCGAGAGGGCGCGCATTGCATGTGAATTTGCGATGACGGAGAGGGCGACGACGGCCTCAGGCCGCCGCCACGCTGCCGGGGGCCAGCGCGCTCGGCATCACTGCGCTGGGCATCGCCATCGCCGTGCGCAGCGTGTCCGCGAGGCGCCGGGCGGCCGGCGAGGCGGCGGGGGCGAGGAACAGGCCGATCTCCATGTCCGGCAGCGGCGGCAGGCCGTCGGCGGCGCCGAGGCGGCGCCATTCCGGCGGTGCGGCGCATTCGGGCAGGGCGGTGATGCACAGCCCGGTCTCCACCGCCGAATGCACGCCGCCCTGCGAGGAGGAGGTGCAGGCCACCCGCCAGTTCAGCCCGGCCTTGTCGAGCGCGGCGGCGATGTGCGGGCGCACGCGGCAGCCGGTGGGAAACAGCGCCAGCGGCAGCGGGTCGTTGCGCTCGGGCCGGTGGCCGCGCGCGGCGAGCCAGAGCAGCTTTTCCTTCTTGAGCAGTTCGCCGGTCGGGCGGGTAAGGTCGCGCGTCAGCAGCGCCACGTCGATCTGCCCGCGATCGACCTCCGGCTCCAGATTCTTGGAGAGATCGCAGCGAATGGAGATTTCCACGCGCGGATAGGCGGCGGCGAAGCGGGCGATGGTCGGGGTGAAATAGGCGTCGACATAATCGTCGGGCATGCCGATGCGCACGCTGCCCTCGGGCGTGCCGCCCTTGAGATCGGCCAGTGCCTCGCTCTCGAAGGCGAGCAGGCGTCGCGCATGCGCCACCAGCCGCTCGCCGGTCTCGGTCAGCGAGATGCCGCGCCGGGAACGCTCCAGCAGCCGCACGCCGAGATTTTCCTCGAGCTGGGCAATGCGCGCCGACACCGCCGATTGGGTGCGTCCCACCCGCTCGGCTGCGGCGGTGAAGCCGCCCGTATCGACGATGGCGATCAGCATTCCCAGCGATTCGGTATCGAGATGGCGCATCGGCGTCCTCCTGCGCGTCCTCCCGAACGCATGGGTCACAGGGCAAGGCGGCGTCGGCCGCCGCGCTGACGACTTATATCACCATCATGAATGTATCGACAAAATAAATTCGCTTTGGCGATGCCAGTTCGCGGTGTATCCAAATGTCATCGGCGCTTTCCCCGTGCGGGACGCCGCGCGCGGCCGATGGGACCGCACCGTCCACTCCCTGCATGTCCTGTGTCGAGCCCGGCAATGTCTCCGCCTCCCGCCGCCCTTGCCCCGGCCGCCGCCGAGGGCGCCATCCTGCTCTCCCCCGCCTCGACGGCCGACCTGCATGAGGCGGCGCTGCGCCGACAGGCGTTCTTCGCCGTGGTGCTGGCGGCCATCTGCATCGGCTTCTCCGCCATCTTCGTGCGCCTCGCCGATGTCGGCCCGGCGGCGGTCGGCTTCTGGCGGCTGGTCTTTGCGCTCGGCCCGACCATCATCTGGGCGGTGGCCGAGCAGCGGGCGCTGGAGCGCCGCGCCCCGCGCGCGCCGGGAGCCCGCCGCGTGCTGTTCACCCGCCGGCAGCTGTTCATTTCCATGATGGCCGGGCTGTTCTTCGGCGCCGACCTTGTCGCCTTCCATCTCGGCCTTGCCCACACCACCACCGCCAATGCGCTGCTGATCGCCAATCTGGCGGTGGTCATCGTGATGGTGATCGGCTGGCTGGCGCTGGGCGAGCGGCCTTCGCGCGGCCTTCTGCTGGCGCTGGTGCTGTCGCTGGGCGGCACGGTGCTCATCATCTCGCGCAGCGCCGCCGCCGTGCCGGGCGATGGCGTCAGCGTCTATGGCGACGTGCTCTGCATGGCTGCCGCCGCCTGCTATGCCGGCTACATGCTGATGACCCGCCTCGTGCGCCGCAGCGGCCAGAGCCATGGCCCGGCGCTTGGCGGCGGCATGGTCTCGCTGATCGCCGCCATTACCGCCGCCATCTTCTGCCTCGTCTGGGCCGTCGCGGCGGGCGAGACGCTGGTGCCTTCCAGCCTTCAGGGCCTGCTCGCCGTGGTCGGGCTCGGCCTCGTCGCCCATGCGACTGGGCAGGGGCTCACCACCTTCGCGCTCGGGCGGCTTCAGGCCGGGCTGATCTCGGTGGTGCTGCTGCTGCAGATCGTCGTCGGCACCAGCATGGCCGCCCTGCTGTTCGGCGAGATCCCCTCGCTCATGGTCGCCATTGGCGGCGCCATGGTGGTGGCCGGCATCGTCGTCGCCCGGCCGGGCAAGCCGCAGCCGCGCTGAGCCCGGCTGACGGGGACTCGCGGGGGGCACTTGCGGCGCCCGCGCCGCGGGTCTACCTCCTCGGTAACAGCGAGGAGCCTGACAATGCAGCAGCCCAATCCCTTCGGTGGCGTGATCGAGAACCTGTCGGTGGACGAGGTGAAGGCCGGGCTTGAGGCCGGCACGATCCTGCTGGTGGATGTCCGCGAGCCGAACGAACTCGCCGCCGAGCGCATTCCCGGCGCGGTCGATTTCCCGCTCTCCACCTTCGATGCCGCCGCGCTGCCCGATCCGGCGGGCAAGACGCTGGTGTTCTCCTGCCGCTCCGGCCAGCGCTCCCAGCGCGCCGCCGCCGCCGCGCAGGCCGCCGGCGCCGACCTCTACCGCCACATGGCCGGCGGTATCCTCGCCTGGAAGGAAGCGGGCTTTCCGACCGAGCAGGGCTGAGGGGGACGCACGCCTGATGCGCGATTAGGACGCTGCGCTGAGTCTCTCCTGGATCCCGGATCGGCGCGGCGCTGTGCGCCGCTTGTCCGGGAAACGCAGCTGTTGGCGTGGTTCGTTCCGAATAACGTGTCCCGGCCCAGCGGAGGCGCAGCCGGAGCGCCGAGCCGGGATCCAGCGCAAAATGCCGCCGCAGGCGTCTTCCTCGGCTTTCCCCGGCGCAGCCGGGCCTCGAAGGATGCTCGTGGGCGAAGGGCTCACCCCACCAGTCGGCGCACCACATCCGCCGTGGCGGCGACGAGGCGGTCGACCTGATCCTGCTGCGTCGCCGGCGAGCACAGCATCATGTCGTGGAACGGCGAGATCAGCACGCCGCGAACCAGAAGTGCGAGGTGGATGGTGGCTTCCAGATCCGCGTAATGCGCCGCATGGGCCTCGCCGCCATTGCTGAGCGGGCGCGGGGCGCGCACGACTTCCACGCGGGCGCCGCAACGGGCGACATGCCAGGGCAGCCGCGCTTGCGCGAGCACCTCGGCAAGGCCGGCCTCCAGCCGGTCGGCCAGCCGGTTCATATGCGCATAGGCCGCATCGGTCGCGACATGTTCCAGCGTCGCGCGCAGGGCGGCGAGCTGGAGCGCGGTGCCCGATAAGGTCGTGCCCATTCCTGAACGCCCGTCCGGCTGGCTGGCGCGGGCGCGGGTGAGGCGCTCGGCGACGTCCGCGCTCATGCCCCAGACCGAGGTCGGCACGCCACCGGCAATCGCCTTGCCGACGACGAACAGGTCGGGCTCCAGCCCGAATTTGCGGGTGTAGCCGCCCGGCCCGCTGGAGAGTGTGTGCGTCTCGTCGATCAGCAGCAGCGTGCCGGTGCGGCGGGTGATGTCGCGCAGCGCGTCGTGGAAGCCGGTCTGCGGCAGCACCATCGCGCAATTGGTCAGCACCGGCTCGGTGATGACGCAGGCGACCGAGCGATCGGCCAGCGCCTCTTCCAGCGCGGCGATGTCGTTGAACGGGATGACGCGGGTGAGTGCCGTCAGGTCGCGCGGCTCGCCCAGCAGGCCCTGCGCGTTGCGCGCGCGGCCATCCGGGCCGAGCTCGACGAAGGTCTCGTCCACGGCGCCGTGATAGGCGCCGTCGAACACCAGGATACGCGGGCGCCCGGTGGCGGCGCGGGCGGCGCGCAGCGCGAAGCGGTTGGCGTCCGTCGCGGTGGTGGCGATCTGCCAGTAGGGCAGGCCGAAGCGGGCGGCGAGCAGGTCGCCGACAATGGCCGCGTCCGGGCTCGGCAGCATGGTGGCGAGGCCGGCCCGCGCCTGCCGCGTCAGCGCCTCGGCCACCGGCGCGGGGCCATGGCCGAACAGCGAGGCGGTGTCGCCGAGACAGAAATCGTCATAACCATTGCCGTCGACATCGGTGAGGCGGGCGCCGGACGCCTGCGCCACCACCAGCGGCACCGGGGTGGACCAGTCCACCATCCAGTGCATCGGCACGCCCTGATAGAGATGCGCGGCGGCGCCGGCGGCGGCGCGGGTCTTCGGCCGCGTGCCGAGATAGAGCGCCTCGGCCTCCGCGCGCAGCGCCGCGGTGCGGGCCGGGCTGACGCCGGAGCCTTCGCCGACGGGGGTGACGAGGTTCATCGCGCTTTCCCTATGGTCAGTGACCGGCGGCATTGAAGCACGTTTCGCGCGCCCGTGCCGCCGGCGACGGTCTCAGCCCGCCCTCAGTGAACCCAGCCCCAGCGCTTCAGCTCGGCATGGGCCTCGTCCAGCGTCTTGCGCACGCGCACGATCAGCTCGTCGATCTCGTCATGCGAGATGGTGAGCGGCGGGGCGATGATGAGGCGGTCGCGCACCGCGCGCATGACGAGGTTGTTCTTGAAGGAGAAGTCGCGCGCCAGCGTGCCGGCCTTGCCGACATCGGGGAACTTGGTGCGACCGATCTTGTCCGGCGTCAGCTCCAGCGCGGCGAGCAGGCCGAGGGTCGGCGCCTCGCCGACCAGCGGGTGCTCGGCGAGCTTGGACCACTGCGCCTTCAGATATGGCCCGACATCGGTGGCGACGCGGCCGATCAGGTTCTCCCGCTCCATGATGGCGAGATTGGCGAGCGCGGCGGCGCAGGCGGCCGGGTGGCCGGAATAGGTGTAGCCATGGTTGAAGTCGCCGCCTTCCAGCAGCACCTCGACCACGCGATCGGCCACCATCACCCCGCCCAGCGGCATGTAGCCGGAGGTGATGCCCTTCGCCATGACGAGGATGTCCGGCTCGGTGTGGAAGGTTTCGCAGCCGAACCAGCTGCCGGTCCGGCCGAAGCCGCAGATCACCTCGTCGGAGACGAACAGGATGTCGCGCTCGCGGCAGATGCGGGCGACTTCCGGCCAATAGGTCGCGGGCGGGATGATGACGCCACCGGCGCCCTGTACCGGTTCGGCGATGAAGGCGGCGATGCGGTCCTCGCCCAGCGCGTCGATGGTGGCTTCCAGCGCGCGGGCGGTGCGCAGGCCGAACTCGTCCGGCGTCTCGCCCTGGCGCGCCTCGCCCCAGAAATAGGGCTGGGCGATGTGGACGATGTCGGGAATGATCGCGCTCTGGCCGTGCATCGGCGACATGCCGCCGAGGCTGCCGGCGGCGACGGTGGAGCCGTGATAGGCGTTGTGCCGGGAGATGATGACCTTCTTCTCCGGCTTGCCCTTGATCTGGAAATAGCGGCGGACAAGCTTGATGACGGTGTCATTCGACTCCGAGCCCGAGCCGGTGAAGAAGACGCGGTTGAACTGCTTCGGCGTCAGCTCGGCGAGCTTGGCGGCCAGCTCGATGGCCGGGCGGTGCGTCGTCTTGAAGAAGGTGTTGTAATAGGGCAGCTCCGCCATCTGCTTGGCGACAGCATCGACGATCTCCTGCCGGCCATAGCCGACATTGACGCACCAGAGGCCCGACATGCCGTCGAGGATGCGGTTGCCGTCCGAGTCGGTCAGCCACACGCCCTCGGCCTTGAGGATGACGCGCGAGCCTTCCTCGTTCAGCGATTTGGTATCGCTGAACGGATGGAGGTGATGGGCGGCGTCGAGCGCACGCAGTTCGGCGGTGGAAGTGGGAAGCGGCATGGCGCACCTGCTCATCATGAAGTCGCGGTGACAATGTGATCACATTTCGCGTGCGTCAAGCCGTCCGGCATGGCAAAAGGGCGTGTCTCACGCTGCGGGGGCGGCGCTTGACCACCACCGCGTCGGCGTGAGCACAATCGACTGACGCATTCTGCCAGGTGGATCATGCCATTGCCCGAAGCTGCGGACCTTGCCGCGGCGCCGTCTTCCTCCCGTCCTGCCGATGAGTTCGGCGCCTATGTCGCCGAACATGGCACCCCCGACATTGTCGAGGTGCTGCTGCCCGACACCCATGGCGTGCTGCGCGGCAAATGGATTCCAGGCACGGCGGGCGGGAAGATCTGGGGTGAGGGTGTGGCGATCCCGCTCTCCATCTTCGGGTTGGACATCTGGGGCCGCGAGGTCGAGGAAACTGGCATCCACATCGAGACCGGCGATCGCGACGGCATTTGCCGCCCGGTGGCGGGCACGCTGAAGCCGGTGCCGTGGTCGCCGCGCCCGGCGGCGCAGGTGCTGATCTCGATGAACGAGCCGGACGGACGCGGCGGCGAGCGGCCATGGGATCTCGATCCGCGCCACAAGCTCGCCGCGCAGGTGGCGCGCCTCGCCGCGCGCGGGCTTCATCCCTGCGTCGCCTTCGAGCTGGAATTCTACCTGCTCAAGCCCGCCCCCGGCCCCGGCGGCGTGCCCGAGCCGGTGTTCCCCGCCTCGACCAGCGGTCCGGCGCGGCAGAACATGTATTCCATGTCCGACCTCGACGCCTATGCCGGGCTGCTGCACGAAATCCGCGAGGCGGCGCGCATCCAGGGCCTGCCGGCCGACACGGTGATTTCCGAGGCCGCTCCCGGCCAGTATGAGGTGAACCTCTATCACCGCACCGACGCCATGGCGGCGGCCGACGATGCGATCCTGCTGCGCCGGCTGATCGACGGCGTCGCCCGCAAGCACGGGCTGCGCGCGAGCTTCATGCCCAAGCCCTTCCTCGACTTCGCCGGCTCGGGCATGCATGTGCATGTGAGCCTTGCCGACCGCACCGGCGCCAATGCCTTCGGCCAGGGCGAGGCGGGCGAGACGCTGCTGCGCAACGCGGCCGCCGGCATGCTCGCCACAATGGCGGATACCTGCGTCTTCTACGTGCCGAGCTATAACGGCTTCCGCCGCCTCGTGCCCGGCAGCTACGCGCCGACCAGCGTGTCGTGGGGCTTCGACAACCGCGCGGTGGCCGTGCGCGTGCCCAATGGCGGGCCGAAGGCGCGCCGGCTGGAGCACCGCATCGCCGGCGCCGATGCTCACCCCCATCTCGTCCTTGCCGGCATCCTCGCGGGAATGCTTGAGGGCATCGAGAAGGGCCTTGAGCCGCCGGCGCCGCTGACCGGCAACGCCTATGAGCAGGAAGCCCCGCTCCTGAGCTACGATATGGGCGAGGCGGTCAGGCGCTTCGCGGGCTCGGAATTCGTCGGCCGGGCCTTCGGCGCCCAGTACCAGCGGGTGTTCGCCATCATGAAGGAGACGGAACTGCTCGCCTTCGAGCGGCGGATCAATCTTCTGGAATACGAGACCTATTTGTGAGCGCCACCGGCTTGTGACCAACTATTGGGCATGGGCCGGGGAGTTTCACTTGAGCGGGGATCGGCGAGGCACTAGCCTTGCCGCCCGGAGCCTTAAACGGTCCATTCGGCTGATCACTTTACTTGCCCAAGGAGAAACGGATGTCTCGCCTCCTTTCGACACTCGCGGCCGGTCTTCTGGCGGCGCTGGCGGTCGCGCCCGCGTCGGCTCAGGAGAAGGTCGTGAACGTCTACAACTGGTCCGACTATATCGACGAGTCGGTGCTGGAGGAGTTCACCAAGGAAACCGGAATCAAGGTCCGGTACGACGTCTTCGACTCCAACGAGGTGCTTGAGACCAAGCTGCTCGGCGGCAAGACCGGCTATGACGTGGTGGTGCCGACCGGCTCCTTCCTGCAGCGCCAGATCCAGGCCGGCGTGTTCATGAAGCTGGACAAGTCCAAGCTGCCGAACCTGCAGTACCAGTGGCCGGTCATCTCCGAGCGCCTCGCCGTCTATGATCCCGGCAATGACTACGCCGTGAACTATATGTGGGGCACCACCGGCATCGGCCTCAACGTCGACAAGGTGAAGCAGCGCCTCGGCGACACCCCGCTCAACAGCTGGGACATCGTGTTCAAGCCGGAACTGCTGGGCAAGCTGAAGGATTGCGGTGTCTACATGCTGGACGGCCCGGAGGAGATCATTCCCACCGCGCTGCGCTATCTCGGCAAGGATCCGAACTCCAAGGATCCCGCCGACATCGAGGCCGCCGGCAAGCTGCTGGCGCCGATCCGCAAATTCGTGAAGAAGTTCGATTCTTCGGGCTATATCAACGCGCTGGCGGGCGGCGACATCTGCCTCGCGGTCGGCTGGTCGGGCGACGTGTTCCAGGCCAAGGCCCGCGCCGAGGAAGCTGCCGAGAAGACCGGCAAGCCGCCGATCAACATCGAGTACATCATCCCCAAGGAAGGGGCGCTGATGTGGTTCGACAACTTCGCCATCCCGAAGGATGCCGCCCACCCCGAAGAGGCGCTGGCCTTCATCAACTACATGATGAAGCCCGAGGTCGCCGCGAAGAACTCCAACTTCATCTCCTATGCCTCGGGCAATGAGGGGGCGCAGAAGTTCATCGACAAGGCGATCCTCGACAACCCGGCGATCTACCCGGACAAGGAGACGCTGGCCAACCTCTTCACCGTCACCACCTACCCGCAGAAGGTCCAGCGCGTCGTCACCAAGACGTGGACCGATTTCAAGCGCGGCAAGTGAGCTGAGCCGACGGCCGGGCCGCCCCCGTGGCGGCTTGGCACAGCAGCGGCCGATGAGACAAGACGGGCGTCCGGGAAACCGGGCGCCCGTTTTCTTTTGGGGGGCTCGGGGAGCAGGGGCGGCGCGAGGTGACTGCGGCGCGAGGTCCGTGTCCCGGACGCCTGAAGCGTCAGTGGAAGGCGCGCAGGGATCCGGCGGATGACTCGTCGGCCGTGTCTTTTTGACGGGGAGGGAGATAGAGCCGCCTTCGGCGGAGTCCTGCGCTGGACCCCGGATCGGCGCCGCGCCGTGCGCGGCTTGTCCGGGGAACGGGGATGGTGCGGCGCTTGCCGGCTCGTCATGGCCCAAGGCGGCACGTGCCGAACCGTCATGGCCGGGCTTGGCCCGGCCATCCATGACTTCTGTCGGTGGGGCGAGGGAAAGTCGTGGATCCCCGGGTCAAGCCCGGGGATGACGGGGTGTGTGCGGGGAGCGCATCGCGTCGTGCGGGGTCGTGCGAAGGCGCGCGGGGGCCTGAGGGCGCCGCCGTCCCCCGTCAGATCCGCCAGCGGCGGTAGAACCAGGTCCACTGCTCGGGATGCTCGCGGACCCAGCCTTCGACGACCGAGGTGATCATCTGCATCGAGCCGTCCACGTCGATCTTGCCCTTGGCGTCGCGCGGCAGGTCGAGGGCGGGGGTACACTGGATGCGGAAGCGCCCTTCCGGTAGGCGGATGACGCGCACGCCGTGAACCGGGCATTCATAGAGCCGGGCGAGGCGGGCGATGGTGGGGTTGGTGGTGCAGGGCCGGCCGAAGAACTGCACGATCGGCCCGCCCTTGCGCGCCTGATCGACGAGGATGCCGAGATGCTTGCCCTGATCGAGCACCGCGGCGAGCTCGAACACCGCGACATGCGAGGCGGCGACGAGGTTGCCCATCACCTGGCTGCGGGCGCCGAACAGCAGGTCGGCGAAGAAGGTGTTGTCCGGCGCGCGGAACAGCACGGCGCTGTCCAGCCCCTGCGCGGCGGCGGCGATGGCCGGCAGTTCCCAGTTCGCCAGATGCGCGGTGAACACCAGCGCCGGCTTGCCGTCGATGCGCATGGCGACGAAGTTGGAGACGCCGGTGGTCTCGATCCGGCTCTTGGCCGGCTCCCACATATTGTACTGCCAGATGCGGTCGAGATGAACGAACTCGCCGGCCATGCGGCCGAGATTGTCCCACATGCCCCGCGCGATTTCCCGGCGCTCGGCCTCGGTCTTCTCGGGGTAGGCGAGGGCGAGGTTCTTCAGCGCCGCCTTGTGGATCGGCGTGAAGGGCCCGATGGCGCGGGCCCAGAAGCTGCCGACCCAGGCGGAGAATTGCGGATTCTGCATCCGCAACAGGCGCGTCAGCGTCCATACACCGGCCGAGAGGAAGCCATCGCGCAGGCGAAGGCTCCACGGCTTGCGCGGCGGGGTGTCGGTGCTCATCGGCGGGGAAGGCGCCCGTTTGCCATCAGAAGGTGATGACCACCTTGCCGAAGACCCGGCGGGTTTCCAGCCGCTCCAGCCCGGCGCCGAACTGCTCCAGCGGGTACTGCGAATCGATGACCGGCAGCACGCCGCGCTCCATCCGCTTCAGACCGTCGGCAATGGCGCGGATCGGCGCGCCGAAGGAGCCGATGATGCGGTACTGGCGCTGGAAGAGCTGCATCAGGTTCATGTTCACCGAGACGCCCGAGGTCGAGCCGCAGGTGACGAGGCGCGCGCCCGGCCGCATGGAGAGCAGCGAGCCGTTCCAGGTCTCGGCGCCGACATGCTCGAAGACGACGTCCACGCCCTTCTTCTTGGTGATCTTGCGGACTTCGTGCTCGAAGCGCTCGGTCTTGTAGTTGATGACGTGGTCGGCGCCGAGCGCCACCGCCTTGGAGCACTTCTCGTCATCGCCCGCCGTGGTGATGACGGTGCAGCCGATTTCCTTGGCCATGCGGATCGCCACCGTGCCGATGCCGGAGCCGGCGGCGTGCACCAGCACGGTCTCGCCGGGTTCGAGCCTGGCATTGTCGAACAGCATGTGCTCGACGGTGGAGAAGGTGACGGGCGCGGTCGCCGCGTCGACCCAGGAGATGCCGTCCGGGATCGGCACGCAGAGCCGGTCCTTGATGTTCAGCGTGTCGCGGGCGAAGCCGTCGACATGGAAGCCCATGACGCCGGCGACTTCCTCGCAGAGATTGTCGCGGCCCGCCTTGCACATGCGGCACTGGCCGCAGGTGAGGGCGCCGTACATGGCGACCTTCGAGCCCTTCTTGAAGCGGGTCACGCCCTCGCCGGTTTCGACGACTTCGCCCACCGCCTCGGCGCCGACGACCAGCGGCATCTTGCGCTTGGCGAAGGCCATGCCGCGCCAGCCCCAGACGTCGATATGGTTCAGCGCCAGCGCCTTGACGGCGACCTGAACCTCGCCCGGCGCCGGAGCGTCCGGCTCCGGCAGGTCGACGAGCTTGAGTTCACGGTCGGAAACCAGTTGCAGCGCGCGCATGAAACACTCCGAGGCAGCGCCGGCGGCTCACATCGGCCCTGCTGGCCGGAAAAGCCAGAGGTGCCGCGCGGGCCGCCCGCGGAAAGACGAGGCTGGATAACGAAATCAGCGCTGGATGGCTAGTGCGGCGGTGAGGCCGCCATCCACCGGGAGGGTCGCGCCGGTCACATAGGCGGCACCGGGTGAGAGCAGGAAGCCGACCACGGCCCCCACATCTCCGGGCGCCGCGAAGCGCCCGGCCGGAATCTGCTTCTCGACATTGGCGCGGTAGGCAGCGTAGGGCGCCAGCATCGCCGTGTCGACGAAGCCGGGGGCGACGACGTTCACGGTGACGCCGCGCCGCGCCGTCTCGATGGCCAGCGTGCGGCAATAGCCGGCGAGCGCGGCCTTGGAGCCGGCATAGATGGCGTTGCCGGCATTGGCGACATCCGCCGCGATCGAGCCGATGGCGACAATGCGCCCGGCGCGGGCGCGGGTCATCGGCCGGATGAGCGCGCCGGCGATGCGCACGAAGGACCAGTAATTGACCTGCATGAGCTGCTCGGCCTTCGCCTGGTCGACCATCGCCGCCAGCGTGTCGTAGCTCATGCCGGCATTATGGACGAAGCCGAAATAGGCCGGCTCCTCCGCCACCTGCGCGGCGAAGGCCTCGACCGCGTCCTTGTCGGCGAGGTCGAGCGCGCGCACCTCGAGCGAGGCGTCCGGCTTCTCGGCCTTGATATCGGCGATCAGCGCCTCGGCTTCCGCCGCGGCGGTGCGGACGGTGAAGACGACGTGAAAGCCGGCGAGCGCCGCGGCGCGCACGATGGCCGCGCCGACGCCGCGCCCGCCGCCGGTGACGAGAACACGCTGGGTCATGCTGGGTGCCTGTCGTCTGCTCTCCCCCATGGGAGAGGCCGGCCCGTCGGGCCGGGTGAGGGTGGAAGCCAAAGCCGGTGTCGCCGGCGCCGTCCCCTCCCGCGTCGCCTCTTCAGCGCGCGGTCGGCGACGCCGGCGCGTGGATCACGCCGGCGAGCCCTTCATGATCAGGCAGACATTCTGCCCGCCGAAACCGAAGGAGTTCGACATGATGCGGTTCACCTGCGCATCGCGCGCGACATTCGGCACCACGTCGAGCGGAATGGCCGGGTCCGGCAGCTCGTAATTGATGGTCGGCGGGATGCGGCCGTTCTGGATGGTGAGCAGCGAGATCACCGCCTCGATGGCGCCGGCGGCGGTCAGGGTGTGGCCGATCATCGACTTGTTGGACGACAGCGGAATGCTCGCCAGCCGCTCGCCGAACACGGCGGTCATGCCGGTGAACTCCATGCGGTCGTTCTCGGGCGTGGAGGTGCCATGGGCGTTGATGTAGTCGATCTCTTCCGGGGCGACGCCCGCGTCGGCCAGCGCGTTGCGCATGCAGCCGATGACCGGCTTGGCGTCCGGCGAGGAGCGGGTGCGGTGGAAGCTGTCGGCCATCTCGCCGACGCCCTCGATCACGCCGAGGATCTTGGCCCCGCGCGCGACCGCGCTTTCCATGCTCTCCATCACCAGGGCGCCCGCGCCCTCGGCGATGATGAAGCCGTCGCGGTTCTTGGCGAAGGGGCGGGAGGCGGCTTCCGGCACCTCGTTATTGGTCGACAGGGCGGAGAGCAGCGAGAAGCGGATCAGCGCCTCGGCGGTCACCGAGCCGTCGGTGGCGATGGACAGCGCCGCGTCGCAGTCGCCACGGCGGATCGCCTCGACCGCGAGCTGGATCGAGGTGTTGCCGGAGGCGCAGGCGGTGGACAGCGAGATCGGCTGGCCGCGCGTGCCGAAACGGTCCGCGAGGTGATCGGCGATCGAGCCATAGAGGAAGCGCTCATGCCAGGCGTCGTGGCCATTGGCCTCGGCGGCGCGCAGCAGGTCGTCATAGGAGATCGGCCCGTTGGCGGCGGCTTCCTGCGCGAGGATGCGGCGCTGCGGCCATTCCAGCTCGATCGGCGGCACGGCGCAGAACAGCGGGCCGGGGAAGTCGCCCTTCGAGCCGATCCCCGATTCGCTGATCGCTTCTTCCGCCGCGAGCTGGGCCAGCTCCTCGGAGAGGTCCGGCGCGGTGCGCCCGCTCTCGGGGAGGTAATCGACCGTGCCGGCGATGGTGGTTCTCAGCGCATCAAGCGGGAAGCGGGTGATGCGATGAATGCCGGACTTGCCGGCCGTGAGCTTCGCCCAGTTGTCCGTCTTGCCCTGACCGAGCGACGTGACCAGGCCCATGCCGGTAACGACGACGATCGGCCGGCCGGCCTTGTCGGTATAGGACGCCATATTCTGCTCCTGCGAAGCCTCAGCTTCCGCAAACGGGAATCAGTCGACGCGCTCCACGAGCGCCACGCCTTCCCCACGCCAATGCCCCACTGCGGTAACGATGGCACGGGAGAGCGGTCCATCGAAAGGCTTTTCAAGCGTTTCGCCGGGCAGCGGGGCGAAGAGCTGCCCTTCCGAAACCGCAAGGCTCGCCAGGGCGAGCGCGACCGGCATCTGTGCTTCCAGCCCGTGGCCGACGCGGTCGGTCACCGAGCGCACCGGCAGGCCGCTGCGGGCGAGGACGGCCACTTCGGCGCGGGTCGGCTCCGGCGCGCCGGAGGCGGCGGAGAGGATCGCGGTGCCGGTGGCATCCGGGCCCTTGGCAGCGGTGACGAGCTGTTCAAGTACCGCCTCGACGGCCGCGGGATCGTTGCGGCGCGCGCGCTCGGACCAGACGCCGGAGAGCTTGGCGATCGGCTTGGCCCCGCGCGCCGTGGCGTGCTCGGGCGATTCCAGCACCAGGAAGGCACCGGCCGAGCCGGTCGGCACGCCCTTGGGATCGGCCAGCACCGGCGCCCAGGGGGCGTGCATGGCGAGGCGCTTCAGGGCGAAGAGCAGCAGCATGTCGCGCCGCTCGGCATTATAGGCGCCGCCCACCAGCGCGATCTCGCTCGTGCCGGCGGCAATGCGCGACCAACCGATGCGCACCGCGTCGGTGCCCGAGCTTTCCTCGCCCATGAAGGTGCGCGAGGAGCCGGTGACGCCGTGGACGATGGAGATGTTGCCGGCCAGCAGATTGGAGAGCTGGGCGAGGAACAGGGTCGGGCGCAGGTTCGACTGAAGCTGTTCGTTCAGGAACACGTCCGGCTTGGGCTGCTTCTCGATGTCGGTGAGGATGGCGCCGTCGACCGACTGGTCGCGCTCGCCGCCGCCCGCCGCCACCACCATGTCGGTGGTGGAGAGAATGTCCTTGTTGCCGGCGATGCCGGCGGAAGCGAGGGCGAGACCGGCCGCATAGGTGCCGATGCGCTGCCACGGCTCCATCTGGCGCTGGTCGCCGCGCTTGGGGATCTGCTTGTCGAAGTCGATCTTCGCCAGCGGATGCACGACGTAGGGCAGGAAGGTGCCCTCGTCGGTAACGGGCTTCGGCGTGGCCGACAGGGCCTGCCAGTGCGCTTCCAGCCCTTCACCCAGCGACGAGACGAGCCCGATGCCGGTGATCCAGACGTCACGACGATTAGACATGCGAGAGAGTTCCTGAGCACGCCGCGGCAGCGCCGGCGGCGGCCGGCGGCTCCATCGGCATGCCGATGCGCTCGGCTGTAGTAAGAAGGTAACCGCGCAGCTCCGGAGCCGGGAACGGCATGGTCTTCAGCGTAATGTCGGCGTTGCAGACGAGCTTGCCCTCGACGCGACCCTCGGCCTTGAGGCGGGCGAAGCCGGAGCCGTCATGCTCCATGCGCGCGTCCACCTCGATGACCTGGCCGGGCGTGACGAAGGTCCGCAGCTTGCCCTTGTCGACGGAGGCGAGGAACGCCATGCGGTCGTAATTGTGCAGGCGTAGCAGCAGCATGCCGCAGCTCTGCGCCATGATCTCGAACAGCAGGACACCCGGCAGAAGCGGGTGACCGGGGAAGTGCCCCTCGAAGATCGGGCTTTCATCCGGCACGATATTCGCCGTCTTCAGGGTGCGGGCCTCGAGGTCGAGGTTCAGCACCTTGTCGATCATCTGAAAATATTCGAGCCGCATTACACCGTCCTGCCCCTACGTCGCGATGCCGCCATCAGGCGGTCTTGGCGGCGATCAGTTCGTCGATGCGCGCGCACAGGTTCTTGAGCACGAAATACTGCTCGGTCGTCGCCTTGCCTTCGTTGACTTCCTGCGTCCAGCTCTCGAGCGGGAGCTTGATGCCGAACGCCTTGTCGATGGCGAAGGCGATGTCGAGGAAGTCCAGGCTGTCGATGCCGAGATCGTCGATGGCGTGGCTCTCCGGCGTGATGTTCTCGCGCGGGATGTCGCACGTCTCGGCGATGATGTTGGCGACGGTCTCGAACGTGGTCGACATGGAAAGCCTCTGGTCTCGGCGGCCGCGTCCGGCCACGGTTGAATCGGAGCGTCTCCCGGCACGGCTGTGACGGCAGGCCCCCAAATGGATGTCGGCCCGTATACCTAAGCGCGGACGGCTATTCAATGGCAGCGGCGCGGCAATCCTCGGCTGTGTGACATCCGCGCCCGCCGCGCCGCGCGCGAAGGTTCCGTCCCGGACTGCCTCGCGTCGGTGGACGGGGGCGCGGCGAGGGGCCAACGAATGGCCGACGTCATGGCCCGGACGCGGATTTCGGCCTATCGTGACGTCACCCGCCGGGGCGGGATCTTTCGAGGTGGTGCTATGGGTGGCGTGCGGTTGGCTTTTTCCTCTCTCGGGCGCGCCGTCGCCGCGTCGTCGCTGGTTCTGGCGCTGATGCTCGCGCCGGCCGCGGCGCAGAACGCTCTCCCCGCGGCCAAGCCGGCAGCCACCTCTCCGGCCAAGCCCGCCGCGCAGACCGGCAAACCCTCCGCCACGGCCGCGGCCGCCGCCGCTGTGCAGGACGCGCTGCCCAAGACCTTCACCCGGCAGGATTTGGTCGAGGCGGCGCGCCGGCTCCAGGCGCTGCTCGACCGCGAGCGCGGGCCGCTGCCCAAGCCCGCCGCGCAGCTGCGCAAGGATGCCGATGCCGCGCTGGCGGCGGGCGATGCGCGCACCGCGACCGATATTTACGGTCAGCTCGCCCGCGCTGCCGGGACCGATTCCGGTGCCTGGCTGCGGCTCTCTCGCGCGCTGGCCCGCATCAAGCCGAATGACGATGAAAGCGGCGACGTGTTCCTGGAGCGGGCGCAGGGCGCGGCGTTCCTCGCTTATCGCAACGCCACGACCCGTGCCCAGCAGGCGGACGCGCTGTTCGCCATCGGCCATCTCTATGACCAGCGCCAGCTCTGGCGCGCGGCGCTCGACACGCTCACCCTCGCGCTGACCTACGCGAATGTTCCCGATCAGCGCGCCTTCTACGACAAGCTGCGCGCCGAACGCGGCTTCCGCATGCTCGACTACAGCGTCGATTCGGACGCGGCGAGCCCGCGCATCTGCGTGCAGTTCTCCGAGCCGCTGGCGAAGGCCACCGACTATGCCGCCTATGTCACGCTGAAGGGCCCGCAGGGCGTGGTCGACAAGCCGGCGGTGTCCTTCGCGGACAGCCAGCTCTGCGTCGAGGGCCTGAAGCATGGCGAGAGCTATGATGTCGGCCTGCGCCAGGGCCTGCCTTCCAGCATCGCGAGCGAGCCGCTGGCCGCCGCCGCCGACCTCACCATCTATGTGCGCGACCGCAAGCCGGGCGTGCGCTTCACCGGGCGCAACTATGTGCTCCCGCGCACCGGCCCGCGCGGCATTCCGCTGGTCAGCGTCAACACCTCCCTCGTCGGCGTCGAGCTGTATCGCATCGGCGACCGCAGCCTGATTCCCACCGCCATTGACGGCGAGTTCCGCCGCGATCTCGCGGGCTATGATCTGGAGCGGCTGAAATCCGGCCGTGCCGAACTCGTCTTCAAGGGCGAGCTGGAGACCGCGTCGCCACTCAATGAGGATGTCACCACCGCCTTCCCGGTGGACGAGGCCGCGCCGACGCTGGCACCCGGCGTCTATGTGCTCGCCGCCCGCCCGGCCGGTTCCGCCGCCGACCCGAGCGACGAATGGGGCACGCGGGCGACGCAGTGGTTCGTCGTCTCCGATCTCGGCATGACCGCGCTGTCGGGGTCCACCGGGCTCACCGTGATGGTGCGCGCGCTCGGCACCGCCCAGCCGCTGGCCGATGTCGAGCTGCGCCTTCTCGCCAAGTCGAACGAGGTGCTGGCGACCGCGACCACCGACGCCACCGGCGGCGCCGCCTTCGCGCCCGGCGTGATGCGGGGCACGGATGGTTTCGCCCCCGCCGTGCTCGTCGCCCGCGCCAAGGATGGCGATTACGCCTTCCTGTCGCTGGAGGATCAGGCCTTCGACCTCACCGATCGCGGCGTCGGCGGCCGGGCGGCGCCGGACAAGATGGACGCCTTCCTCACCACCGAGCGCGGCGTTTACCGTTCCGGCGAGGAGGTGCATCTCACCGCGCTGCTGCGTAACCCGCAGGTGGAGGCGGTGGCTGGCGTGCCGCTGACGCTCATGCTCAAGCGGCCCGATGGGGTCGAGGAGCGCCGTGTCGTCGCCGAGGATGCCGGCGCTGGCGGGCGCGCGGTCGCCTTCCCGCTGATGAGCGGCGCGATGACCGGGGTGTGGCGGATCGAGGCCTATGTCGACCCGCGCGGCAAGCCCGTGGGCGAGACGACGTTCCTGCTCGAGGACTATGTGCCCGAGCGCCTCGCGCTCGACCTCTCCAGCACCACGACCCGGATCGCGCCGAAGACGCCGGTGACGGTGGACGCCAGCGGGCGCTGGCTGTTCGGTCCGCCGGCCGCCGGGCTTGAGGTCGCCGGCGAGATCGAGGTGCGCGTCGCCAAGGAGCGCCCGAACCTGCCGGGCTGGCAGTTCGGCCGCCCCGATGACGGCTTCGCCCCGGTGCGCGCGGCGCTGCCGGACCTTGCCACCACCGATGCCGCCGGTAAGGCGCGGCTCTCTGCCCTGCTGCCGACGCTGCCGCCGACCGCCCGTCCGCTGGAGGCGGAAATCTTCGTCAGCCTTGAGGAAGGCGGCGGGCGCGCGGTGCGCCGCTCGCTGGTGATTCCGGTCGAGCCGGCGCCGTTGGCCCTGGGCGTGAAGCCGCTTTTCGGGCCGAGCGGGCCGGGCGAGAACGCCAATGCGAGCTTCGAGGTGCAGGCGTTTGATGCGGCGGGCGCCTCTGTGGCGAAACCCGGCGCGAGCTGGGCGCTCTACCGCATCGAGACCCGCTATCAATGGTATCGCCTCGGCGGCAGTTGGGATTTCGAGCCGGTGCAGTCGGTCGCCAAGGTGGCCGATGGCAAGCTCGATCTCGGCAGCGCGCCGGCGCGGCTCGACGTGCCGGTCGGCTGGGGCCGCTACCGTCTGGAAGTGAGCGATGGCAGCCTCGTCACCGCCGTGCCCTTCGAGGCCGGCTGGGGCGGCGGGGCGACCGCTGACGCACCGGACCGGCTGGAGGTCAGCCTCGACAAGAAGCAGTACGCCGCCGGCGAGACGCTCAAGGTGGACCTCGCCAGCCGCCATGCCGGCTCCGCCACGGTGCTGATCGTCGGCGACGGCGTGTTCGCCACGAAGACGCTGGACGTGCCGGCCGGCGCCAGCACGGTCGACTTCCCCGTCGCGGCGGGCTGGGGACCGGGTGCCTATGCGCTCGCTTTCCTGCACCGCCCGCTCGATGCGGCGGCGGGCCGCAATCCCGGCCGGGCCATCGGCCTTGCCTGGTTCGGCGTCGACCAGTCGGCGCGCCGGCTGGAGGTGAAGCTCGACGCCCCCACGCTGGTGCGGCCGGAGACGACGCTCTCGGTTCCCGTCACCATCGCCGGGGCCGGGAAAGGCGAAGCCTTCGTCACGCTGGCGCTGGTGGATGTCGGCATTCTCAACCTTACGCGCTTCGAGACGCCCGACCCGGACGGCTTCTATCTCGGCCAGCGCGCGCTCGGCACCGAGGTGCGCGACTTCTACGGCCAGCTGATCGACGGCATGCTCGGTTCGCGCGGCCGTCTGCGCGCCGGTGGCGATGCGATGGATGGCGGGCTGCAGGCCGAGCCGCCGACGCAGCCGCCGCTCGCTTTGTTCTCCGGCCCGGTGAAGCTGGACGCGGAAGGGCGCGGCACCATCGACTTCGCCATTCCGCCCTTTGACGGCACCGGCCGGCTCATGGCGGTGGCGTGGTCCGCGGCCGCCGTCGGCCACGCCTCGGCTGATGTCATCATCCGCGATCCCGTGGTGCTCACCGCGACGCTGCCGCGCTTCCTCGCCGCAGGCGACCGCTCGACGCTCAATCTCGCCTTGGCCAATGTCGATGGCGAGGCCGGCGACTATGCGCTCGATGTGGTGACGGAAGGCTCGATCGCCGTGCCGAGCGCGCCGAAGACCATCCCGCTCGCCAAGGGCGCGCGGCAGGCGTTCAATGTCGCGCTGAACGGCACCGGCATTGGCGAGGCGAAGCTCTCGCTGCGCCTCTCTGGCCCCGGCGGCCTCAGCATCACCCGCGACTACCGGCTGAATGTGCGCCCGGCCTATCCGGCGATCTCGCGCCGGACGGTGGAGGCCATCGCGCCCGGCGCCTCGCTGACGCTGAGCCGCGACCTCGTCGCCGATCTCGTGCCCGGCACGGGCGGCGTCACCGTCTTCGCCGGGCCCGACCCGGCGCTGGATGTGCCCGCTCTTCTCGGTGCGCTCGACCGCTACCCCTTCGCCTGCTCCGAACAGCTCACCAGCCGCGCCCTGCCGCTGCTCTATCTCAGCGATTTCGGCACGGCCGAGCGGTTCCGGCTGAAGGATCCGGCGGAAACCATCCGCGACGCCATCGCCCGGCTGATCGCCCGGCAGGGCTCGGACGGTTCCTTCGGCCTGTGGAGCGCCGGTGGCAACGATCTCTGGCTCGACGCCTATGTCAGCGACTTCCTCACCCGCGCCCGCGAAAAGGGCCACGCGGTGCCGGACCAGCCCTTCACCATGGCGCTCGACCGGCTGCGCAACGCGGTGGCCTATGCCAGCGAGGGCGCGACCGATGACGGCACCGCCTATGCCATCTATGTGCTCGCCCGCAATGGCCGCGCCCCGCTGGGCGATCTGCGCTATGTCGCGGATGCCAAGCTCGAGGATGTGCAGAGCCCGCTGGCGCGCGGCCAACTCGGGGCGGCGCTCGCCATGCTCGGCGACAAGACACGCGCCGAGCGGGTGTTCGGCGCGGCGCTGGAACTGCTGCCGGACGCGCCGGAGACGCTGACCTCCGGGCGGGCCGATTTCGGCTCGATCCTGCGCGACGCGGCGGGCGTGGCGACGCTGGCTTCGGAAGCTGGCTTCACCGGCACGGCGCGCACCGCGCGGTCCCGGCTCGCCACCGCCTTCGTCGATGCCGGGCCGACCTCCACGCAGGAAGACGCCTGGCTGCTGCTCGCCGCCCGTGCCGCGCGCGAGGGCAAGGGGTTGGCGGTGGAGGTCGATGGACGCCTCACCAGCGGCATCTATGAGCGCACGCTCACCCCGGCGGAGCTGGCGACGCCGATCAAGCTGACCAATCGCGGCACGGCGCCGCTCGATGTCGCGGTGTCCATCGACGGGCCGCCCGCGACCCCCGAGCCCGCCTCCGCCGAGGGTTTCGCGCTCACCCGCAGCTATTTCACGCTGGACGGCACGCCGGTGGACCCGGCCAAGGTGGCGCAGAACACCCGGCTCGTCGTGGTGCTGGAAGCGAGCGAGGATGAGGCGGCGCCGAGCCATGTGCTGCTGGTGGATTACCTGCCGGCCGGCTTCGAGATCGACAATCCGGCCCTCGCCGTGGGTGCCGACACCGGCGCGCTCGCTTGGATCGGCGAGACCTCGGAACCCGCCCATACTGAGTTCCGCGACGCCTTCTTCGCCGCCGCCTTCGACCTGACGCAGCAGGGGGAGGAGCCGCAGAGCCTGCGCGTCGCGTACATCGTGCGCGCCGTCTCGCCCGGCAGCTACGCCCACCCGCCGGCCATCGTCGAGGACATGTATCGGCCGGGCCGCTATGCCCGCACCGAGCCCGGCAAGGTCGAGGTGACGGGGGCGGCACGGTGATGAGGTGCGCCGTCCGACGTCGGCTGGCGCGCGGGGCGGGCATTGCCCTGCTCGGCGGGATACTGCTGTCGGGCGGCACCTATGCCTGGGTGGTCGGCGTGCGGGCGGCGGCGCTTCCGGTGTCCAGCATCGCGACCTCGGTGGAAGTGCTGGACCGCGAGGGGCGGCTCTTGCGCCCCTTCGCGCTGCCTGACGGGCGCTGGCGGCTTGCAGCGCAGGCGGGGGATGTCGACCGGCGCTATCTCGACATGCTCGTCGCCTATGAGGACCGGCGCTTCTACCAGCATGTCGGCGTCGATCCGCTGGCGCTCATCCGCGCCGCCGGGCAGATGCTGCTCGGCGGGCGCATCGTTTCCGGCGGCTCGACGCTGACCATGCAGGTCGCCCGGCTGATGGAGCCGCGCACCGAGCGCAGCCTTGCCGCCAAGTTCCGCCAGATGCGTCGCGCTATCGAGCTGGAAGCGCGGCTGTCGAAGCGCGAGATCCTCGCGCTCTATCTCGCCCTCGCGCCGTTCGGTGGCAATATCGAGGGCGTGCGCGCGGCGAGCCTCGCCTATTTCGGCAAGGAGCCGCGCCGGCTGACGCTGGCCGAGGCCGCGCTTCTGGTCGCGCTGCCGCAGGCGCCGGAAGCCCGTCGGCCGGACCGCAACGCCGCCGGCGCCGAGCGGGCGCGCGCGCAGGTGCTGGCGCGGCTGGAGGAGACGGGCCTTTACGGCGCGGCCGAGATCGCCTTCGCCCAGCGCGCGCCGATCGCCGCGCAGCGGCAGGCGATGCCCATGCTCGCCGCTCATGCGGCGGAGGCGGCACGCGCCGAGCGGTCCGCCCAGGCGCGCCATCGCCTCGCCATCGACGCGCCGACGCAGGCGCGGCTGGAGGAACTGGCCGGCGAGCGGCTGCGCACGCTCGGTCCCAAAGTCTCGCTGGCGCTGGTGATGGTGGACAATGCGAGCGGCGAGGTGCTGGCGCACGTGTCGGGCGGCGATCCGCTCGATGCGGGCCGCGCGGGCGCGGTGGACCTCACCCGCGCCATACGCTCGCCCGGCTCGACGCTGAAGCCCTTCATCTACGGCCTCGCCTTCGAGGATGGTGTTGCCCATCCCGATACGCTGATCGAGGACCGGCCGGTGCGCTTCGGCGCCTACCGGCCGCGCAATTTTGACCGCGACTATCAGGGTACGGTGCCGGTGCGCCAGGCGCTGCAGCTTTCGCTCAACGTGCCGGCTGTCGTGCTGCTGGAAGCGGTGGGGCCGCAGCGGCTCGCCGCCCGGCTCGGCTCGGTCGGCTTCGGCCTGCATCTGCCGGCGGGCGAGGTGGCGGGCCTCGCGGTCGGGCTCGGTGGTGTCGGCATGAGCCTTGAGGCGCTGGCCGGGCTCTATGCCGGCGTCGCCAATGGCGGCGCGCCGCACCATCTGCGCGCGCGGCTGGACGAGGGTGTGACGGGGGCGGGCGAGGCGCCGCGGCTGATGAGCGAGGTGGCCGCCTGGTATCTCGCCGACGCGCTCGCCGGCACGCCCGCGCCTAAGAATGAGCGGGCCGGGCGCATCGCCTTCAAGACCGGCACATCCTATGGCTATCGCGACGCCTGGGCGGTGGGGTTTGACGGGCGGCGCACCATCGCCGTCTGGGTCGGGCGGCCGGACGGTCAGCCCGTGCCCGGCATGATCGGCCGCGAGGCGGCGGCGCCGATCCTTTTCGAGGCCTTCTCCCGGCTGGTGAGCCAGCCCGCGCCGCTGCGGGGCGCGCCACGCGGGGCCATCGTCGCGCGAAACGCAGAGCTGCCGCCGCCGCTCCGGCATTTCGGCCGGAACGCGGGGCAGCTGGCATCAGCAGAGGGTCCAAGGATCGCCTTCCCGCCCGACGGCGCCTGGCTTGAGCGCGGGGAGGGGGAGGCGTTGCCGCTGAAGGTCAGCGGCGGCAGTGGCGGGCTCACCGTGCTGATCGACGGTGTGCCGGCGGTTCTCGCGGGAGGCGGACCAGCGGGCGCGGCGACCTATTTCTGGCAGCCGGCGGGCTCGGGATTCGTCCGTCTCACCGTCATGGACGCTGTGGGAGCTTCCGACAGCGTCATTCTGCGCATTCGCGGGCCGGAGGAGGCCTCAAGCCTTCCGGCCGGTCGTCTCAGCGGCCGTTGACGGCGACGCGGGCGATGTCGGCGCGGGTCAGGCCACGGCTGGCGAGAGCGGCGTCGGACAGGCGCGACAGGTTCTCATAGCGCTGGGCGATGCGGCGGCCTTCACCGACGGCCTCGAAGAAAGCAGCGACGCCTTCGAAGAAGCGCGAGAAATCCGGGGTGGTGCGGTGGGTCAGCGAAAAAGTGCTCATCTGAGCTCTCCATGTCTCTCAAGGCATTCTGTATGCCAGGGAATATAGACCGATTGGTGCGCCGCAAAAGTCATTATGCTGCATGACAGCACTGAGGTTCACGCATGGATAGGCGCAAGCTTTCGGCAAGGCTTTTCGGCCTCGGAGGGGAGAGGGGTGGCTAAACGACCCGATTAAGGTTCAATAATACCTTTGCACGCTGCTCCTATGCGCAATGCGCATCCTGCGCCTGCTTTTCAGTCATGCCTCAGGCGCGGGGCCTTTTCGGTGCTCCCAGCCGAGGAATGATGGAATGGGGGAGCAGACGGTGATCTTGCGCTCAGCAGTGGAAAGCGTGACGGCGGCGGCGAAAGGGGGGTAGACCGAGCCCGCAGGAGGCGCTATAGACCGCGCCACTGCCGCCGAGCCACGTTTCCCGCCGATGCGGGTTTCACCGGCCCGGCCCCGAAAAGCGCACCAAGGCGCTTCGGTGGGGGATAGTTTAACGGTAGAACTGCGGACTCTGACTCCGTTAGTCCTGGTTCGAATCCAGGTCCCCCAGCCACTCCAAGCTCCAGAGATATCAAGCGACTAGCTGCGCCCGCGGCGCGCAGCGTTGGTTTTGCTGCGGCGGCGTGCGTCTAGTCGCCGAAGCCGAACAGCACCACGACGCTCATGCCGATCATGGCGACAAGCCAAATCGCGCCGTAGATCAGGCGCGGGTCGATGCCGAAATCAAGCAGGGCGATCATGGCACGAGCCTACCTCATAGTCCCGGCGCTGGACAATGCCCGCCTCGCCTGCGTCACATCCGCATGAAGGCACTGCCGCGATAGGCGGGCAGGACGCGCAGAGCGAAGTCGACCAGCCGCTCCTCGTCCTTCTCGCCCTGGCTGGCGGCCTCGATCAGCGCGGCGGCGAGGCGGGTGCGGCGGTCCTGCGAATCGTCCTGCGGGCCGAACGTACCGGCCTCGCTTTCGGCGCGCGTCATGCAGCGGCTCAGCAGGGCGACGGTTTCCGGATCGAAACGGACGAAACGCGACGACATCATACACTCCACAGGGTCATTTGCGGCCCGGGGCAGATGTAGGCAGGGGACTCGGCGCGGCAAGATGCGCCACGCGTCCCCGCTCATCGTTTTTTCGTGTCCGACGTAAGTCGTTGAAAACAGGGTATTTAACGGCGGCGCCGGAGCCAGAGGGCGGCGGCGAGGCTCATGAGGGCGAGGCCGAACCAGGTGAGGGCGTAGACTAGGTGGTTGTTGGTGAAGCGCACCACGGTGAGGCCGCCGACGGGCGCGCCCTCCGGGCCCGGTGTCGCCTCGGCATCGACGAAATAGGGCGCGGCATCAACGAGTTGGCGGGCCTGCGCGATCGCGGCGACATCGCGCGAGTACCAGCGGTCGCCCGCCGGGTCATTGCGGCGCAGGAAACCGCCGCCGGGTTCGGAAAGACGAAGCAGACCAATGACTTGCGTCGTGCCGCCGATCTGCCCGGCTGATCGACTCGCGGGCTCGCGGCGCTCGGGCGGGACGAAGCCGCGATTGACCAGCACGGTCCGCCCGTCCGCCATCACCAGCGGCGTGAGCACCCAGAAGCCGCCGCCGAGCTCGGTGACGGCCTGCACCAAGGTCTCGCGATCATTGAGGAATTCGCCCTCAACCCGGACCCGGCGATAGGCGTCGTTCGGGGAGGCTGTGGCCGGCGCGGGGACGGGGGCGGCGTGGATGCGGGCGTCCACCTGGGCGATCAGGTCGAGCTTCCAGAACAAGCGCTGGACCTGCCAGATCCCGAGGCCGGTGAAGCCGCCAGTCAGGCCGATGAGGAGGACGATCAGGCCGATATGTGCAAGGCGGGAGCGATGAGGCGCCAGCGGCGCCCCATCCCTATCCGGGTCGTCCTCGGGCGCCCCGTGGGGCACCCGAGACTCGCTCACGGCATCTTCCTCATGTCGTGCATGCCCGGCATCATGTTGGTGTTGAGGTGGTACATCACCCACACCGAGCCGGAGAGCATGATCACCACGACGATCAGGGTGAACAGCAGCGAGAGCATGCTCCAGCCGCCCTCGATGCGGAAGTCCATGTGCAGGAAGTAGATCATGTGGACCACGATCTGCACCACCGCGAAGCCCATGATGACGAAGCCGGTCAGCGCCGCGCTGCCGAGCACGCCGCTCATCACCAGCCAGAACGGGATGGCGGTGAGGATGACCGACAGCACGAAGCCGGTGACATAGCTGCGCAGCGAGCCGTGGCTGCCTTCAGCGTGGTCATCGTGGCCGTGGCCGTGCGCGTCGCCGTGATGAGCGGGGAGGGGGTCGTCGCGCTCATCGCAGAACTCCCATGAGATAGACGAAGGTGAAGACGCCGATCCAGATGACGTCCAGAAAGTGCCAGAACATCGACAGGCACATCAGCCGGCGCTTATTGGCCGGGATCAGGCCGTGCTTGGTGACCTGCACCATCAGCGTGATCAGCCAGAGGCTGCCGAAGGTGACGTGCAGGCCGTGCGTGCCGACCAGGATGAAGAAGGCCGACAGGAAGGCGCTGCGCTGGGGCGTCGCGCCCTCTTCGATCAGGTGGTGGAACTCATAAAGCTCGATGCCGAGGAAGGCGAAGCCGAAGGCCAGCGTCACCACCAGCCAGAGCAGCGTCGCCTGCACCCGGTTCTTCTCCATCGTCAGCATGGCGAAGCCATAGGTGATGGAGGAGAACAGCAGCATCGCGGTGTTGAGCGCGACGAGGTTGAGGTCGAACAGGTCGCGCGGGCCGGGGCCCGCCGCGTAATTGCCGCCGAGCACCGCGAAGACCGCGAACAGCACGGCGAAGATGAGACAGTCGCTCATCAGATAGATCCAGAAGCCCAGCGCGGTGCTGTGGCCTTCCGGGTGCGGGTGCTCGTCGACCTCGTAGAAGACGGGCGTGTCGGTCGTGGTGGTTGCCGTGCTCATCACTTCGCCTGCGCGCCGAGCAGCCGGGTGCGCTCGTCCTCGGTACGGGTGACCTCGTCAGCGGGAATGTCGAAGTCGCGGTTGTAGTTGAAGGTGTGGTGGATGGCGGTGCCGAGCAGCGCCACGAAGGCCAGCGCCGCGAGCCACCAGATGTACCAGATCAGCGCGAAACCGAGCACGTAGCTGATACCGGCGAGGATCGGGCCGGTGCCGGTATAGCGGGGCATGTGGATCGGCTTGAAGCCGGTCAGCGGGCGCACATAGCCGCGCTGCTTCATGTCCCACCACGCGTCGAGGTCATGCACCACGGGGGTGAAGGCGAAGTTGTAGGCCGGCGGGGGCGAGGAGGTCGCCCATTCCAGCGTGCGCGCGTTCCACGGGTCGCCCGTGGTGTCGCGCAGTTCTTCGCGCTTCCAGATCGAGACGGCGATCTGCAGCAGGAAGGAGCCGATGCCGCAGGCGATGAGGAAGGCGCCGAAGGCCGCGATGATGAACCAGATGTGCAGCGACGGGTCGTCGAAGACGCGCAGGCGGCGGGTCACGCCCATCAGGCCGAGCACATAGAGCGGCATGAAGGCGAAGAAGAAGCCCACCACCCAGAACCAGAACGACACCTTGCCCCAGAACGGCGCCAGCCGGAAGCCGAACGCCTTGGGCCACCAGAAGGCGATGCCGGCGAACAGGCCGAACAGCACGCCGCCGATAATGACGTTGTGGAAATGCGCGATCAGGAACAGCGAGTTGTGCAGCACGAAGTCGGCCGGCGGCACCGCCAGCAGCACGCCCGTCATGCCGCCGATCACGAAGATCAGCATGAAGGCGATGGTGTACATCATCGGCAGCTCGAAGCGGATGCGGCCGCGGTACATCGTGAACAGCCAGTTGAACATCTTCGCGCCCGTGGGGATCGAGATGATCATCGTGGTGATGCCGAAGAAGGAGTTCACGCTGGCGCCCGAGCCCATCGTGAAGAAGTGGTGCAGCCACACCAGGTAGGACAGGATGGTGATGACGATGGTGGCGTAGACCATCGAGGTGTAGCCGAACAGCCGCTTGCCGGAGAAGGCCGAGGTGACCTCCGAGAAGATGCCGAAGGCCGGCAGGATCAGGATGTAGACCTCCGGGTGGCCCCAGATCCAGATCAGGTTCACGTACATCATCGGGTTGCCGCCGAGATCGGACGTGAAGAAGTTGGTGCCGATGTAGCGGTCGGCCGAGAGCAGCGCGAGAACGGCGGTCAGCACCGGGAAGGTGGCGACGATCAGCACGTTGGTGCACAGCGAGGTCCAGGTGAAGATCGGCATCTTCATCATGGTCATGCCGGGGCAGCGCATCTTCACGATGGTGCAGATGAGGTTGATGCCCGACAAGGTTGTGCCGACGCCGGCGATCTGCAGCGCCCAGATGTAATAATCCACGCCGACATAGGGGCTGTAGCCGATGCCCGACAGCGGGGGATAGGCGAGCCAGCCGGTCTGCGCGAACTCGCCGACGAACAGTGAGGTCATCACCAGCACCGCGCCCGACACCGTCATCCAGAACGAGAAATTGTTCAGGAAGGGGAAGGACACGTCACGCGCGCCGATCTGCAGCGGCACGACATAGTTCATGAAGCCCGTGACCATGGGCATGGCCACGAAGAAGATCATGATCACGCCATGGGCGGTGAAGACCTGGTCGTAATGGTGGGCGGGCAGGTAGCCTTCCGAACCGCCGAAAGCTAGCGCCTGCTGGAGGCGCATCATGATGGCGTCGGCGAAGCCGCGCAGCAGCATGATGATGCCCAGCACCATGTACATGATGCCGATCTTCTTGTGGTCCACGCTGGTGAACCACTCCTTCCAGAGATAGCCCCACAGCCGGAAATAGGTCAGCGCGCCCAGCACCGCGAGGCCGCCAATGGCCACCACGATGAAGGTCACGACCAGAATCGGCTCGTGATAGGGGATCGCCTGAAGGTTCAGGCGCCCCAGGAGGAAATTGGGCTCGATAAGCGGAGACTGGGTCATGGGCCGGTCAGGAGTTGGAGAGTCGGCGCGGACCGCGGACAAGCGCGTTCGGCGAGAGATCCGCCGGGCTCTCGCCCGAGGACAGCGACGGAAGGGGCAGGCCGACGCCCGTGACGGGGCGCGGATCCTTCAGCGGGGTGCGCGCGGGCACGGCGGTGAGCGGCAGCAGCGCGGCGAGTTCCTCCGGCGTGCAGACGCCGACCACATAGGTCGGGGCGCCGCCGAACACGGTGCCGCCACGGCTCGCCTTGGCGGTGACGACGGTGCGCGGCACGACATTGTTCACGCTGGCGAGGCCGAGGCCGCCGCGCGCGTCGAGCGCCATCATCTCGCTCTGGCACATCTTGCCGGGGTCGACGCACATGTTGAGGATGGCGTCGTAGAGATCGGCATCGACCGTGCCGAAATAGGTGACGGGCACCGCCTCGCTCGGCTTCTCGATGTCGAGATAGGCCTGGCGGTTGAGCGCGCCGGTGCTGGCCTTCGCCTTGGCGATCCAGCTCGCGAACGCCGCCTCGTCGGTCGCCTCGAAGCCGAAATGCATCTTGGAGAAGCCGGCGCCGCTGTAGTTCGCCGAGAAGCCGCGCGAGGTGACGGGGCTGTTGGCGACGGCGTGGAGCTGCGTCTGCATGCCCGGCATGGCGTAGATCATGCCCGCCAGCGTCGGCACGTAGAAGGCGTTCATCACCGCCGAGGAGGTGATCTTGAAATGGATCGGGCGATCAACCGGCACGGCCAGCTCGTTGATCGTGGCGATGCCCTGCTCGGGGTAGATGAACAGCCACTTCCAGTCGAGCGCGACGACCTGCACTTCCAGCGGCTTGGTCTCGGCCGGCACCACCGTATCGGCGGCGATCCGGTCCAGCGGGCGGTAGGGGTCGAGCAGATGCGTGCCCATCCAGGTGAGCGCGCCCAGGCAGATGATGATGAGCAGCGGTGCCGACCAGATCACCAGCTCCATCTGCGTGGAGTGGCTCCATTCGGGCTCATAGGTCGCCTTGGTATTCGAGGCCCGGTACTTCCAGGCGAAGAACACCGTCAGCGCCATCACCGGAATAATGATGAGCAGCATCAACAGCGTGGAGACCACCAGCAAATCACGCTGCTGCGCAGCGATATCGCCGGTGGGCGCCAGTACGACGAAATTGCAGCCGGCCAATGAGGCGGCCAGCGGCACCAGTGCTATGAGACGAAGCCAACGCAACGGAATGTAAACCTATGAAGTGGCCATTTGCGGCCCAATAGCTGCATCGCAGCAATTCCAATATCAAGCATAATGTGCAATGTCGAAGTGTCGCATCCCGGCTTTTCGGGAAGGATGATAACGGTGCCGTGCGATGGCGAAAGGCCGGACGTGGTGCCAGAGTATAAGTTAAATCTATTCAAGTTTCGGTGAAGATCTATGACGAGTCCGACCACCACGGTTGAGCAGGATGCCCGGCAGATCAATGCCCATGACGGTGAGGTTCGCCCCGGCGAGATCGCCGTCGGCGTCGTCATCGGCCGCGCGTCCGAGTTCTTCGACTTCTTCGTTTACGCCATCGCGTCTGTCGTGGTGTTCCCGAAGCTGGTCTTCCCCTTCGTCGACGCGCTCACCGGGACGATCTATTCCTTCGCGATCTTCGCGCTTGCGTTCATCGCGCGCCCGTTCGGCACCGCGCTGTTCATGACCATTGACCGCCGGCACGGCCGCGGCGCGAAGCTCGCGCTGGCGCTGTTCCTGCTGGGCACCTCGACGGTGCTGATCGCCTTCCTGCCGTCCTATGACACGATCGGCGCCTCGGTGATCTGGCTGCTGGCGGTGCTGCGCCTCGGCCAGGGTCTTGCCTGGGGCGGCACCTGGGACGGCCTCGCGCCGCTCCTCGCCATGCGCGCGCCGCAAGGGCGCACCGGCTGGTACGCCATGTTGCCGCAGCTCGGCGCGCCGATCGGTCTCATCATCGCCAGCGCGCTGTTCGCCTTCTTCCTCGGCAACCTCTCCGCCACCGACTTCTTCGAGTGGGGCTGGCGCTACCCGTTCTTCGTCGCCTTCGCGATCAATGTCGTCGCGCTGTTCGCCCGCCTGCGCATGGCGGTGACGCCGGAATATGTGAAGCTGTTCGAGAGCGGCGACCTTGAGCCGCAGAAGATCACCGAGACCATCCGCCTCGAGGGGCGCGGCATCCTCATCGGCGCCTTCGCCCCGCTGGCGACCTTCGCGCTGTTCCACATGGTCACCGTGTTCCCGCTCTCCTGGGTGTTCCTGTTCACCGAGGAAGCGCCGACGCGCTTCCTGCTGATCGAGGCGGTGGCGGCGTTCTTCGGCCTCGCGGCGGTGTTCGCCTCGGGCATGATCGCCGACAAGGTGGGCCGGCGCACGCTGCTCGGCGGCTCGGCGGTGGCGATCGCGGTGTTCTCCGGCTTCGCGCCGCAGCTCCTCGCCGGCGGCGTGGTGGGCGAGTCGCTCTATATGATCCTCGCCTTCATCCTGCTCGGCGTGTCCTTCGGCCAGTCCTCGGGCGTCGTCGCTTCGAATTTCCAGCGCAAGTACCGCTACACCGCCTCGGCGCTGACCAACGACCTCGCCTGGCTGTTCGGCGCGGGCTTCGCCCCGCTGGCGGCGCTGGTGATCTCCAGCCACTTCGGGTTGATCGCCTCGGGCGCCTATCTGCTCTCCGGCGCGGTCTGCACCCTGCTGGCGCTGCGCTTCAACCGCTCGCTCTCCATGGCCGCCTCCGGCTGATCCGGCCCGTCGGCCTCCTTATCTGACCCTCCCGGAGCGTTCCCCGGCGCCGGGCGGGCAGGAAGCCGTTTGCGCAAGCGCGGCCGAATGCTACATTTCACCTAACATGTGAACAGATGGCCGCTGCGCCGCCCTCGGCGCGCGTGCCGACGGCTTCGGCCGGGGAATCAAAATGGTCGACGAGACCCAGACGCAGGCCGGCCTCGCGCCGGCCGAGAGGTCGTCGCGCACCGATCCGCCATGCCCTGAGACCGGGCGCGGCGAGGCCGGGCGTGCGCGGCCGAACCTTGCCCCGGAAACGGGGCCCCGCCGTGACGACCACCGCCCGCGCGACGCGCATCGCGGCCGGGATGATCGTGGGCGCGATGAGGCACGCCCGCGCGCCGAGGGCGGCGGATCGCCCCGCCCGCATGGTGGTCCGCATGGTGGCCCTCACAGCCCGCATCACAGCTCCCATCACCGGCCGGGCGAGGGCCCGCGCGGGCGCTTCTCCGATTCCTGCTATGCCGCGCTCGATCTCGGCACCAACAACTGCCGCCTGCTGATCGCCCGGCCGACCGCCTCGGGCTTTCGCGTGGTCGATGCCTTCTCGCGCATCGTCCGGCTCGGCGAGGGGCTGATCGGCTCCGGCCGGCTGAGCGAGGCGGCGATGAGCCGCGCGGTCGACGCGCTCGCCGTCTGCGCCTCCAAGATCAACGCCCGCCGCATCGCCGGCGCCCGGCTGATCGCCACGGAAGCCTGCCGCTCGGCGGCCAATGGCGCGGAGTTCATCGCACGCGTCGCCCGCGAGACCGGGCTGGAGCTGGAGATCGTCGACCGCGAGACCGAGGCGCGCCTCGCCGCCGCCGGCTGCACGCCGCTGGTCGACACCCATGCCGATGGCGCCGTGCTGTTCGACATTGGCGGCGGCTCCACCGAGGTGGTCTGGCTCGACCGGCTGGAGACCTGCGACGGCGGCCCGCCCGCCGCCATCATCCGCGCCTGGGTGTCGGTGCCGCTCGGCGTCGTCACCGTGGCCGAGCGCCATGGCGGGGTGAAGGTCACGCCCGCCGATTTCGAGGCCATGGTGCAGGAATTCCGCCCGCATCTCGACGGCTTCGTCGCTGCCGTCGGCCCGCATAATTGCGGACGGCTGCATCTGCTCGGCACCTCCGGCACGGTGACCACCATCGCCGGCGTGCATCTCGATTTGCCGCGCTATGACCGCTCGCAGGTCGACGGCACCTGGCTCGGCGCCGAACAGGTGCGCGTGGTGGTGGACCGGCTGCTCGCCATGCCTTTCGCCGAGCGCGCGGCCAACCCGTGCATCGGCGTGGAGCGGGCCGACCTCGTTCTCGCCGGCTGTGCCATTCTCGAAGCGGTGCGCCGCGCCTTCCCTTGTGATCGCCTGCGCGTGGCCGACCGTGGCCTGCGCGAGGGCATTCTCGTCGAACTGATGCGTGCCGACGGCGTCTGGCGCGACAGCCCCGGAGCATAGACGTGATCGACAAGCCGACACCGGGCAAGGGGGGCGAGGCGCGCCCGCTGAAAGTGCGCCTCAAGAAGGCGCGCAAGCTCTCCTCCTCCTCGCAGAAATGGCTGCAGCGCCAGCTCAACGACCCCTATGTCGCGCGCGCCAAGCGCGAGGGCTGGCGCTCGCGCGCCGCCTTCAAGCTGATCGAGATCGACGACAAGGTGAAGATCCTCCGGCCGGGCATGCGGGTGGTGGACCTTGGCGCCGCGCCGGGCGGCTGGAGCCAGGTGGCGGCCAAGCGCATCGGGCTGGAGAACGGGCGCGGGCGCATCGTCGCCATCGACCTGTTGGAGATCGACCCCATTGCCGGCGTCGATTTCGCCCAGATGGACTTCCTCAAGGACGACGCGCCCGAGGCGCTGAAAGCCATGCTCGGCGGCCCGGCCGATCTCGTCATGTCCGACATGGCGGCCAACACCACCGGCCACCGCCCGACCGACCATCTGCGCATTGTCGGCCTGGTCGAACTCGCCATCGACTTCGCCCGCCAGGTGCTCGCCCCCGACGGCGCCTTCATCGCCAAGGTGTTTCAGGGCGGCACCGAAGGCACGCTGCTCACCGAACTGAAGCGCGACTTCACCCAGGTCCGCCACGTCAAACCTCAAGCCAGCCGCGCGGATTCCGCCGAGCTTTATGTGGTGGCGACGGGGTTCAGGGGGTGAGCTAATCGGTCGGTATTTCCCGTCGCAAAATCTGCGCTGCCATCGCTGCTGCGACTTTTCTCGTTACTTCGATGATATCGTCATTCGATGGAAGGTCACCCTCCTCGTATCCAAGCTTTTGAAAGTGGTGCTTCATCAAGTTTATATAGAAATTGTTTAGATTGGTTTCTTCGCACTGCTTCAGTAGCCTGTTAATATGGCTTATGGCTGCTTGCGCGTCTTCTGGGCTTTGTCCGTGCGAATGCCAAAACCAGTTATTTTCAATTTCTCCGTCATCTCCAGACGTTATGTCCCATATGTGATTTTCAAATGGGTTAGATATTAGCAGGCATGTTTTGTTTGGTGGAGCGTCGCTTTGTCGAAGTTTGAAGCCCCAGCCTACTGCCCCATAGAGTCGAAAGTAACCGTAAACCGTTCCCTCGCCATTGCTTCCGACCCAAATAAAATTCGGGTATGCTGAATATCGATAAGGAATTGATGGTGGTATTGGCCTTGCGTCTGCGCCAAATGACACTTCATCAAACCCGTATCCATCGTTTATGTACGCTCTGATGGAGTCATATTGATCTAATTGTAATTCTTCATTTCCTACGACTCGTGTCCATAGAACTAGACATGCCTTGGCCATCGCGCGCATAGCTGCTGATGATCCCAGATTTATCTCGCCTTTAACTATTGGAGCTGGCTGGAATGTAGTTTTGCGATCCTTTGCTATATCTTCTTCTATCGCGCTGATCACCTTTGGGTCCGGGCGACCCAGCTTTTTTGCGATAGCTGTCGCGGCGCCTCTGATAAAATTTTCTGCGTCCGCATCAGAATAGGCGCTTATACTAACCGTTACATCGTTATCGGTGACTGCTACGGATAATGGAGATTTTTGTTTGATACCTAAAGACATTCCCGGTCGGATATCAAAGCGATGTCCATCAGATACAAAATTCTTAATAGTTGGAGGATTTGATCCAGAGCCAGATTTGAATAAGCATGAATTTTTGACTAACTCGACAGATTTTGCGAGTTCTTGATCTGGACCAGAACCAAAATTGTTATTGCATTCGGGGCAGGTAGCGATCTTGGTTGTCGCTCGACCACCAAGTGCATCTAAAAGAATGTGCTCCGGCTTATTATCCGGCGGCAATTCTGCTTTGCAGAGAATGCATCTCAGAGTGGATACGGACATGAATTGTCCTGTCAAAGCTCTTTCTCAAATTCTATGTCCTTTTAGAATAGAGCAATAGAGGTTGCGAGTGAAAATTCGTACTCGCTTCCCATAGCTGCCGCGTAGTGGAGGGCATGAAGTCCCCTCACACATACAGCGGCGCCATTTGCCGCCAGGCGCCGGCGCGGTGGGCGCGGCCGGTCCAGATGTGCAGGCGGTGATCGACGCCCTTCTCCGCCAGTAGCCGGCTGAGGCGCAGATTATTGTCGAGGAAGGGGTCGGCGTCGCCGATGGTCATGACGATGTCGAGCCGGCGCAGGCTCTCCAGCCGCCACGGGCAGGCGAGGTTCGGCAGGAAATGCAGCGGCGTGTGGAAATAGATGGTCTCGTCGTAATAGCCGTCGAATAGGTCGGAAAAACATTCCACGGACTGGGTGAGGTCGTAGCGGCCCGAGAACGCCACCAGCTTGCGCACCCGGTGCGGGTGGCGGAAGGCCAGGCTCGCGGCCTGAAAGGCGCCGAGGCTGCACCCCATGGCGATGGTGCAGTCGGACGGGTTGAGCCCGTCCATCAGCGGCATCACCTCGTGGAGCACATAGTCTTCCAGCGCCGCGTGGCGGGCGATGCGCGCGGCCGGAGGGCGCGTCGTGTCATAGAAGCTCTCGCGCGCCAGCCCCTCGATGCAGAACAGCTGAAGCTGGCCGGCCCGCACCTTGTCGGCGAGGCTGGCGACGATGCGCAGATCTTCATATTCGAAGAACCGGCCCTCGCGGGTCGGGAACATCAGCACCTTCGCGCCGGCATGGCCGAAGATCAGCAATTCCATGTCGCGGCCGAGCCGCTCACTGTACCAGCGCCGGTAATCCCGCTTCATGTCGTGTCGAAAAACCGTCCCAGCTTGCCCTTGAGCAGCGCCTGCTGCGCGCCCATGCCGGGATAATCGACGTGCCCCGCATCCAGAATGACGGTCTCGTGGCGGTTCGATGTCGCCGCGGCATTGGCGAGCGAGAACTGGCAGGGCGGCGCCACCGCCGGGTCGAAACGCGCCACGGCGGTGATCAGCGGGATGGTGATGCGCGTCGCCGCGCTGGCGGAATCGAACAGAGAGAGCGTGTCCGCCACCTCACCGTGCCGGGCCTGATAGGCCTGCACCGCAGCGGCGCTGCCGATGCTCGGCAAGGTGAGCCAGAGCGGCATGTTGCCGAAGGTCGGCACGCTCAAGTGTGCGCGGGCGATCCGCGTCTCGAAGGCCAGCGCCAGCGCGCCGAGCCCACCCGAGAAGCTCGTGCCGCTATAGCCGATATGGCCGGCCAGCGCGGGGTAGAGCGCGAGCAGCGCCGAGACGGCGAGCCAGATATCCTCCACGCAGCCGCCGAGAATGTAGCGGTCGGGCTTGTCGATGTTATCAAGCACATGGAAGGCGGGATCGTCGGAGATCGGCGGGCGCCGGCTGCGCGAGAGGCCGCGCAGGCAGGGAAACAGCACCGCCGCCTCGCGCAGCGGCAGGTCGAGATCCGGCCCGGCGCGCCCGCCATAGCCGTGGCCGACAATGATGCCGCGCTTCACCGGCCCGGCCTTCGGCAGCAGCAGCCAGCCGCCAATGGGAAAGTCGTCGGTCGAGGTGTAGGCGAGGTCATGCACCGCCCAATAGGCATGGCGCAGCGGGTTGCGGGTGAGGCGCGGGGCGGGATCACGCGCCAGCGCCCGCTCATAGCGCGGCTGCCAGAAGGCGTCGAAGCCCGGCGCGAGCGGGGGTGGGCGCAGCGCGGCGAGCTGCGGCAGGCTGAAGCCCTGCGTCGGGTCGAACGGGTAGGGGTGGGCGGTCGGCATCGGCATGGTCAGGCAGAATCCCGGCGGTAGAGCGCCACTCTAGCCGCTCGTTTTACGCGGCGCTGCCCATCTCGCTCGGCGGCTCGGGCACCTGCGCGGGCTTGACCTTGCGCTGGGCGAGTTCGGCGCCGGCATTGGCCGGCAGGCGGATATAGAAGAACACGGAACACACGGCGATGCCGCCCACCACCAGGAAGGCGACGCTGAAATCGTCGAGGGTGAGGTGCATCCGCCCGTGGAAGGCGCGCATGGCGTCGATCACCAGCGCGGCCACCGCGACGCCGGTGGAGATCGCCACCTGCTGGGCGACGCTGGCGAAGCTGGTCGCCCGGCTCATCGCCTCGGTCGGCACGTCGGCATAGGACAGCGCGTTGGTGCTGGTGAATTGCAGCGAGCGGAAGAAGCCGCCGAGCAGCAGCGCCCCCATCAGGACGAGATGCGGCGTCGTCGGCGTGAACAAGGCCGCCACGGCGATGAAGGCGGAGGCGATCACGCAGTTGACGATCAGCACCCGGCGGAAGCCGAAGGCGCGGATGATCGGCGCGGCCGAGAACTTCATCGTCATCGCCCCGGCCGCCGAGACGAAGGTGATGAGCCCGGAGGCGAAGGGCGAGAGGCCGAAGCCGAGCTGAAGCATCAGCGGCAGCAGGAAGGGCATCGCCCCAATGCCGATGCGGAACAGCGAGGCGCCGACCACGCCGGCGAAGAAGGTCGGGATGCGCAGCAGGGTGAGGTCGAGGATCGGCCGCTCGGTGCGGCGCGCATGGCGGATATAGAACGCCATCGCCACCGCGCCGACGGCGATGACCGCGAGCGCAATGCGCGGCTCCACTGCGTGCTGGCCGAGCAGGGCGAAGCCGAAGACGAGGCCAGCGAGGCCGACGCCGGAGAGCATCATCCCCTTGAAATCGAAGGGCGGCACATCCGCCTCGCGAATGTCGGGGATGAAGCGCGAGGCCAGCGCGACGCCGACAATGCCGATGGGGATGTTGAGGAAGAAGATGTAGCGCCAGTCGAAATAGGTCGTGATGAAGCCGCCGAGCGGTGGGCCGAACACCGGCCCGAGCAGCGCCGGCACGGTGAGCCAGGCGAGCGCGGAGACGAGCTCGTCCTTCGGCACGGTGCGCAGGATAACCAGCCGCCCCACCGGCACCATCATCGCCCCGCCGAGCCCCTGGATGATGCGGTAGATCACGAAATCCGGCAGCGACTGGGCGAGCCCGCAGAGCAGCGAGCCGAAGGTGAAGACGATGATCGCCGCTCGAAAGACGGTGCGCGAGCCGAATCGGTCGGCGAACCAGCCGCTCGCCGGGATGAACACGGCGAGGCTGAGCAGATAGGAGGTCAGCGCGAGCTTGAGCGCGATCGGGTCTTCGTTGAGATCTTTCGCAATGGCCGGCAGCGAGGTGGCGAGCACCGTCGAATCGAGCTGTTCCATGAACAGGGCGCAGGCGACGATCAGCGGGACGAGACGTTCGGGGCGCACGGGGAATCCGATCAGGCGGGGCCGAAACTCAAGGTCGTGAACTCAATGCGGTGAAATCAAGCTTTCGGGCGCCATATATCGCCCGCGACGCGCCGCGACGAGGGCTCACGGCGCGTCATCGGGCCATCACGATAGGGTGACAGGGAAAAGGCGTGCGGACCGCCTGTTTCACCGCCCCATCCACAAGGCCACGGCCGCGCGGGGCGGCATTGCACGGCGCGCGGAGCAAGTGCCTAGGAAAGCGGTGCGGCCCATGGTATGAGCCCGCGCCAACTCGTCAGAGAGCGGCGCCCATCCCCGCTCCCTTCGATTTTTCATCCATAGGGCCGGCGCGCTGCCCAGCGTCGGGCACCCAACACGGGAGTTGGCGATGTCGGTTTTCGACGGCCTCGCGCGGGAAGCGCTTACGTTTGACGATGTGCTGCTGAAGCCGGGCCTGTCCGATGTCATGCCCGGACAGGTGGACATCCGCTCCCGCGTCACCCGCTCCATCTCGCTCAACATCCCGATCCTGTCCTCGGCCATGGACACGGTGACCGAATGGCGCCTCGCCATCGCCATGGCGCAGGCCGGCGGCCTCGGCGTCATCCACCGCAATCTCGAGCCCGAAGTGCAGGCCGAGCATGTGCGCCTCGTGAAGAAGTACGAGAGCGGCATGGTGGTGAACCCGGTCACCATCCATCCCGACCAGCCGCTGGCCGACGCGCTGGCGCTGATGAAGAATCACAGCATCTCCGGCATTCCTGTGGTCGAGCGCGGCCCGAACGGGCGCGGCGGCAAGCTGGTGGGCATCCTCACCAACCGCGACGTGCGCTTCGCCACCAATCCCGACCAGCCCATCGCCGAACTGATGACCAAGGAACGGCTCATCACGGTGCGCGAGGGCGTCGAGCAGGCCGAAGCCAAGCGCCTGCTGCACACGCACCGCATCGAGAAGCTGCTGGTGGTGGACGATGAAGGCCGCTGCGTCGGCCTCATCACCGTCAAGGACATGGAAAAGGCGGTCACCAACCCGAACGCCTGCAAGGACGAGCAGGGCCGCCTGCGCGTCGCCGCCGCCACCACCGTGGGCGAGGACGGCTTCCGCCGCGCCGAGCTGCTGGTCGAGGCGGGCGTCGATCTCGTGGTGGTCGACACCGCCCATGGTCACTCGCGCAAGGTGCTGGACCAGGTGAGCCGCATCAAGCAGCTCTCCAACAAGGTGCAGATCCTCGCCGGCAATGTCGCCACGGGCGAGGGCACCCAGGCGCTGATCGACGCGGGCGCGGATGCGGTCAAGGTCGGCATCGGCCCGGGCTCGATCTGCACCACCCGTATCGTCGCCGGCGTCGGCGTGCCGCAGCTCACCGCCATCCTCGATGCGGTGGAAGTCGGCCGCAAGAACGACACGCCGGTGATCGCCGATGGCGGCATCAAGTTCTCGGGCGATCTCGCCAAGGCGCTCGCCGCCGGCGCGGAATGCGCGATGATCGGCTCGCTGCTCGCCGGCACGGATGAGAGTCCGGGCGAGGTCTACCTCTATCAGGGCCGGTCCTATAAGTCGTATCGCGGCATGGGCTCGGTGGGCGCCATGGCGCGCGGTTCCGCCGACCGCTATTTCCAGGCCGAGGTGAAGGACACGCTGAAGCTCGTGCCGGAAGGCATCGAGGGGCAGGTGCCCTATAAGGGCCCGGTCGGGGGCGTGCTGCACCAGCTCGCCGGCGGCCTGCGCGCTGCCATGGGCTATGTCGGCGGTGGCACGCTGGAGGAATTCCGCTCCAAGGCGAAGTTCGTCCGCATCTCCGGCGCCAGCCTGCGCGAGAGCCACGTGCATGACGTGATCATCACCCGCGAGAGCCCGAACTACCCGTCGGGGGCGTGAGCCCTCACGGAGCGTTCGCGCCCCGCTGACAGAGAGAGCCGCGCGTGAGCGTTCAGGCCATCCTTCTGCCGGTCTTTGTGCAGGTCGCGCTCACCTTCGCCGTGCTGTTCCGCCTCGGAACGGTCCGGCTGCGGGCGGTGCGGGCGGGGCGTGTCAAGCGGGCTCGGGTGTTGTTCGACGAGAGCGGCTGGCCGGTCGAGGTGCGGCAGGTCAGCAACGCGTTCCGCAACCAGTTCGAGGTGCCGGTGCTGTTCTATGCGCTGGTCGCCTTCGCGCTGATCACGCGGCAGGCGGACGGGCTGTTCGTGGGCCTGTCCTGGATTTTCGTTCTCTCTCGCATCGTCCATGCCGGCGTGCATGTGACCAGCAACGCCCTGAGCATCCGTTTCCCCGCCTATATGGTGGGCGTTCTCGTGCTGCTGTTGATGTGGGTTCTTTTCGCGCTGGCGATCCTGTTCGCGCCAGCCATGCCGTGACGGAGATGACATGACACCGGCTGCCCGGCTATCCGCCGCTATCGAGGTGATCGGCACCATTCTGGCCGAACGCCGCCCGGCCGCCGACGTGCTGAAGGACTGGGGCCGCGCCCACCGCTTCGCCGGCTCTGGCGACCGCGCCGCGTTGTCCTCCCTCGTCTATGACGCGCTGCGCCGCCGCGCCTCCAGCGCCTATCTGATGGGCGAGACGCTGGGCGAGGAGACGCCGCGCGGCCTCATCCTCGGCATGATGAAGCTCGGTCGCGGGCTCGATGTCGAGGCCATCAGCGCGCTGTGCGACGGCTCGCGCTTTGCCCCCGCGCCGCTGACCGAGGCCGAGCGCGCGCGCCTCACGGAGGCCACGCTGGATGACGCGCCGGCCTTCGTGCGCGGCGACTACCCCGAATGGCTGGACGCTTCGCTCGAGGCGGTGTTCGGCGAGGCACGCGACGCGGAAGGCGCGGCGCTGGCCGATCGCGCGCCGCTCGATCTGCGCGTCAACTCGCTCAAGGGCGCGATCGACAAGGCGCAGCAGCAGGTCGCCCACCTCAATCCGGTGCCCGGTCCGTGGTCGCCGCTCACCCTGCGCATCGCGCTGGAGGCGGACGGCAAGGCGCCCCCGCTCACAGTCGAGCCGGCCTATATCAAGGGTCTCGTCGAGATTCAGGACGAAGGCTCGCAGATCGCCGCCATCCTCGCCGCCCCGCCGCGCGGCGGGCAGGTGCTGGACCTCTGCGCCGGCGGTGGCGGCAAGACGCTGGAACTCGCCGCGCTGATGGACAATGCCGGCCAGCTCTATGCCTATGATGACGATCTGCGCCGCCTCGCGCCGATCCATGAGCGCATCCAGCGCGCCGGCATCCACAATGTGCAGGTCCGCTCGCCCAAGGGACGCGGACCGGAGCGCGGCGACGTGCTGGCCGATCTTGTCGGCCGCATGGACCTCGTCCTCGTCGACGCGCCCTGCACCGGCACCGGCACCTGGCGCCGCAACCCCGACGCCAAATGGCGCATGCGGCCCGGCGCGCTCACCGAGCGCATCAAGGAGCAGGCGGAGATCCTCGACGCCGCCGCGCCCTTCGTGAAGCCGGGCGGGCGGCTTGCCTATGTCACCTGCTCGCTGCTGGATGAAGAGAACATCGCGCAGATCCGCGCCTTCACCGCGCGCCATCCGGCCTTCCGCGTCATCCCGCCGGCCGAGAGCGTGCTCGCTCTGGGCGAGCGGGGCCTCGCTCTGGCGGGGGCGGCGCTGATGCGGCCGGAAGGCATTCTGCTGACGCCGCGCCGCACCGGAACCGACGGTTTCTTCGTCAGCATCATGGTGCGCGACGCCTGAGCCGGATATGAACCCACGATTGCCGAACGAGCTGATAGAGACCGACATGAGCCAGACCGAGACGACGCCCGAGCACGACACGATCCTCATCATCGACTTCGGTTCGCAGGTCACCCAGCTCATCGCCCGCCGCGTGCGCGAGGAGGGGGTCTATTCCGAGATCGTGCCCTTCCAGAGCGCGGCGGAAGCCTTCACCCGCGTGAAGCCGAAGGGCATCATCTTCTCCGGCGGCCCGGCCTCGGTGCTCGACGAGAACAGCCCGCGCGCGCCGCAGGAAGCCTTCGACGCCGGCGTGCCGATCTTCGCCATCTGCTACGGCCAGCAGATCTGCGCCGTGCAGCTCGGCGGCGCGGTGGAAGGCGGCCACGCCGCCGAATTCGGCCGCGCCGAAGTGACCGTGCAGAAGCCCAGCGCGCTCTATGAGGGCGTGTGGGAGGTCGGCGGCTCTTATCCCGTATGGATGAGCCATGGCGACCGCGTGACCAAGCTGCCCGAGGGCTTCGAGGTCGTCGCCACTTCCGAGAACGCGCCCTGCGCGGTGGCGGTCAATGAAGAGCGCCGCATCTACACCACCATGTTCCACCCGGAAGTGATGCACACGCCGAACGGCGCGGCGCTCATCCGCAATTTCGTGCGCAAGATCTCCGGTGCCCGCGCCGATTGGAGCATGAAGGCGTTCCGCGAGGAGGCGATCCGCCGTATCCGCGAGCAGGTGGGCGAGGGACGGGTGATCTGCGGCCTGTCCGGCGGCGTGGACTCGTCCGTGGCAGCGGTACTGATCCACGAGGCGATCGGCGACCAGCTCACCTGCGTCTTCGTCGACCACGGCCTGCTGCGTCTCGGCGAGGCCGAGAAGGTCGTCACCCTGTTCCGCGACGCCTACAACATCCCCCTCGTCCATGTGGACGCCTCCGAGATGTTCCTCGGCGCGCTGGAAGGCGTGACCGACCCGGAAGTGAAGCGCAAGACCATCGGCAAGCTGTTCATCGACGTGTTCGAGGACGAGGCGAAGAAGATCGGTGGCGCCGGCTTCCTCGCCCAGGGCACGCTCTACCCCGACGTGATCGAGAGCGTGAGCTTCTCCGGCGGCCCGTCGGTGACGATCAAGAGCCACCACAATGTCGGCGGCTTGCCCGCGCGCATGAACATGCAGCTCGTCGAGCCGCTGCGCGAGCTGTTCAAGGACGAGGTGCGCGCGCTCGGCCGTGAGCTCGGCCTGCCCGACGTGTTTGTCGGCCGCCACCCCTTCCCGGGGCCGGGCCTGGCCATTCGCTGCCCGGGCGAGATCACCCGCGAGAAGCTCGACATTCTGCGCCTCGCCGACGAGATCTATCTCGAAGAGATCCGCCGCCACGGTCTCTATGAGGAGATCTGGCAGGCCTTCGCCGTCATCCTACCGGTGAAGACCGTGGGCGTGATGGGCGACTACCGGACCTATGACTATGTGGTGGGCCTGCGCGCGGTGACCTCGGTCGATGGCATGACGGCGGATTTTTACCCCTTCGACATGGCCTTCCTCGGCCGCGTCGCCACACGCATCGTCAACGAAGTGAAGGGCGTCAACCGCGTGGTCTACGACGTGACCTCGAAGCCGCCGGGGACGATCGAGTGGGAGTGAATTAAGGTCGTTTCAGACCGTGCCGCGTCGTGCTGGAAACCGCACCAACACATTGGCTAGAAACGATTTTTCTTCCTACCCCGTATCGTTGCATGTCACCCCAGCCGGACCACTTTGTTGGTAGCGATGTTGGTATGGCGCAGGATGGTCGAGGAGCGGGCTTTCGCTACCAACAGCCCCCTTGTTGGTATCAGCGCGCGCCCCTGACCGGATGCGGATTTATGAGCGAACTCACTGATAAAGAACTGAAAAATCTGAAGCCGAGGGCCAAGCTCTCCAAGGTGACGGACCGCGACGGGATGTACGCGGCCGTCACCCCGACCGGGGTCGTCTCGTTCCGCTATCAGTACCGGGTGAACGGGCGGCAGGAGGTCTTGACCATCGGCCGATATAGCGCCGAGGCGGCGCGTAAGCTGACACGGGCGCCCGACGCGCTGGAATACGGCAAGGCGACTCTTTCGGCTACAAGGCGACCCGCAGTCAGATGGGCGACATGGCGCGGCGCCGGAGCGCGATCCGCAACTCGAGGCCCTGCTCCCGGTCGCAATAAGGAGTTCGGCATCAGCTTTGAAACCCGACGCAGTCTAGGCCGAGAGCTTGCCCGCAGTCTCGGCATCGACCGCAGCCCTAGCCTCGGCCTGTCACCCGTCCGATGCGCGCCGCCGGTTCGCCACGCCCCACCGGCGCTGTTCAACCTCTTGCCGGTCAGCGGCTCCGTGCCTTGTCTTGCACAGCGCCTTCAGGCGCATCCAACAGGAAGCGGCACCGCCATGCCGACCAGAGCGCATCATCCGCTTGAAGAGCGTCCTCGCCCGCACTGGTGTGTCCCGTTCCACCTTCTACCGCAAGATTGCCGAGGGGACGTTTCCCGCCCAGCTCAGGATCAGCACCAATGGCGAGGGATGGCATGAATCTGACACCAACGCTTGGTTGCCGATCCGCCGCGGTGGCGGGTATAGGCGGCAGGGTGATTTGCGACAAAACCCTCTGATAAAAGCGAGATCGATACCGGAGGCAGGTCAGTCTGGGAAGATCGGCCTGGGGCCAACCATTGATGTGGATGTTGAAGATCACCAGGATCTGGGATGCCATCGATAGAAGAAACGGGACAGTACGGAATCCCTCCGGCGAGGCATTAATGACCCGCCGGGCGCCGATGTCCGGACGGACCGGCACGCCTCGCTAGACCACTGCCTCCCGGTTCGTCTGCGAGGTGGCGGCCATAGCCAGGCGTGCCAGCGCTGGCAGCGATTTCGCGCCGGTCTTCTTCATGATGGCAGCGCGATGGTTTTCCACCGTGCGCTGACTGATATCCAGATCGGCGGCGATGTTCTTGCTGGGGTGACCCGCGAGCACGAGAGCCATGATCTCGCTCTGGCGCGGGGTGAGCGAGGCGAGATGATCGATGGCGCTGGCTTTCCACGCCGAGAGTTTCGATGTGTCATGCGCCTGTTCAAGAGCACGCCGAACACTGTCCGATAACTCGTGCCGCCCCACCGGCTTCTCTATGAAGTCGCAGGCACCGGCCTTCATCGCCGCAACGGCCATATGCACGTCGCTGTTTCCGGTAATCATGATGGCGGGCAATCCGCAGTTCCCGCTCTGTAGCCGCTCGAGCAGTTGGAGCCCGGTCATGCCCGGTAGCCATGCATCGACCAGAAGGCATCCTTCACGGCCGGGCGTATAGGCTTCGAGGAAGGCCTCACAGGTCTCGAAATCCTCGACCACATGTCCCTCAGCTTCCAGCAATCCCCGGATACCGTCGCGTACGTGGCGGTCGTCGTCGACCACAAAAATGATGGGTGTTGCCGTTGACGGTGCGCTCTCCATACGCGTTTCCGCCACCGGCATAGGGAAAGGCCTCGCCAGCAGGCGATGGATGACCTGCATCACGTCGGTCGGCTTCACTGGTTTGTTCAGTTGCACGCACTCCTGCCCGGCGATCCGTCTCAGCGTCTCCGTCGAGATGTCTCCTGTCAGGATGACGACGGGTATCGCGCGATGAAATCGCTCCCGGATCGTTGTGGCTGCGACGAGGCCGTCCATGCCATGTGGCAGATTATAGTCTGCCAGAATTAGGTCAGGCGCTGCCGCGGAACGGGTCATGAGCGCGACAGCCGCGACGCCGTCGGGTGCCGACAAGGTGACATGTCCCTCTTCCCTAAGCATCACCTCAAGGAGTTCTCGCAGATCCCTGTCGTCCTCAATAACCAGGATTGAGCCCATAGGACGGATGCCGGGATGCTGTGCTGCCGCTTCGGGCTGGCATGAACGCCCATCCGATTCGGCATCGTCGCTCGTAGGCAGGGTCACATTGATGGAAAAGACCGAGCCTCGCCCCGGCTTGGACCGCACATGGATCGGATGCCCAAGCAGGTTTGCCAGGCGCTTGACGATTGACAGGCCGAGACCGAGGCCACGCGCGCTTTCTCGCGCCCCGTTGTCGAGCTGATGGTACTCGTCGAAAATCGCGTGGAGTTCCTGCTCAGGTATACCGATGCCCGTGTCGAGGATCTCGACACTGAGCCTGCCGCCCCGTCGCCGGCAACCGAGCAGCACCTTGCCACGCCTTGTATATTTTAGTGCATTGGACAGCAGATTGCGGATCATCTGCTCAAGCAGGCGCGGATCACTGCAGACGGAGAGGCCGCACGGCACCACATGCAGAAGCAGCTTCTGCGCCCCCGCATTGTATGAGAACTCGTCCCGCAGCCGCTCCAGCAGGTCGTTAATCGGGAAGGTCACGGGTTGGGGACGGACGGTTCCCGCTTCAAGCTGGTTGATGTCGAGCAGCGTGTTGAGCATGCCCGCCATGGCGGCGGCCGTCACATCGAGACGCCCGACAAGCGCCAGTGCCTCCTCCTTCTTGTCATCCCGGATTTTTCTGGCCAGGACGCCGCGCATGAGGCTCAGGGCCTGCAGGGGTTGGCGCAGGTCATGGCTCGCCGCCGCGAGGAAACGGGACTTGGCGATGCTGGCCTGCTGCGCCTCCTTGCGCGCCGCCTCCAGCGCCTCGGCGGTGTGGCGGCGCTCGGTGATGTCGGCGAAGGTGATGACCACGCCCTCGACCGCATCATTCTGCGCCCGATAGGGCAGGATCCGGCGGATGTACCATAGGCCATCGCGCGCTTCGATTTCGCGCTCGATCGGCGCGAGTGTCTGCAATACCTCACGCGCATCGGTCAGCAAGGCGTTGTCGGCGGCGAGCGAGTTGAGGTCGGCGAGCGGCCGGCCGACGTCGGTGGGTATGATGTTGAACAGCGCGCGGGTGGCGGGCGTGAAGAACCGGATGTGCAGGCCTAAATCGAGGAAGATGGTCGCCACATCCGTGCTGTAGAGAATATTCTGCAGGTCGCTGGCGGTGGTGCGCTGGCGCTCCAGCGTTTCCTGCAGCTGGCTATTCAGGGCCGTGAGCTCCTCGTTGAGCGACTGAAGCTCCTCTTTGGAGGTCAGCAACTCTTCATTGGTGGACTGAAACTCTTCATTGACGGAAAGCGCCTCTTCCGTGACGGCCTTCTGCTCTTCGTTCGAGTTCTCCAGACTCAGGATGGCCGCTTGCAGTTCGCTTCGTGTGCCTTCGAGTTGCTGCTCCAGTTCCACGATATGCGCGGCGCCCTGTGGCGCATCGACCTTCGTCCGTCTGGCGGCGGGCGCCGGTTCGTCAATGAAGCAGATCAGCAGCAGATCCTCACCATTGATCGGCGCCGGCTGGACCGCGATCCCGAATGCTGCGGGCTTGCCGTCATGGTTCGTCCGTCCACCGGAGATGACGACCCGGGTTTTATCGATCAGCGCTTGCTGGATCGCCGCCCTGAGCTTGATGCGCAGATGAGGGGATACCATTGCGAGCAGGTCATAATTTGGATGGCCCCGCGGCACGCGCAGATAGCGCTCCGTCGGCCCTAGCGAATACAGCCATTCCAGCTTTCGGCTGACCAGCACGGCTGCCGGTGCATAGAATTCCAGCACGAGGCGGCGGCAGCCCTCGGCCAGGGCCGACTGTCTCGACGGGGACTGGCCTTGCGCCGCGCGTGCCGGCTGCCGGGCTCCGTCAGCGGCGCCGAACAGAAAGCCGACCTCTCCGGGGCGGCTGCGGGCAATGTGCCGATAGAGGCGGGCGGGCTTGGAGAGAACCTCGAAGCGGCCCTTGGTGTCGGCGACCGTCTCGGCGCTGCCCAGCAGCAGCACGCCACCCTCGCGCAGCGCGAAGTGAAAAAAGGAGATCACCTTCCGCTGCGCTTCGGGGCGCAGATAGATCAGCACATTGCGGCAGGATACCATGTCGAGGCGCGAGAACGGCGGGTCGCTGAGAACGTCCTGCACCGCGAACACGATCGTTGCCCGCAGTTCCGGCAGCACCTGGTAGCCGTGATCATCCTTCGAGAAGAAGCGGGTCAGCCGCTCAGTTGAAACCTCCGCTTCGATCGAGGCGGGATAACGCCCCTCACGGGCGATCACCACCGCATCGGCATCGACATCGGAGGCGAATATCTGCAGCTTGATCTCGCGTTTAGCCGCCGTCACTTCCTCCCGAAATAGCATCGCCAGCGAGTAGGTTTCCTCGCCCGTACTGCATCCGGCGATCCATAGGCGCAGGGGCTGATCGATGGAGTGGCTGCGGACCAGCTCGGGAATGATGGTCTTCGCCAGAATATCGAACACGCCGGGATCGCGGAAAAAGCTAGTGACGTTGATGAGCAGATCGGTGGCGAGGTGGTGGAGTTCCTTGCTATCGTCTTTCAGTAGCTCGGCATACGTGCCCATATCGTCGGCCGCCATCGAGGCCATCGCCATACGGCGCGCTATTCGCCGCCTGAGTGTGCCTTCCTTGTAAAGCCGGAAGTCATGAACCGTGGCTGTACGGAGCCGTTCGAGGATCGTGGGCAGCCAATCCTTAGGAGGGCTCTGCTCACCGGGGAGGGCTGCTGCATGCGCGCGGCCGATCCGGCGATGGAATTTGGCCAGCGCCTCGGGAATACCCCCAGCGGAAGCACGAGGTCGACCACGCCAGTGAGGACAGCACTTGTCGGCATGCCGCCATAGCCGGCTTCTTCGGGTTCCTGTGCGATGACGAGACCGCCCCGTTCTTTGATGGCCCTGAGGCCGAGGCTGCCATCGGCGCCGGTTCCCGACAGGACGACGCAGGAGGCGAACTCGCCATACTGCTCTGCCAGCGAGCGGAGCAGGAAGTCGAACGGCAGACGGGCGCCGTGGGGAGCCGTCGGTGGCGACAGGTGCAGCGTCCCTGTTGCATGGACGGAGAGATATGTGCCGGGAGGGATGATGTAGAGGTGGTCGCGTGCGAGCCGCATCCCCTCCGAAGCCTGGACCACGACCATCGCGGTGTGGTGGGCCAGGAGATCCACCATCATGCTTTCATGGGTGGGATCGAGGTGCTGCACGAGGATGAAGGCCATGCCGGTATCGGCAGGCATGGCATCCAGCAGTTTGGCGCAGGCATCGAGACCACCTGCCGAGGCGCCAATACCGACAACGGGAAAACGGTCCGTGACCTTGGGCGGCGGCGCGCGTGCGAGAACGGGATTATGGGCAGCCATTAAGTGATGTCGCTTTCACGGGTGAAGCTCGACAGAAGCTGAAACGTAGCGTGCTTCAAGCTGCAGCTTCTGATCGAAATCAATCGTCACTATCACACTGGGTTGCAGCAAAGGCAGCTTGTCACGGTATGGGGCAGGTAGCCATGACCAAAAGAGTCGCGCGGACCTTGCCGCCTAGCTGCGTAGTTTCCGAGCCTGACCGGACGGTTCCCGCCTCTATAGGCTGTCCTGGCAGGCTGGTTGAGGCGCGACAGTTGCGGGAGTGCTGTTGAACGCTCCACCTGCGCATGGCGTGAGGCCGGGGGCGGAGATGGCGATGCTGACAGGCGATGAGGCCGCGAGGCGAGCCTTGTGCGTCCTTGTCATAGAGGACGATGCCTTCATAGGCACGCTCTATGAAGATGTGCTGACGGAGATGGGTCACAGGGTCTGCGCGATCGAGGCGACGGAGAAAGGCGCCATTGCCGCTGCGGCACGTTTCAAGCCGGATCTCATGATTGTCGATGCATCGCTGCGCGAGGGCAGCGGCGTTGCAGCCGTGCAGGAGATATTGCGGGTCGGGTTCGTGCCCCATCTCTTCGTCAGCGGCGACGTTATCGGGGTTGAGGAGCGGATGTCGGGGGCCATCGTGCTGCGCAAGCCGTTTCTCGAACACGAGCTTGCGCGTGCCATCCAGCGCGCATTGTCTGCCAGCCCGACGTCTTGAACCCTTCGGCGGCATCGATGCGGGCTCCTCACTCGACTCTCCCCATCTCCGCAACTGAGTAGTTTCCGATCCTGCCGAGCATTGCCGGCCCGGTGCAGTGTGCGGCCATGATTGGATGAGAATGCGCACCAACAACTCAATGTTTGTGAGCGTGCGCCGCTCGTCTGGCTTGTACGACGACACGTCAAAGGACACGCCATGACCTATCAAAGCACCAATCCCTTCAACGGGATTGCGGTCGATTCCTTTAGTCAGATGACCGACAAGCAGCTTGATGCCGCAATCACGACCGCAGCGACTTGCTTCGAGAGCTGGCGGAACAAGAGCTATGCCGAGCGTGCGGCGATCATCGGTAAGGCGGCGGGACTGCTGCACGCCAAGGTCGAACCGCTGGCGCGTACCATGACACTGGAGATGGGCAAGCGGATCGGCGAGGCCCGCGGGGAAGTCGAGTTCAGCTCGCGGATCATGGCCTACTACGCCAAGAACGCCGAACGCTTCCTCGCGCCGGTGGAACTCCATCCGACGGCCGGCGAAGCCCATATGGAAAGCAGCCCGCTCGGGGTGATCTTCGGTGTCGAGCCGTGGAACTTTCCCTATTACCAGCTCGCCCGCATCGCCGGACCGCACCTTATGGCGGGCAATGTCCTCGTGGTTAAGCATGCCGGCATCGTGCCGCAATGCGCAATCGCCTTCGAGAAGCTGCTGATTGAGGCGGGCGCCCCGGTCGGTCTCTATACCAACCTCTTCATATCGCACGAGCAGGCCAACAGGGTGGTCGATGATCCTCGCATCAAGGGCGTCTGCCTGACGGGTAGCGTCGCAGCGGGAGCGAGCATTGCGGAGCGTGCCGGGCGTAACCTCAAGATTTCCTCGATGGAACTGGGCGGGAGCGACGCCTTCATCGTGCTGGAGGATGCCGATCTCGACCACACGATCCCGTGGGCGGTTTGGGGACGGATGTACAATACCGGGCAGACCTGCTGCGCGGCCAAGCGGTTCATCGTGGTGGAGTCCCTCGCCGACACCTTCCTCGCTCGGTTCAAGACAGCGCTCGAAGCCCTCCAGCCCGGCGATCCCATGGACGAGGCGACCACGCTTGGTCCCATGTCGAGCGAGGCAGCCCTGCTGCAGTTGCTGAAACAGGTGAAAGTCGCCGTCGACAAGGGCGCGAAGCTGGCATTGGGTGGCAAGCGCATAGACCGGGCCGGCTCTTACATGGAGCCGACCATCCTCACCGATATCAAGCCCGGTAACCCGGCCTTCCGGGACGAGTTCTTCGGCCCCGTGGCGCTGATGTTTCGCGTCAAGAACGAGGATGAGGCGGTCGCGCTCGCCAATGATTCCGACTTCGGCCTTGGTGGTTCGGTCTGGTGCAAGGATATCGCGCGCGGCAAGCGCGTCGCGAGCCGGGTCGAGACTGGCATGATGTTCATCAACAATATCGACTGGTCGGATGCCGAACTCCCGTTCGGTGGCATCAAGAACTCCGGCTATGGCCGCGAGCTCGGCGACATGGGCATCCAGCAATTCGTGAACAAGAAGCTGGTGCGCTACGTCCCGGCCATGAAGGCACCAGCTTAGGCCTGACGAACGCTCCGCCAGCGGTGCATGCCGCCGGCATTCCCTCGCAAGGCAATGACCAAGGCCGTCATGATGTATGTCAACATTGCCGTTCTCCGGGAAACCCGGCCGCATGAGCGCCGCGTCGCGCTGACGCCCTCGGTCGTGCCCAAGTTGATCAGGCTGGGCGCGAAGCTTCATATGCAGGCCGGCGCCGGCGCTCCAATCCATCTCGCCGATGCGTACTTCAACGACGTCGCGATCCTCGCCGACCGGGCGGCGATGGTCGCCGATGCAGACGTCGTTCTGGCAGTACAGCCACCGGCGCTGGAGGTCATCGACGCGATGAAGCCCGGTGCCGTGCTGGCCTGTTTCGTCTACGCCGCACAGGAGCCGGAATTGGTGAAGCACTTGCTGGCAAGGAAGATCACCTGCTTCGCCATGGAACGCATCCCGCGCATTTCGCGAGCGCAGGCCATGGATGCCCTGTCCAGCCAGTCGGCGCTGGCCGGCTATTATGCGGTGGCGCTCGGCATGACCCACATGACAAGCGTGCTGCCCAAGATCACCTCGGCAGCCGGTGTCATCGGGCCGGCCAAGGTGCTGGTCATGGGGTTAGGTGTGGCGGGCCTGGAGGCAATGGCCACCGCTCACCGCCTCGGCGCGGTCGTCGAAGGCTATGACGTGCGGCCAGAGACGCGCGAGCAGGCGCTCTCACTTGGCGGCACCTTCCTCGATACCGGCATCGATGCCACCGGCGCGGGCGGCTATGCCCGTGCGCTCTCGGCGGCGGAAAAGAGCACGGTCGATGCCGCGCTCACCCGGCACATTCAGTCCGCCGACCTGATCATCACCACCGCCGCCATTCCCGGCAAACCTTCGCCCAAGCTCATCAGCAAGGCGCAGGTGGCGGGCATGAAGGCCGGCGCGGTCATTGTCGACCTTTCGGCCGAGGGCGGCGGAAACTGCGAGGACACCGAACCCGGCCAGACGAAGTTGGTCGGCGCCGTGACCATCGTGGCGCCCCTCAACGTGCCCTCGCTGCTCGGCCGCGACGCCAGCGAACTCTATGCCAGGAACCAGCATGCGCTGCTCGCGCTGATGATGAAGGACAACATTCTCGTCATTGATTGGACCGACGAGGTGCTGGCCAAGACCGCGCTGACCCACGCCGGCAAGCTCTGCGATGCCGCCCATGTCGGTGCGGCGCCGCCCCCCGCATCCGGAAAGAATTCCGCAAAAGCCGCCTGAGCCAAGCCCCGGAGGGCATTATGGACTTCTCGATCACGATGACCGGCTTTGTCGCCCTCTATATCTTCATGCTCGCCGGCTTTGCTGGCTGGGTGATCATCGGCCACGTTCCGGCGATCCTGCACACGCCTTTGATGTCCGGCTCCAATTTCGTCCACGGCATCGTGGTGGTCGGCGGCCTGTTCGCCCTCCTCAATGCCAGCACGGTGCAGGAGCAGGCGATCGGCTTTGTCGCCGTTCTGCTCGGCGCCGGCAATGCCGCCGGTGGCTATGCCGTCACCACCCGCATGCTCGCCATGTTCAGGATCAGCGGCGCGCCAGCCAAACCCGCCCATGCGCGGGTTCATCATATCAAGAAAAGCTGAGGGGCCCATGTTCACCCTTATCCCGCAACTCGTCATAGGAAGCGCGGACCTCGCGGCGGCCTTCCTCTTCCTGTTCGGCTTGCAACGCATGTCGTCGCCTGCCACGGCGCTGTCGGGCATTTCCATGGCCGGCATCGGTATGGTGGCGGCGGTGCTGGCCAGCTTCCTGTACGTGTTCAGCGTCAGCGACGCCGCCCGGCCGCATCTGATGACGAATGTCGCGCTGGCACTGATCGCTCTGGCGCTCGGCGGTGGGCTCGCCTGGTGGAGCGGCCGGAAGGTCGCCATGACCGCCATGCCGGAGATGGTGGCGCTCTACAATGGCATGGGCGGCGGGGCGGCCGCCGCCGTCGCCGCCGTCGAACTGTTCGGCATGCAGACCAGTGCCACCACATTAGGCGTCGCCCTACTCGGCGCGCTGATCGGCGCGGTCTCCATGTCCGGCTCACTAATCGCCTGGGCGAAATTGAGCGGGGTTCTCAGCAAACCCCTGCGGGTCAAGGGCCAGCAGATCGCAAATGCCGCGGTCATGCTGGTCACGCTGGCGGTGGGCGGCGCCATCCTGTTCGCAACGCTTTCGGGCGCGCCGCTGCTGCTTCCGACGTCGAGCTGGATCTATATCTTCTTCGGCTGTGCCCTGCTGTTCGGCGTGCTGATGACATTGCCTATCGGTGGTGCCGACATGCCGGTTGTGATCTCGATCTACAATGCACTGACCGGGCTTGCGGTCGGACTTGGCGGGTTCGTTCTGCAGAATCCGGCCTTGATGATCGCCGGCATGGTGGTGGGCGCGGCCGGCCTGTTGCTGACGCTGCTGATGGCCAAGGCGATGAACCGCTCGGTGGCCAACGTGGTCTTCACTAATTTCGGCGAGGGGGCAAAGCACGCGGCCGGGACGATCAAGGGCAGCCTGCGTCCCGTCGCAGCCTCCGATGCCGGCATTGCCATGCGCTATGCGGCCAAGGTCATCATCGTGCCGGGCTATGGGCTGGCGGCCGCGCAGGGGCAGCAGAAGCTCTATGAATTCGTCAAGCTGCTACAGGCGGCCGGCGTCAGCGTCCGGTTCGCGATCCACCCGGTCGCCGGCCGCATGCCCGGCCAGATGGACGTGCTGCTGGCGGAAGCCGGCGTACCCTATGACATGATTTTCCAGTTGGAAGACATCAATGACGACTTCGCCGCTGCCGACGTCGCGCTGGTGATCGGTGCCAACGACGTGGTGAATCCGGCGGCGCGGACTGACAAGTCGTCGCCGATCTTCGGCATGCCGATCCTCAACGTCGACAAGGCGAAACAGGCCTTCGTGGTCAAGCGCGGCGAAGGCAAGGGCTATGCCGGTATCCGGAACGCGCTGTTCTACGGCGACAACTGCAACATGGTCTACGGCGATGCACAGGCCGTGCTGGTGCAGATGATCGAGGCCGTCCGGGGGCTCGGCGCCGCCGCCGCCTGATCCACGCGCAACGTCCCGCTGACATCGTTTCTCCCGAAAGGAGCCCATCATGTCTCGCCAGAAGATGCAGGCCGCCGTCGTCACGGCTTTCGGCAAGCCGCTCGAACTTCAGGAATGGGACGTGCCGACGGTCGGTCCTGGCCAGATCCTGGTCAAGACCGAAGCTTGCGGCGTGTGCCACACTGACCTTCACGCCCGCAACGGCGACTGGCCGCTGAAGCCCAGCCTGCCGTTCATTCCCGGCCACGAAGCGATTGGATGCGTGGTGGCGGTTGGTGCCGGCGTGAAGATCGTGCGGGAAGGCGACCGGGTCGGCGTGCCCTGGCTCTATTCGGCCTGCGGCCATTGCGAGCATTGCCTCGCGGCCTGGGAGACGGTGTGCGGCGAAGCTGAGTTCGGCGGCTATACGAAGAACGGCGGCTTCGCCGAATATGTCCTCGCCGATCCGAACTATGTGGCGCATATCCCCGCCGGGCTCGGCCCGCGTGAAGCGGCCCCGATCATCTGCGCCGGCATCACCACCTACAAGGGGATCAAGGAAACCCGCGCCAGGCCGGGCGAGTGGATCGCCATCTCCGGCGCGGGCGGCCTCGGCCATCTGGCCGTGCAGTATGCCAAGGCCATGGGGCTGCACGTCTGCGCGGTCGATATCGACGATGGCAAGCTTGCCCATGCCACGCGGCTCGGCGCCGATCTCGTCGTCAATGCACGGCACGGCGATCCGGCGGCTGCGGTGAAGCAGGGGACCGATGGCGGCGCCCATGGCGTGCTCATTACCGCTCCTTCGCTGAGCGCCTTCAACCAGGGCGTCGGGATGACCCGCAAGCGGGGCACCTGCGTTCTCGTCGGCCTCCCGCCGGGCGACTTTCCGCTCCCGCTCTTCGATGTGGTAGCCAATTGCATCACCGTGCGGGGCTCGTTCGTGGGCACGCGCGAGGACATGGCCGAATGCCTGTCCTTTGCCGCCGAGGGCAAGGTGAAGGCCGATATCGAGCTTCAGCCGCTCGCCTCGATCAACGAGGTGTTCGAGCGGCTGGAGCATGGCGACGTTCCCTCCCGCGTGGTTCTCGATTTCGTGCCGAACGTCGCGCAGGCTCCCGCTCTGGCACGGCCGCTTGAGGTCGTCTGAACCATAGGGCAGTCAAACGACACGCCAAATGTGAACACCTCACCTGACCGCCCGGCTGCATTGCCGGGCGGTCAGGCGTTTCACTGGGAGACGGGCATGGAAAAGATCATTGCGATGCCGTCGGCGGAAACGCCGGGCGGCGACATCGTCACCCTCTACGAGGTGGAAGACGAGATGGACGCCGGAACCGAGGTGGAACCGAACAAACGGCAGGCTGGCATCCGGCGGATGCAGCTCGCAGACGGCCGCGTGCTGACGATGGTTGGCCACGGTGAATACAGGCTTGCAGGGACCGATGAGGTATTTCTGGTCCGGGGCAAAGACCAGGGCCAGCAGTATGACGGTGTCGTCCTCACGCCGCCCGATCAAGGCGAAGGATGAATGCCCTCTGCGTTACCCCGGCAGAGGGGAATCGGCGCGAGCCACTCTCGGACATCGACGGGTTCCGCTGACCCCTGGGCATCGGCATGGTCCGGTAAGGTCACGAGCGATACTTGGTTCCACACTCTGGAGACATGAGCGCACGATATGCGGCATCACGCAGAACAGTCGTGTGCCGCACCCGCCCCCGTGTGCAAGCGGAAGGGACGAGTGACATTCACGCGTCGAAAAGAGCGGCTACACTAGGTTTAAGGATAGCGCCAAGGTCGCGGTCTTTCCCCTAATGCCAAAGCAAGGGCCGGACGTCCTGCGTGTCACCGTTCGCACGAGGGCGGTGACACGGCTGACAGGATGGACGATCCAAATATGGCATCATCCGGACGCCATCGGCACAAGGAAATCCGTTGCTGTCAATCTTTGAGCTTTCGGCCCTCCTTCTGACCCTCTCCGCCGTTCTGGGCTGGGTCAACTATAAATTCCTGCCCATGTCGCGCAGCGTCGGCCTGCTGACAATGAGCGTCGCCGCGTCCCTGATGCTGGTGGCGATTGACATCCTCTATCCGAGCGAGCATCTCTTCGAACCCTTGACGAGCGCCCTTCTGCACATCGACTTCACCTCGGTGGTGATGGACGGAATGCTGGCCTTCCTGCTCTTTGCCGGCGCGCTCCATGTGGATCTCAAGTCGCTGGCCAGCCGCGCCCTTCCGGTCATCGTGCTCGCGACCTTCGCAACCGTCGCATCAACATTCATCGTCGGTTTCCTGATGTGGCAGGCGGCAAGGCTGCTTGGCCAACCCCTTTCATTGCCCTGGGCGCTGGTTTTCGGCGCCCTCATAAGCCCAACCGATCCGGTGGCGGTCATGAGCACGCTCAAGAGCGTCAAGGTGCCGGAAAGTCTCGAGGTCGAGATGAAGGGCGAATCCTTGTTCAACGACGGCGTCGGCATCGTGATCTTCACAATTCTGCTGACATTCGCAACGGGGCAGGGCGGCGACAAGACCTCGCTGCCGGCGATCACCGAACTGCTGGTCGCCGAAGCCGGCGGCGGCCTGCTGCTCGGTTTGGCGACCGGGTACCTCGCCTATTGGGCCATGCGGCTGATCGACGACTATTCCATCGAGGTGCTCATCACGCTCGCACTGGTCACAGCGACCTACGCGATCGCGCAGCGCATCCATGTCAGTGGGCCGCTCGCGGTCGTCGCCGCAGGCCTGCTGATCGGATATCGCGCGCCCCGTGACGCCATGAGCGACCGGACCCAGACCTATGTCTTCGGGCTCTGGACCCTCATCGACGAAGTGCTGAATTCACTGCTTTTTCTGTTGATCGGGCTGGAAGTGCTCATCCTCCGGTTCGACCCACACGCCCTTGTCCTCGCATCGGCCGCCATTCCGATCGTGATCGCCGCGCGTTTCATCGCCGTTGGCCTGCCGACACTCCTGCCTTGGGCCACCGGGCTGATGTCGCGCAGCAATGTCGTCTTCCTGAGCTGGGCCGGGATCCGCGGCGGCATATCCATAGCGCTGGCGCTCTCCATCCCCGAGGGAGAGGCCAAGCCGTGGATCTTAGCTGCGACCTATGCGGTCGTACTGTTCTCGGTCATCGTGCAGGGCTCGTCACTGGGCTGGGTCGCCCGGCGCACCGTACTGGCGCGCAAGAGGGACGGCACATAGCGCATTTCGCTGGATTCCCGTTCAGCGTATCAGCTCGAAATATTAAGCGGCGGATCAACGCTTGTTGGGTGCCGTACGGCCCGCCTGATGGTGCGCCGCTTCGAGGTCCTTACGGAGGTCCTGGTCTGGAGAATGCGGCTGGCGCCGCGCAGTCGGCCAGTGTCCGATACGGACGGGACGGGACCATTGCCGGTGCGACACAACCAGCCGCGGAAACGACGCACGGCCGATCGTTGGGAGGTCTTTCCGGCACAAGACTGCCGCGCCGCGCTCCGGCAAAGCTGTGATCAAGGTGAGGGTTTTCCGAACCTTCCGGGTGCAAGTTATCAAGCGCTATCCTTTCGACGCCGGATCGCGCCGGCACAAAGGATTTTCAGATGAGCACCAAACCCGCCGGAAAGACCGAGAAGATCCCTGATACCGTCATCCATCCCGGCATGATGGGGGACGGCACCGAAGAGCAGAACCTGAATGAAAGCGGTGATCCGGCTGCAAGGATCACCAAGGATGAGGTCGACGCCGCATTCGCCGCCAAGTCCAAAGCCAAGAGCGACGAGAAGCGCTGAAGGAGGCGGACGCCTCGCCTGCGGAGCGCATGCCATTTGGTGCCTGCGTGGTTCAGGCTGCATGTCCTTTTTTGCGAAGCGCCACGATGTGGAGAGTTCAATGACCGACGTACCCGATCTGGCCATCGCCACCCGCAAGGTCTGCTTCATCCTGTCGAAGGCGCGGCAGTTCGACGGGAAGGAAGGCATGACGGATCCCGATTCCGGCTCCAACGCCAGCGACGACGGCATGATTGATGTGCTTGAAGATGACGGAAACGACCCGGTTCAGCATGAACTGCGCAGTTTCATCAACGACCTGGACGTGGATGAGCAGATTGAGCTCGTCGCGCTGGCCTGGTTGGGGCGAGGTGATGGCACCATCGCCGATTGGAGCCGGCTTCAGGCGGATGCCAGATACGCCCATAACGCCCACACAGCCGCCTATCTCATGGGCCTGCCGCTTGTATCCGACTACCTGGAGGAGGGGCTCTCTTTGTTTGGCGAGACCTGTGAGGATTTCGACGCGGAGTGACCGCTGAGGCGTGCCGCACGGCGCGATCCGACTGCCATCAGGCCGGCGCCGAGAGCCTCCCGGCTTCCTGCCCCGAAATTCGGCCATCGATGACATCAAGGATCCGGTCGCAACGCTGGGCGAGTTCGAGATTGTGCGTGACAATCAGGAACGTCGTCGAACGCTCCTTATTGATCCGCCGCATCAGGTCGAAGACACCGTCCGCGGAGACGCTGTCGAGATTGCCGGTCGGCTCGTCAGCCAGCACAAGAGAGGGGTTCATCGCCAGGGCTCGCGCGATCGCGACCCTCTGCTGCTGGCCGCCGGACATGTTGGTCGCGCGGTTGTCGCGCCAGCGCGTCAACTCGACGTCGGCGAGAAGACCATAAGCGACGTCCTGCATCGCATCGGTTCGCCGGCCATGACCCACCAGCATCGGCATCATCACGTTCTCCGCCGCCGTGAACGCGGAGATGAGGTAGTGGTACTGGAAGACGAAGCCGATCGTGTGGCCGCGCAGCGCCGTCAGCCCGGAATCGGACAGGCCCGCGGTGCTCTGCCCGTTGATCGAGACGGTTCCCGATGTCGGGCGGTCCAGCAGGCCGATTATGTTCAGGAGCGTGCTCTTGCCCGAACCGGACGGCCCCATGAGCGCGACGAACTCGCCAGCGGCAAGCGTGAGATCAATGCCGTGCAGCACCTCGGTCTCGACCGGCGTACCGACATTGTAGGACTTGCGGATCTGCGCGAGCGCCAGGACATCAACCACGGATCGCCTCCACCGGATCGAGACGCGCGGCTCTCAGCGCCGGCGCCATGCCCGCAGCCACGCCGGTCAGTGTTGCGACAGCGGCGGCAATGACGAACAGGCTCGGCTCCAGCATCAGCGGGAAGAGTTCCGTGCCGTCGGCCTGCCGTGCAGCCCCGTGCCACAGGCCAAGGGCACCGGCACCAAGGCTCGAACCGATCAGGGAGCCGATGAGGCCGAGCACGCCACCCTGGATCAGAAACACGCCCAGCACCTGGCCGCGCCGCGCGCCCATCGCCCGGAGGATGCCGATGTCCTTCGAGCGCTGGATCACCGAGACGACCAGCACGGCTGCGATACCGAAGGCAACCGAGAGCCCCACGAAGGAGCGGATCAGCGTGTTGGACGATTGCTGTGCACTGACCGCCGTGAAGAACTGGGCGTTGGTCTTGATCCAGCTGTCGGCCTGGATGGGAAGCGCGGCCGAGATGTCCTGCGCGATCGACTCGGCAGCGTAGATGTCGGTGACCGTGACATCGAGGGTCGTCACGCCACCGATCAGGTCGAGCAGGCTTTGCGCCGTCCGCAGCGCGACGAAGGTATTGCGCTCATTGGCGCTCTTGTTGCCGAGGTCGAAAATGCCGGTGATGGTGAGGACACGTGTGGCGCCCGACGAGACGCTCAAATTGAGCTTGTCGCCAATGGTGGCGCCGAGATCCTTGGCAAGCTCGGTGCCGATCAGTATGTCGTCGCTTTCCAGCTTCGACGTTCCCGCGACGATGTAGTCGGGCACCCGAACGATCTGGAAATAGAGCTCCGGCTCCATGCCGGTTAAGGTGATGCTGCGGGAAGCGTCGCCGCGAATGGCGAGCGCCGAGCCCGTCGCCGTCGGCGATACCGTGACGACGTCGGGCCGTGCCTTCATGGCGGTTCTGATGGTCTGCCACTGATCGATCGACAGGATTCGCTGGGAAGGCCTCTGCACGATGGCGCCCTCCACGATGTCGGTCCCCGACCGCAACGGCCGCGCGATCTCATCGGGTGGAATGATCTGGATATGGGCCTGCGAGGTCAGCACCCGCTTGATGAAGTTGGCCTGCAATCCCGCCAGCATCGCCGACATGAAGACGATGACGCCGACGCCCATCGCAATTCCCGTGAGGATGAATACGGTCTGCATGATCCCCTCGGTGAGGAAGCGCAGCGCGATCGTCCATTCGATCGGCGCCCAGTTCCTCATGAGGCCACCGGCCGCAGGCGCTGCCCGGCACGAATACCCGATGCGATAGGCACCAACTGTTCACCAGGCGCGACGCCACTGAGTATCTCAATTGAGTCCGCAGCGCGCAGGCCGATATGGACGGGCTGCGCCTGCGCGCGTCCATTCCGGACGACGAGAACCCAGGGCGCGGCCGTGAGGGAATCGTGAACGGTGCGCGCGGGCACGACCATCACCCCGTCGCGGCGTGCGACTTCGATATCGACCGAAACCGTCATGTCCTGGCGCAGATAGGCCGGAGGCTTGGTCGTCGTCAGCTTGACCTCGATCGAGGCGCGGCTGATGTCGACCGAGGGATTGATGTAGGACAGGATCGCCGGAAAACGTTGGTCGGCATACGCGTCGGCCGATGCGAGCGCTGCCTGCCCGAGGCTGAGCAGACCGATATTCTTCTCGTCGATTTCCAGCACGAGCTGGACCGCGCCGGTCGGTGCGAGGACGAGAAGGGCCTGACCGGGTACGACGACCGTGCCGCGCTCGACGCTGCGCGTGATCAGAATGCCGTCTCGCGGCGAGGTGATGGTGGCATATCCCAGCCGGGCTTTAGCCTCATTGAGGCTGGCCTGCGCCTGTTCGAGCTGGGTTTCGGCCATAACGAAATCCGCGCCGCCGGCCGTTGAGGTGAAAACCTGCAATTCGGCCGTCCGAACCTGCGTCTTGGCGATGTCGATATCCTTGGTCGCGGCATCGAGAACGGCGCGCGTGCCATAGCCGGAGGTCGCGAGTTCCTCGGCACGCTGGAAGGCAGCCTCGGCATTCAGAAGTGTTGCCTTGGCTTGCTTGAGGCTCTCCTCGGCCGCCGGCAGTGTCAGTTCGCGCATCTGGCGGAGCTGGGCGTCGGCTTGTGCCGATGTCGCGTGCGCCTGCACGACGGCGGCCTGAAGTTCCCGCTGGTCCAAGGCGACAAGAGGCTGGCCGGCGGTGACCGACTGGCCCTCCTCGACGAGAACTTCGGCAACTGTCGCCGTAATCTGGCTGGCGATTTCGACGCGAAACGGCGTCTCCACATGCCCGCTGGCAACGACGGTCTTCACCAGATCCGAGCGAAGCACTGGGTAGACCGCAACCTCAGGGCCGACAAGCCAACGCAGCACGCCCAGGCCGGCCGCGATGCCGAGGACGAGAATACCGGCGATCGCCCATTTGCGTGCCCAGAACCACCGACCGCCTTGCAGCAGTAGAGAAGTCGGGGGCATCGGGGCGTCGGTTGCCGCAGTCTGACCCACTATGACCTCATCGCTGTGCTGAACGGTCAAATAGAAGGCCTGCCATGCCGATAGGCTAGCATCGGAATCTACGCAGTCCTCGTGGGAGGCAGACGTTTTACCGATCAGATTACGATGCCGGTTGTTCCGAAGGTGTTTTAGAGAGCGGTCGATGCGTCGTTTCATAGCTGCGAGAGCTGGGCCTGAGTAGTTTCCGGCCCTGCTGTTCTTCTCAAGCTGGCGATAGGTTCCTGCCAGAAATGAGGGGCGTCGAGCGCCTGCCACGGAGCTGCTGAACTCAGCTTTTGAGCGATGGCCCGCGCGGGCGGCTCGCCTCGGGAGCCTCCACACGTCGCGCCAGCATCAGGAAGGCGCCCTTTTCGGGCGCAGGAGCCGGTCTTTGGGACACGCACCATGACACTGTCGTCTCTTGAGCGCGTCGAAACGAGGCCCAAAGCAGCCGGCACGCCCGCAAGCGTGCCGGCGGGCGTGCTGGGGCTTGGAGCTCTTACAGCCGTCGTCATCGGGTCGATGATCGGGTCCGGCGTCTTCAATCTCCCGCAGAACCTCGCGGCCGGCGCCGGCCCGCTCGCCATCATCATCGGCTGGACGATCAGCGGCATCGGCATTCTGGCTCTGGCCTTCGTCTACCAGGGCCTTTCCATCCGGAAGCCGGAGCTGAATTCGGGGCCATATGCCTACGCCAAGGCGGGGTTCGGACCCTTTGTCGGGTTCAACAGCGCCTGGGGCTACTGGCTCTCCGCATGGATCGGCAACGTCTCCTATGCGGTGGTGCTGTTCAGCGCCCTGTCCTACTTCTTCCCGCCGTTCGGCAACGGCAATACCTGGCAGGCAGTCACCGGAGCTTCGGCCGTCCTCTGGCTGATCCACAGCCTGATCCTCTCGGGCGTGAAACAAGCCGCCTTCGCGAATGTCATCACCACGGTTGCCAAGATCGCGCCCATCGTCGTGTTCATCGCCCTGGCGATCGTCGCCTTCCGGCTGGACGTGTTCACGCTGGACTTCATCGGCCTCGCAACGCCCGGTCCCGGAACGATCCTGGATCAGGTCAAGAGCACTATGCTGATTACCCTCTGGGTCTTCATCGGCATTGAAGGGGCGAGCGTCGTCTCCGGCCGCGCGCGCCGGCGCAAGGACATTGGCGTCGCCACGTTTGCCGGTTTCGTCACCACCCTGTTGATTTACGCACTCGTGTCTCTGCTTTCTCTGGGCATCATCAGTCGGCCGGAACTCGCCGTCCTGAAGAACCCCTCAATGGCGGGCGTGCTCGAGCATGTCGTCGGCCCCTGGGGAGCGGTGCTGATTAATGTCGCCCTCGTGGTTTCCGTCCTCGGTGCCTTTCTGGCCTGGACGCTGCTTGCGGCGGAAGTGCCCTATGCGGCCTCGCGCGATGGGACGATGCCGCGTTTCTTTGGTTGGGAAAACAAGGCTGGAGCACCGGCTACGTCATTGTGGATCACCAATGGCCTAGTCCAGCTCTTCCTGATCCTGACGCTGCTCGCGAACAGCACCTATCTTTCGCTGCTCAACATTGCCTCGACAGCCATTCTGATCCCCTACACCTTCTCGGGCGCCTATGCGCTGAAACTGGCCATCTCGGGCGAAGCCTACAAGCCCGGCGAGCGCCGTGTCCGAGACATGATCGGGGGCGCCATTGCCACGGTCTATGGCATCTGGCTCGTCTATGCCGCAGGGCCGACCTATCTGCTGATGGTCGCCATGCTCTATGCGCCGGGCATCGGCATCTATGTCTGGACCCGGCGCGAGAACGCCCAAAAGATCTTCACCCCCATCGAGATCGCCATCGCTGTCGGGATCGCCATTGCCGCGATCACCGCCGCCTGTCTCATCTGGAACGGAAGCATCAGCCCCCTATGAACGCGATCGCCACGACCCAGATCGGCGCCTATTCCGAGGTCGGCAAGCTGCGGGAAGTCCTCGTCCACCGCCCCGACCTCAGCCTGCAACGACTGACGCCCGACAACTGCAAGGCCCTGCTGTTCGACGATGTCCTTTGGGTGAAGAAGGCCCGACAGGAGCACGATGTCTTCGTCGACGCGCTGCGCGAGCGCGGGGTTGGCGTGATGGATCAGGGCCAGTTGCTGGCGGATATCGTTGCCATTCCAGCGGCGCGCCAATGGCTGCTCGATCGCCGCGTCAGCGCGGAGACGGTTGGCACGGACCTGGTCGACGAAATGCGGGGCTGGCTGGACGGGATGCCTGCCGTGGAACTCGCTCGCTTCCTCGTCGGCGGCGTGGCGCGCGCCGAACTGGCGTTTAAACCGGCCGGCCTCGCCGGGCGGACCATGGCGCCGCAGGATTTCGTGCTGCCGCCTTTGCCCAATCAGTTGTTCACCCGCGACAGCTCCTGCTGGATCTACGGGGGCGTCACCATCAACGCGATGTATTGGCCGGCGCGCCGCCCGGAGGCACTTAACCTGGCGGCGATCTACACGTTTCACCCGCGCTTCGCGGATGCAACCTTTGAAACATGGTGGGATGGCGCCGACGCCGCCCCCGGCATCGCGACGCTGGAGGGTGGCGACGTGATGCCGCTTGCCGAGGGCCTCGTGCTGATCGGTATGGGTGAGCGCACCACACCGCAGGCGGTCTCCATGCTGGCCTCTCGGCTGTTCGCCGCCGGCACGGCAACGCGCGTACTTGCCGCGCTGATGCCGCGCGACCGCTCGTTCATGCATCTCGACACCATCTTCACCTTCTGTGATCGCAATTTGGTGACGGTCTATCCGCCAATCGTCGACCGTATCCGGACGTTTTCCCTGCGACCCGGCGATAAAGCCGGTGTCCTGGACATCGTGGAGGAAACCGGGCCCTTCATCGATGTCGTGAAGCAGGCCCTGGGGCTCGATGAACTGCGGGTCATTGCGACTGGCGGCGATGGTTACGAAGCCGAGCGCGAGCAATGGGACGACGGCAACAACCTGCTCGCCATCGAGCCTGGCTTGGTCATCGGCTACGACCGCAACGTGTACACCAATACCTTGCTTCGGCATGCGGGCGTCGAAGTGATCACCATCGAAAGCTCGGAGCTGGGCCGTGGCAGGGGCGGAAGCCATTGCATGTCCTGCCCGATCAGCCGCGATGCTCTCTAGAGAGAAGGTCGATCCATGCCCGTCAATCTACACGCCCGCAGCGTCCTGACGCTTGACGACTTCAACCCCGGTGAGATCCGCTTCCTCCTACAATTGGCCAGCCAACTCAAGGCGGCCAAGGCAGCGGGGACCGAGCAGCGAAGGCTGGAGCGGCGAAACATCGCCCTCATCTTTGAAAAGGACTCGACCCGCACGCGCAGCGGCTTCGAGGTTGCGGCCTATGATCAAGGGGCGCATGTCACGTTCATCGGACCGAGCGGCAGTCACATCGGCCGCACGGAGACGATCAAGGACACCGCGCGCGTGCTCGGCCGCATGTACGACGCCATCGAGTATCGCGGCTTCGACCAGTCGATCGTCGAGGCTTTGGCGAAATACGCCGGAGTACCTGTCTATAACGGCCTCACCAATCAGTCGCACCCGACACAGGTGCTGGCCGACTTCATGACCATGCGCGAATTCACGCATAAGCATCTGTCCGACATGGTGCTGGCCTTCATGGGCGATGGTCGGGACAATGTGGCGATGTCGCTGGCCATCGGCGCCGCCAAAGTCGGTATGGACATGCGCATCGCCGCGCCGCGCAGCCGGTGGCCCGAAGCGGGCTTCATCGCCCATGTGGAGGCGCTGTCCCGGGATACGGGCGCCAAACTGACGGTGACCGAGAGCGTGGTCGAGGCGGTCAAGGGCGCCGATTTTCTTTACACCGATGTCTGGTTGTCCATGGGGGAAGATGAGGCGGAATGGGGCAAGCGCATCGAGTTGCTCGCGCCCTACCGCGTCACCCGCGAGGTGATGGCAGCTAGCGGCAATCCCTACGTCAAGTTCATGCATTGCCTGCCGTCTTTCCACAACGCGGAGACCAGCGCCGGTGCCGATATCCAGAAGCGGTTCGGCATCGACTGCATGGAAGTCACCGAGGAGGTGTTCGAGTCCCCGGCCTCCATTGTCTTCGACCAGGCTGAGAACCGGATGCACTCCATCAAGGCGATCCTCATCGCCACCATCGGAGGCTGAGCGGTGCGATTGGTCGTGGCACTTGGCGGAAATGCACTGCTCAAGCGGGGTGAGCCGATGACCGCCGCCGCCCAGCGGGCCAATGTGGGGCGCGCCGCCCTCTCCCTCGCGGCATTGATCGCGGCGGGCCACCGGATCGTGATTACCCATGGCAATGGCCCGCAGGTGGGGCTGATCGCGCTTCAGGCGGCCGCCGGCCCGGCGGACGGGGCCTATCCGCTCGACATTCTCGGCGCGGAAAGCGAGGGGATGATCGGCTACCTGATCGAGCAAGAGCTGGGCAACCGGCTCGGCAGCGGCGCGCGGCTCGCCACCCTGCTCACGCAGACCCGCGTCGACCCCGCCGATCCGGCCTTCCATGCGCCCAGCAAGCCCATCGGCCCGCTCTATGACGGCGCCGCCATGCAGCGCCTGAAAGCGGAGCGGGGCTGGACGTTCAAGCCTGAAAACGCCACGTGGCGGCGCGTCGTCGCCTCTCCCGAGCCGCTGGAAATTCTTGAGATCAAGGTCATCGCGATGTTGCTGGAAAGCGATGTCACCGTCATCTGCGCCGGCGGCGGCGGCATCCCCGTGGTCGCGCGCGCCGATGGCAGCCTCGCGGGTGTCGAGGCCGTCATCGACAAGGATCGCGCCAGCGCCTTGCTGGCCCGTCAGATCGGGGCTGACATGCTGCTGCTGCTGACCGATGTCGATGCAGTCTATGTCGATTTTGGCACACCGCAGGCGCGGCCCATCGCGCGCGCCGGTGCAGCCTCGCTGCCGGCAGGCGCGTTTGCTGCCGGCTCCATGCGCCCGAAGATCGAGGCGGCGACGCACTTCGCGGCCCTGACCGGCCATCCGGCGGCCATCGGCCGGCTCGAAGACGCCATGGCCATGCTCAAGGGAAATACCGGAACGCTCATCTTGCCCGGCGCGCTGGATGTTCAGCATCGCAACTGAGCGCGCCCGGCGCTCATGGCGTCAACCGAACCGGCAACCGACCGGCTTGGTAAATCTCGCCGACACTCGATGGGGCCCTTGCGAGCGGCTGGGTCCGCGAGCGCGGGCTCAGCCTGGACGCCCGTGGCCAGGGTTAGGGAGCTGATCTCCGTCAGCGAGACGGTCTGCTTGGCGCCTTGCGCCACGGCGGGTGTGATGGCTGCCGAAGCCAGCTGAGCTTCTGGACGTGAGCATCCCCCGTGTTGGACCGGCCTGCTGGCCATCTCCCGAGCGCTTTGTCCGTCATGGACGGAATGTCTAAGGGCTCCTGCGGATAGGCCCCGATCGGCTCGGGCCGTAAATGTTACCGGGCATCAGCAACCGCTGCGGGACATCGTCGCGACCATGGATACCACTTTCACGCCGTTCTGACCGGAAGCGCGCCATCCTGCGATTGGCGCTCATTCCATAACGTCTGCCGCGCTCTTCAGGGACCGAGCGCGTCGTCATCATCGCTATCCGAACACGCGCCCGCAGCCTTCCGGCCGCGCGGCCTGTCGTGCCTTGCGCCGTACGCCGTGCGGCGCGCCGTTATCGAGAGACCCGGCCAACGGAGCCGCCAAGATGGAACTCAACGTCGTCGACCTGTCGCGCCTGCAATTCGCGATGACCGCGCTCTATCACTTCCTTTTCGTCCCCCTCACCCTCGGCCTGTCCATGCTGCTCGGCATCATGGAGACCGTCTATGTGATGACCGGCCGCCCCATCTGGCGGCAGATGACCAAGTTCTGGGGCACGCTGTTCGGCATCAACTTCGTGCTCGGCGTCTCCACCGGCATCGTCATGGAATTCCAGTTCGGCATGAACTGGAGCTATTACAGCCATTACGTCGGCGACATCTTCGGCGCACCGCTGGCCATTGAAGGGCTGATGGCCTTCTTCCTTGAGGCGACGTTTGTCGGCCTTTTCTTCTTCGGATGGGACAAGCTCTCGAAGCTCGGCCACCTCACCGCCACCTGGTGCGTCGCCATCGGCTCGAACCTCTCGGCGCTGTGGATCCTGATCGCCAATGGCTGGATGCAGAACCCGGCGGGCTCCGCGTTTAACCCGCAGACCATGCGCATGGAGGTCACCGACTTCTACGCCGTTCTGATGAACCCGGTGGCGCAGGCCAAATTCGTCCACACCGTCTCCGCCGGCTATGTCACCGCCTCGCTCTTCGTGCTCGGCGTCTCCGCCTGGTATGTGCTGAAGGGCCGGCATGTCGAACTCGCCAAGCGCTCCATGACGGTTGCGGCTTCCTTCGGCCTCGCCGCTTCGCTCTCCGTCGTCGTGCTGGGCGACGAGAGCGGCTATCTCACCACCGAGCACCAGAAGATGAAGCTCGCCGCCATCGAGGCGATGTGGGAGACCGAGCCGGCGCCGGCCGCCTTCACCCTGTTCGGCCTGCCGAGCAATGAGGACCGCGAGACCCATTACGCGGTGCGCATTCCGTGGATGATGGGCCTGATCGCCACCCGCTCGCTGGACACCACCGTGCCTGGCATCGACGAGCTGGTCGGGCAGGCGCAGGATCGGATCAATAGCGGCCTTGTCGCCTTCGACGCCCTGCAGAAGATCCGCGCGACGCCTCCCGGCGGCACTGTGGACCCGGCGGTGCAGAAGGCGTTCGAGGATCACGGCGCCGATCTCGGCTACGCGCTGCTGCTGAAGCGCCATGTCGACGACCCCCGCACCGCGACGCCCCAGCAGATCACCGCTGCGGCCTGGGACACGGTGCCGAGCGTGCCGACGCTGTTCTGGTCGTTCCGCATCATGGTTGGGCTCGGCTTCTTCTTCATCCTGCTGACCGGCACCTTCTTCCTGCTCTCGGCGCGGCGCAGCCTCGAGCGCTACCGCCCGCTGCTTTGGCTCGCCGTGCTCGCGATTCCCCTGCCGTGGGTCGCGGCGGAGCTGGGCTGGGTGGTGGCCGAGGTCGGCCGCCAGCCCTGGATCATCGAGGGCGTGCTGCCCACCGCCGCCGCCGTCTCGAATCTCGGCGCGGCCACGGTGCTGACGACCATCCTCGGCTTTGCCGCGATCTACACCGTGCTCATCATCATCGAGATGGCGCTGATGATCCGTGCCATTCGCAAGGGGCCGGAGCCGGACGATGCGCCGGAAGCCGCCCTCGTTCCCGCCCATCTCGTCGCCGCGGAGTGAGGCCATGATTCTCCACACCCTCATCGACTATGACGTCCTGCGCGTCATCTGGTGGTTGCTGCTCGGCGTGCTGCTGATCGGCTTCGCCATCATGGACGGCTTCGACCTCGGCACGGCCACGCTGCTGCCCTTCGTCGCCCGCACCGATCTCGAACGGCGCACCGTCATCAACGCTATCGGCCCGACCTGGGAAGGCAATCAGGTGTGGCTGATCCTCGGCGGCGGCGCCATCTTCGCCGCTTGGCCGCCGCTCTATGCGGTGTCCTTCTCCGGCTTCTACCTCGCCATGTTCGCCATCCTGTTCGCGCTCATCCTGCGGCCGGTCGGCTTCAAGTACCGCTCGAAGCGCGAGAGCACGGCCTGGCGCTCGGGCTGGGACTGGGCGTTGTTCGTCGGCGGGCTGGTGCCAGCGCTGGTGATGGGCGTCGCGGTCGGCAATGTGCTGCAGGGCGTGCCCTTCCACCTCGATGGCGACCTGCGGATCTTCTACGACGGCACCACGCTGTTCGAACTGCTGAACCCCTATGGCCTGCTCGCCGGCCTGCTGTCGGTCGCCATGCTGGTGATGCACGGCGCCGGCTGGATCGAGCTGAAGACGAGCGGTGTCATTGCCGCCCGCGCCCGTACGCTGGGCTCGCTGGCGGCGCTCGCCACCCTCGCTTTGTTCGTGCTGGGTGGTGTGTGGCTCTGGTTCGGCATTGCCGGCTATGAGTTCACCAGCGCCATCGTCACCACCGGCCCGTCGAACCCGCTCGCCAAGACGGTAGCGCAGGCGCCGGGCGCCTGGTTCGCCAATTACGCCGCGCATCCCTGGATGTGGATCGCCCCGGCGATGGGCCTCCTCGGCGCGCTGGGGAGCTTCATCCTGCTGCGCGCCAACAAGGGCGGCTTCGCCTGGCTGATGAGCTCGGTGTCGATCTTCGGCATCATCGCGACCGTGGGGCTTTCCATGTTCCCCTTCATCCTGCCGTCCTCGATCGACCCGCGCTCCAGCCTCACCGTATGGGATGCCTCATCGAGCCATCTCACCTTGTTCATCATGCTGGTCTGCGCCTTGATCTTCGTGCCGATCATCCTCGCCTATACGAGCTGGGTCTACAAAGTGCTCTGGGGCAAGGTGGACGTGCAGGCGATCGCGAAAGACACCGGCCACGCCTATTGAGAGAAGGAGATATCGCATGTGGTACTTCGCCTGGATGCTGGGCCTGCCGCTCGCGGCTGCCTTCGCCGTGCTCAACGCCATGTGGTACGAGTTGATGGACGATGCCGCCCTGAAGGGGCACCCCAAGGTCGCGCCGGCGCCTGTGAAGGTGCACTGACGGGGCCTCGAAGCCGGTCCGCGGCCGCGCCGCTGCAGGTCATGGCAGCGGGGCCGACCCGGGACATGTGCCGCCTCGATCATCTGCGGATGTGCAGCGTGCCTTCGAGGCGGGTCATGTCGAAATCGGTGATCAGGATATCGATGCGCACGTTCCATTCCCCGGCCGCGGGAATGACCATACCGTCGATGCGCCACAGCCCGTCGCGACGTTCGGCCTTGCGGCGGATCGGCTCGATGCCGAGGGCGGGATTGGCCAGCACCAGCGTTACCTCCCTGGCGTCGAGCGGACCGAACTCGCCGGTCATCAGCATGAGGCTGACATTGACCGGCCCCGCCCGGCCGGGCGTCACGGTGAGGTCCGCCATCGCCTTCAGCGCGTGGATATGGGTCTGCGCCGGCTGGGCGGCGGCCAAAGCAAGGGCGCGCGGCGGCGGCGTGAAGCGCCAGAGCGCCGCGAGGGCGAAGATGGCGAGGATGAGGGCGATTTCCAGCCGGATCGTTCGCACCAGCCGGCGGCGGGCGTCGGCCTCGCTCCGTTGTGCCGGGTCGGTGAGGCGCAGGCGGTTATAGGCGGCGAGGGCGAGGAGCGCCGCCACGAGGATCAGCTTCGCCGCGAGCACACGCCCATAGTCCGTCTCCCACAGGGCGGTGGGGGTGCCGAGCTGGATGACCGCCAGCAACAGGCCCGATGCCAGCAGTGGCAGCACGGCGAAAAGAATGACGGCCGAGAAACGGCGCAGGGCGGCGCCCGCCTCGGGCGATCTGCGTGCGAACAGCAGCGCGAGCGGGAGAAGCGCCCCGACCCACAGGGCGATGCCGACGCCATGGAGGAACACCGCCGGGCGTGTCAGTCCTTGCGGCGGGGCTGCGCCGGCATGGCCGCTGACCGCGAGCGCGACACCCAGCGTGACGAGGGCGAGGAGAGACAGAAAGCGCGCCGGACGGGCGGTCATTGCCAGGCTGGACCCGGCGAGGATGGTGGCCAGCAACGCCCCCATAACGGTCTGACCGAAGCTGGTGGCGAAGCCGGTCTGCCAGACAATCGCCCGGCCAAGGCCGGTCAGCGGCGCATCCAGCGCGTCCACACCCTGAAGGCCGCCAGAGGCGAGCGCGGCAAGCGCGGCGAGCACCAGCGCGGCGCCGATCCATGTCTCGCCGGCGCGGGCGGGTGCCGAGAGCCAGGCGAGGCAGAAGGCGCCGCCAATGCCGACGAACAGGCCGGCATAGAGCAACACGCGCAGACACCAGATCATGCGGGCGACGTTTGGCTCAGTGCCCTCGGCCGCGGCTGGCGCGGGCGTGCTCGGATGGCCGATCGAGAACACGACGGAACCGCCGACGGGATGACCGTCTTCGGAAATCACCCGCCAGCTCAGCACATGCGTGCCCTGAGAAAGGCCGGGCGGGGCGTCGATCTCCAGCGTCTGGTCGCGCAGTGTGAAGCGGTCCAGCGGCAGGCGGGTGCCGTCCGGCGTGACCAGCGACAGCAGCAGCGGCGAGGTGGGTTCGCTGAAGGTAAGGGCAAAGCCTGCCGGTGCCTGCGCCAGCATCGCGCCATCGGCCGGGCTGGCCGCGACCAGCGAGGCATGCGCCAGCGCCAGGCGGCTGGACACGGACCCGCCCAGACCCGCGATCAGCAGGACAAGCAGGAGGCGGAGCAGGGGTGTCGGTGGCAGCAGGGTAGGGGGCACGGGGTCTCGTCCGGCAAGGGGAACCGGCGTGCCCATGGGGCACGCCGGTGGTCAGGCAAGGTTCAGTTCTTCGGCACCAGCTTCACGCCGGGCGCGGGCAGCTCGTAATCGTCCGCGCTCTTGCCCTCGGCGGGAATCTCGATCCAGCGCTCGGCAGCGCCGTCCGGGCATTCCTGCACCACCGGGAAGTACAGCGTCGTGCCGGTCTTGAGGCCGGGGGTGAGGTAGGCGCGCAGCACGAACTCGTCATACTCGTCATCCGGCAGGTTGCCGCCGCTCCAGATGACTTCCTTCACACCCTCGCTGGTCGGGGTGCCGTAATAGTCATAGGTGGTGGCGTACTTGCCCTTCACCTTCTCCAGCGTCCAGCCGGGCTTGGGCTGCGGCTTCACCGAGATCACGCCCTCGGGAATCTGGATGCGGACCTTGAGGGTGGGCTTGCCCTCGCAGCCATGCGGCACGCGGAAGATCGCCTTGTAGGTGGAGGGCACCGGCGCCTGCTGGGTCTCCAGCGTGACATGGGCAAGCGCGCCGCTGGCGCCCAGCGCGAGCAGCGCGGCGGCGAGAGAGGTCGAACGGATCATCTTGGGTCTCCTCGGGTGGAAGCCGGCGTGTTGCCGGCGGTTGAAGACGCGGGCACAGAGGCGCGCGCGGGCACTCACAGCCACGGGGCGGGCAGGAGAGGGGAGGGGCCGCAGGGCCTGTCGGCCGTGCGGTCGGGAGTGGAGCGGGGTCGCAGAGAGCCGGGGCGCCGCATTACCCTGCCGTGCGTGCCCGTTGGAGCGCGCAGACGCTGCCGCCTTCCGGGTAATGGACAGGCCAATGGGGCAGGGGGCACGGGCGGCGGTGTGGCCGCGGTTCTCGGGCGTTAGCTCGCGAGACGGCGCGTCATGCGCGCTTGCGCGAGCCAGCCCTCAGGCGCGGATAGGTGGTGCGCGGCTGTTTCGCGGTGTGCGCCAGCCCTCATCGCCCCGCACGACGGATGTCAGGGGCAGAACGCTGGGTCCGGTGGTCTCCGGCGGGAACACTGCCGCGACCGTGACACTCGGCGCGGGCGCCAATACCGTGCCCAGCAGACAGCCAAGCTGGCAGCAGTCGGGCAGATGCGGCGGCGCGGTCGGCGCGTCCGGGGTGGAGCCGCCCGTCCCCGTGCCAAGGCAGATCACACCATTGTTGCTGTCGGCGAGGGAGGGGGCGGCGTGCGTGCCGAGCGCGAGGCCGGTGAGCAGGAGCTGGAGAACAAGCATATAGGCCGCGCCGAGCGCGACCACAAAGCTCCATCCCTGCCGCTTGCCAGTCACGGGGCCTAAACCTCAATGTCCTGAGACGCCCGGCGGCGCCGCGCGTGGATTATCATGAGCGTCGGGCGTGCCGCAAAGCCGTTTGCCGATCATCCCCCACCTTCACCCCGCTTGCCGGGGAGCGTAGAGCGCCTGCAGCTTCCGGCTGCCGCGCGCGATTTCGGTCAGGGCGGCGCGGTCGAGAAGGGTCAAGGTGGACCCTTTGCCGAAGTCGATCACCCCGTCCTGCTTGAGGCGGCTCATGCAGCGGCTGACGGTCTCCAGCGTCAGACCCAGCCAGTCGGCGAGATCGCCCCGGCTGAGATGGAACGGGAAAGTCTCGCTTCCTTCGCCCTTGAAACAGGCGTGATGGGCATATTGCCCGGCGAGATCGAGCAGCGCCTCGGCCACTCTCTCGCCGGCGCCCAGCCGGCCGAGCCGGGTGAGATGGCCGAGGGCTCGGTCCAGCATCACCTGCTGATGCGCGGCCGCCAGCGCTTCCAGCCCCGCGGCCGGCGCATCCACCGGCGCGAGGCGGGTCGGCGCGAAGGCGACGATCTCGCAGGGCAGGCGGTGAACAAGGCCCTGGTCGATCAACCGACCGGGACCGACGATGTCGAGGATCTGGCGTCGCTCGGCGTCGATCTGGCGGCAGAGCGCCAAGCATCCTGTTTCGATCCGGTAGAGGTGAGCCTCTGCGAGAGTGTCGGGCGTGATCGATTCGCGGGCGGCAATGACGAGCGCGGACCTGTCCGCGTCGGACGGAACGGGCAAGAGCGGCCAAGCGCGCAGGGCGTCGGACCGCAGGGCGGCGTTGATGAACATGGTTGGACCCCGGCATTCGTCTGGCAGGTCTGGCTCGGGCCGGACCGCGCGGACACGCGACCAAGGCAGGCGGTGGCCTGCCGCGATTCAGGCGTGGAGGCCGGAGGCTGGGGGCCCGCGCTGGGCGAGACGGAAGAGCAGGACAGGGTGGGCGGGTGCCGTTTCGGGAAAGCGCGGCCGCGTCAGAAGCGTGTAGTCCGCGGGCCGGAACAGGTCGTGTTCAGGCGTGAGCAGTCCCGGCGTCGCGGCGAGCCGGCAGGCCTCGCAGCCGTGAGAATGCGGGGTGCCGGAGGAGGAGCCGTCATCGGAAGGCGACAGGCACAGCACCGGCAGGGTGCCGTCCGGCAAGACATACTCGCTGAGGTCGACGTCGGCGGGCGCGCTCGCCGCTCGCGCGGGAAGCTGATGGATGGAGCCAACCAGCAACAGGGCAACAGCGCACAGCAGGTGCAACAGTCCCTGGATCGCACCCCGCGCGCGCCGATGCGAGGCCTGCAAGGGCGTGAGGTCGCGCGTGTGAGCAGGATGCGTCATGACAACTCGATGCTAGCGGTGTTTCACGCCGTCGGCATTGGACAAATTGTCCAACGCGCCACCGTCATCACGTCAAACACAACTCTTCCCATGCGGCGGCCGGCAGGAGCGCGCTGGCTGCCGCGATCACGATGAGGGTCGCGCCCGCCAGAACCCGGATGCGCGGCGCGAATGCCATGTGCCGCAGCGCGGTGACGCCGAAAGCCGTCGCCGTCACCGCCGGCAGCGTGCCGAGCCCGAAGCCGACCATGACCAGCGCACCGCCGCCCCCGCTGCCGGTCAGCATGGCGTAGAACAGGGCGCCATAGACCATGCCGCAGGGCAGCAATCCCCAGGCGATCCCGGCAATGAACGGGCCGGCATAGCCGCCGGCAAAGGCGAGGCGGGCGGGATGGCGCGACAACCGGGCGAGCGGCGCGCCGAGCCGGTCCACGACGCTCACCACTGGCACCAGGCCGGTCATCGACAGCCCGATCCAGCCGAGCGCCACCGCGGCCGCCCAGCGCATGACGAGATGGGCGCCCGCCTGATTGAAAGCGCCGTAGAATTCCGATCCGACGACGCCAAGGAAGCTGCCCGCCGTGACATAGGCGATGATCCGCCCCGCCTGGCTCACCAGAAGCACCCCGGCGCGCTGTGCCGGTCCTCGGCCGGTGTCGAAAGCAAGCAGCAGGCCGGAGGCGATGCCGCCGCACATGCCGGCGCAGTGCAGGCTGCTGGCAAGGCCGAGGATCAGGCCGCCAAGAAAGCTGAGATCGACCATCACGATGCTTCAGCCCGCCGCCGGGCCGTCGTCCGGCTCCCGGCTCGCTTCGATGGCGACCATCACCAGAGCGACGATCATCACCGGCACAGCCGCAAGTGCGGCGTAGAAGGCGACCTCGATACCGATCCCGACGCAGCCCAGGACGACCAGCAGCAGGATGTTGACGGCGGTCATCGGCAGGTTGTCCGAAGTGAACAGGCCGAGCAGCAGGCGCCGCCAGGCGTGCAGGGTCGCGAGCACCGAGAGGGAGCCGGGAATAGAGGGGCGGTTGATGTGGGCACCGCCCCACCCGCCGATCAGCAGAAGGACACTGAGCACGAGGGTGATGGCAGCGACCGGCGGGAACAGGACGAGACCGACCAGCGGACGCAGCATGACCCAGACCGAGCCTCCCAGCCGCTCAAGCGCGCGCCGGGCCTGCCCGATCTGCGGCGCGAGGAAGAAGCCGCCGAGCAGGGCCAGCAGCGCGCCGGCACCCGCCAGCGCGGCCATCCAGCCGCCGAGGTAAAAACCCAGGGCACCGGCCAGCAGCACGTTCAGCAGGAAAGGCAGCGGGCGCGGCATCTCGACCGATGCGGGTGGCCGGAGATGAGCAGCCGGGGCGGGCTTGAAAGGCGTCAGAGCGTTCATGGGGAAGCCTCGGGGGTGTCCTTGTCGAGGAGAATGCGGGCGGCGTCGCCGTCGAGGTCGTCATACTGGCCGGTGCGCAGCGTCCAGAAGAATGCCGCCAACCCCAGCGTGCCGAGCGCCAGCGCGATGGGGACGAGGAAAAGCAGCACATCCATCAGCCGCGCTCCCTGTCCGGTTCGCCCGCCCGCAACGCGTTGAGGGTGACGGTCAGCGAACTCGCCGCCATGGCGAGCGCCGCGCCGAGCGGCGTCACCAGCCCGCACACAGCCACGGGAATGAGCGCAATGTTGTAAAACGCCGCCAGTCCCAGATTCTGCAGGATGATGCGATGGGCGCGCCGCCCGGCCCGCCAGACATGGTGGACGGCGGCAAGATCGCCGAAGGGCAGCACGATGTCCGCCGCGCTCTGGCTCGCCGGGGCGCCATGGGCGAAGCTGGCCGAGACATGCGCTGCCGCCAGCGCCGGCGCGTCGTTGAGCCCGTCGCCGACCATCAGCGTATGGTGCCCCTCGGCCCGCCAGCCTTCCAGCCGGGCGAGCTTGTCGCGCGGCAACAGCCCGCCCTGGCCGAGGCCGATGTCGAGCACCCGCGCGACGCGCGCCACCACCTCGGGTCGGTCGCCCGACAGGATGGCCGACGGGATGCCGGCCGCGGCGAACCTCGTCACCGTCTCCGCCGCATCGGGGCGCAGCGCATCCTCTATGGCAAAGCGCGCCGGTGCGTGGCCGGGGCGGGCCAGCCAGACCTCGCTGGTCGCGCTGTCCGGGGCACCCGCCACATCGCAGAAGCTGGCACGGCCGAGCCGGACTTCGCCCTCCGGCGTCAGCGCGCGGATGCCCTCGCCGGGCACTTCCTCCCAGCAGGGGGGCGGTTCCTCCAGCGGCGCGGCGGCGTGGAGGACGCGCGCCACCGGATGGGGGCTCATGCTCGCCAGTGACGCGGCAACACGGATCGCGCTGCTGTCCTCGGGCCACTCGGTGATGCGTGGTTCGCCGCGTGTGAGCGTGCCGGTCTTGTCGAAGGCGACGAGATCGACGCTGGCCAGCCGCTCCAGCGCGTCGCCGGCGCGCAGCAGAATGCCGCGTTTCAGCAGCGCGCCGGTCGCGACCACCTGCACCGCCGGCACGGCGAGCCCGATGGCGCAGGGGCAGGCGATGATGAGTACGCTCACGGCATTGAGCAGCGCGGGGGCGAGGCCGGCATCGGCCAGCAGCCACCAGCCGAGCAGCGTCGCCAGCGCGACACCGTGGATGATCGGCGTCCAGATGCGGGCCACACGATCGGCCAGCTGGCGCGCCCGGCCCCGGCGCGCCTCGGCCTGCTCGACAAGGCGGACGATGTCGGCGAGGTGGCTGTCCTCGACGCCGGCGCTGGCGCGCAGCTTCAGCGGCTGCGTGAGATTCACGCTGCCGGCAAGCACCCGCGTGCCCGGCAGGGCCCGCTGCGGCAGGCTCTCGCCGGTGACGATGGCAACATCAATATCGGAGCGTCCCTCCACGACGATACCATCGACCGCCACGCGCTCGCCGGGGCGGAAGAGGACGATCATGCCGGTGCGCACGGCATGGGCCGGCAGAACCGCGAGCGTTCCATCCTCCCGACATACCGTCGCGCCATGCGCCTTCAGCATCAGCAGGCGCTCCACGGCGGCGCGGGAGCGGGCGCGCACGCGGAAATCGAGATAGCGGCCGACCAGCAGCACGAACAGCAACGCCGTCGCGCTGTCGAAATAGACGTCGCGGCCCTGACGGATCAGTTCGATCAGGCTGATCAGGCTGGTGAGTATGAGGCCCAGCGCGATCGGCACGTCTATGTTGGTGCGCCCCTGCCGCAGCGCGCTCACGGCCGAGCGGAAAAAGGGGCGTCCGGCATAGGCGACGGCGGGAAGGGCGACCAGCGCCGCCAGCCATTGGAACAGGAGCTGCGTGCCGCCCGCCATGTCCTCGGCCTGCCCTGCCCAGACCGCCAGCGACAGCATCATCACATTCGACGAGGCAAACGCCGCGATGGCGAGCGCGCGAAGGAACTCGCGGCCGGCGTCACTGTCGAGGCGGGTGAGAAACGCGGGGTCGAACGGCGCCACCCGGTAGCCGAGAGCCTCAACCTGCCGGGCGAGTGTGTCGGCATGGGCGAGGTCGCCGCGCCATTCGACGCTGAGGCGGCGCAAGGTGAGGTTCAGCCGTGCCATCGTCACCGTCGGATCATCGCGCAAGCGCTCCTCGATGGCGCTGATGCAGGCGGCGCAGTGTGCGCCGTCGACCAGCAGGCTCAGCCGCCGGATGTCGCCGCGCGTCTCGACGAAACTGCGGATCGAACACAGCGTGAGGTCATCTCCCGGCACGCTATCGGCGGCGTAGGCGGCGCTCATGGCAGCACCTCGACCGTCTCGACCCGCTCGGTGGTCCGGCCCTGCTGCGTCAGCGTGAGCCGCACCGCCCAGGGGCCCGCCAGCGGCAGCCGGAGCGCGGCCTCGAAGCGACCAGCGGCGAGGGGCTGCAGCATGACCGGCACAAGCTGGGGGAAGCGCGTCGTCCGCTCGGCGGTGGCGATCAGCCGCTCGGGCGCGAGCGGTCGGCCCCCGCTGTCGGTCAGCGTCACCTCCAGTGTGCCGGCAAGCGTGCCGGTCGGGGTGAAGGTCAGCCGCGCCGCCCAGTCGGTGGCCGGTGCGGTGCCATGGGCGAGGCCCGCCGGCCGTGGATCGGTGACGAGGCCGGTAAAGCTGCGATTGGCCAGCAGGACGAACCAGAGCTGGAGTCCGGCCAGCGCGACGAAGAACAGCACGAAGCTGGCGGGGATCCACAGGTCGCGCCGGTTCTGCGGGACTGCGGGTGTGCGGCTCATCGCTCGGGCCCCCAGAAATAGCTGGGCAGGCGGGCCAGTTCCTCGCCGGTCGCGGCATCGGCCAGCACCAGCTCGAAATCGCGACGCCCCTTGGGCGCGTTCGCGCGCGGCAGGGTGATGAGCAGTCGCTCGTCGAGGCTGCGTCCCGCGCCGATGGCGATGTCGAGGCGGGCGCCGGGCAGCTGGTCGAGCGTTCCGAGGCGGAGCTGCGCGCTGTCGAGCCCCTCCACATGCAGGGTGACGGCGGAGAGCCCCGGTCGGCGATGGGCGAGACGCAGCGCCAGATCGTTGCGCACACTGCCGTCGGAGAGCTGCACGAAAGGCGGGTTGCGCTGTGGCTCGGCATGCACGCTGACATCCGCCAGCGTCGCCATGCCATAGGCCGAGAGGCCGAAGGCCAGCAGGGCGGCGAGGCCGAAGGTCAGCGCCTTCGGCCGCATCCAGCCGATGCGCGGCGTGCTCCGCCGGCTGGCTCCCGGCGCGGTCTCGACATCAAAGCGGATGAGCCCCGCCGGGCGCTCCAGCTTGGCCATGACCTCGTTGCAGGCGTCGATGCACAGGCCGCAACCGATGCAGCCCATCTGCAGGCCGTCGCGAATGTCGACGCCGGTCGGGCAGGCGGTGACGCAGCGCGTGCAGTCGATGCAGTCGCCGCGCAGGGGCGCGGACGACGGCGGGACGGTGAAGGCCGAGGCATCGCGCGCCAGGGCGAACAGGCTTGGCGCGAGGAGGTCTGGCTCCACGAGCTCGGGCCGCAGCGCGTCGCGCTTGCGCCCGCGCGGCTCGCCCCGTCCGGTCTGATAGGTGACGACAAGGCTCTGCGGGTCGAGCAGCGCGGCCTGAAAGCGCGGCCACGGGCACATATGCAGGCACACGCGCTCGCGGGCATGGGCGGCGAGCAGCCAGGTCGTCCCGGTCAGCACGAGGACGGTGGCATAGGCCATGGCCGGCGCCTGTCCACCGAATAGCAGGCCCGGCAAAGCGGGGGCGTCGATGAAATAGCTGGTGAAGCCGATCCCGGTCGCCAGCGCGATGAGGATCCAGGCGAGCGTGCGCAGCCGGCGCTCCCGCGTCCCCTTGCCGACCAGGCGCACGATCAGGCGGTCCACCGTGAAGAAGAGGTCGGACCACACGGTCTGCGGGCAGGCGAAGCCGCACCAGACCCGCCCGGCCAGCGTCGTCGCGTAGAACAGCGCCAAGGCCCCCGCCACCATCAGGCCGACCGCGATCGGCAGATCCTGCGGCCAGAACTCCAGCCCGAAGGCGAAGAGCCGGCGGCCCGGAAGATCGAACAGCACCGCCTGCCCCGGCAGCCCCTCGCCGCGATCCCAGCGCAGCCACGGCAGCAGGAAGAAGAAGCCGAGCATCCCCAAGGTGAGGCCTGTCTTGATACGCCGGAAGTGCCCGCGCACCGCGTGGGGAATGTCCGGCCGAATAGCGGCGCGGGCGGGAGCAAGGCTGGGGAGGGCGGTTGCCGGCATCAGCGCTCGCCCCCGCCCAGCGTATGGACATAGACGGCGAGCATCCGGATGGTCTCCGGGTCGAGCTTGGTGGCGAAGGCGGGCATCATGCCCATGCGCGGAGTGGCGATCTGATGCCGGATGGCGGCCTTCGTGCCGCCATAGAGCCAGATGGCGTCGTTAAGCGTCGGCGCGCCGAATTCGCGGTTGCCCTCGCCATTGCCGCCATGGCAGGCGGCGCAGTTCTGCTGGAACAGCGCGGCGCCGGGCATCGTGCCGCGCCTCGCCGCCTGGTCGGGATCGGCGAGGGTCAGCACATAGTCGGCGATGGCGTCGATGTCGGTGGTGGAGAGCATCTCGCCAAAGGCCGGCATCATGCTCTGGCGTGTCTCGTCATGACCGGAGCGGATGCCGTAGCTCACCGTCTGGTGGATGTCGGCGATAGTGCCGCCCCACAGCCAGTCATCGTCGATCAGAGCCGGGAACTGGCCGATCTGGCCGCCCGCGCCGACGCCATGGCAGGGCGCGCAGTTCTCGTTGAAGGCGGCCCGCCCGCCGGCGATGGCGAAACGGCGCAGTTCCGGGTTGGCCTCGATCCGGTCGAGCGGCGCCTCGTTGAGCAGGTGGCGCCAGTCGGCCTGCGCCGCCCGCCCCGCGGCGACTTCCTCGGCAAGCTGGCCGCGGCTGGTCCAGCCGAGCTGGCCCTTGAACACGCCCACCGGTGTCGCCACCGAGGGAAAGAGCCACATATACGCCACCGCGACGAAGCACGAGCCGATGAAGACGGTGAGCCACCATTGCGGCACCGGCGTCGTCAGCTCCTTGATGCCGTCCCATTCATGGCCGGTGGTGCGGTAGCCGGTGAGCGGGTCGCGTTCAGGCGTGGCCATCGGTGTCCTCCCCGCTGGCAAACGGGATGCGGGAGCGGCGGTCCATCTCGGCGCGGGCGCCGGGGCGGAACACGCTCCAGAGGATGGCGGCGAACAGCGCGACGGCGATAACCAGCCAGGATTTCAGCGCGAAGACGAGCAGGGCCTCGCTCATGGCTGCGTGCTCCCCTGTGCGGCGGGCGCAACCAACGGCAGCTCGGCCAGCGTGCCGAGCACCTGCAGATAGGCGATGAGCGCGTCCATCTCGGTGATGCGGTCGGGATGCCCGTCAAAATCGCCGAGCCGCGCCTTGGGATAGCGGGCGAGCAGCCCGCCATCGCTGTCGTCGCCCGAGGCCTGGGCCCGGATGTCGGCGGCAGAACGGGCGATCATCTCGTCCGTATAGGGCACCCCCACCTTGCGCAGCGCGCGCATATGGGCGGCGAAGCCCTCCACGTCGATCTCACGGCTGGCGAGGAACGGATAGGCCGGCATGATCGACACCGGCACGACGCTGCGCGGGTCCATCATGTGGGCGAGATGCCAGGCGTTGGAGTATTTCGAGCCGACGCGGGCGAGGTCCGGCCCGGTGCGCTTGGAGCCCCAGAGAAAGGGGTGGTCGTACATGCTCTCGGCCGCGACCGAGTAAGGACCGTAGCGCTCCACCTCGTCGCGGAACGGGCGGATCTGCTGGCTGTGGCAGGTGTAGCAGCCCTCGCGCGTATAGACGTTGCGGCCGATCTGCTCGAGCGGCGAATAGGGCCGCATGCCCGGCACCGGCTGCACCGTCGTCTCCAGCTTGAACAGCGGCACGATTTCCACCAGCCCGCCGATCAGGATGACCAGCAGCGTCAGGACGAAGAGCAGCGTGGTCGACCGCTCGATGATGGCGTGACCCTTGGGGTCTTCGGCGTGCGTTGCCATGACCGGGTGCCTCACGCCGCCGATGCCGGCTGCGGCGCAGCAGCCGGCAGTCGGGCGGTGGCCGGCTGGCGGATGGTCATGACGACATTGATCGCCATGAGCACGCCGCCGGTGAGGTAGAGCACCCCGCCGACGAGGCGGATCACGTAATAGGGGTGCAGCATGGCGACGCTGTCGGCGAAGGAATATTGCAGGAAGCCGAAGGCGTCATAGGCGCGCCACATCAGGCCCTGGGCGATGCCGGCGACCCACATGGCGGTGATGTAGAGAACGATCGCCACCGAGGCGATCCAGAAGTGCCACTCGACCAGCTTCACCGACCAGAGCGGGCGCCGCCACAGCCGGGGCACCATGTAATAGAGCGCGCCGAAGCAGATGAAGGCGACCCAGCCGAGCGCGCCGGAATGCACATGGCCGACCGTCCAGTCCGTGTAGTGGCTGAGCGAATTGACCGACTTCAGCGCCATGAGCGGACCCTCGAAGGTCGCCATGCCGTAGAACGCGACGGCGACCACGAGGAAGCGCAGGATGGGATCGGCGCGCAGTTTCCCCCACGCGCCCGAGAGCGTCATGATGCCGTTGATCATGCCGCCCCAGCTCGGCATCCACAGCATGATCGAGAAGGCCATGCCGAGCGTCTGCGTCCAGTCGGGCAGCGAGGTATAGTGCAGGTGGTGCGGGCCAGCCCAGATATAGAGGAAGATCAGCGCCCAGAAATGCACGATGGACAGCCGGTAGGAATAGATCGGCCGTTCCGCCTGCTTCGGCACGAAGTAGTACATGATGCCGATGAAGCCGGCGGTGAGGAAGAAGCCGACCATGTTGTGGCCGTACCACCACTGCACCATCGCATCCTGCACGCCGGAGAAGGCCGAGTAACTCTTGGTGCCGACGAGGGAGACCGGCATCGCCAGATTATTGACGATGTGCAGCACGGCTACGGTGATGATGAAGGCGAGGAAGAACCAGTTCGCCACATAAATGTGCGGCTCGCGCCGACGCACCAGCGTGCCGACGAATATGGCGAGATAGGTCACCCAGACGATGGCGAGCCAGATGTCGGCGTACCATTCCGGCTCGGCATATTCCCGGCTCTGGGTGATGCCGAGCACATAGCCGGAAGCGGCGATGACGAGGAATGTCTGGTAGCCCCAGAACAGGAAGTTGGCGAGGCGCGGACCGCCCCACAGGCCAACCTGGCAGGTACGCTGGACGACATAGAGCGAGGTCGCCATCAGCGCATTGCCGCCAAAGGCGAGAATGACGCCGGAGGTATGGACCGGGCGCAGCCGGCCGAAGGTGAAGTACTCACCGAGATTGAGCTGCGGGAAGGCGAGTTGCGCCGCCACCACGACACCGGCGGCAAAGCCGAACAGCGCCCATCCCACCGTCACCAGCGTGAAGCGACGGATGATCGCCTCATTATAGCCGGGGATCGCCGTTGCGCTGGCCCGCGCCCTCTCTATTCCGGGTGAAGAAGCAAGTGAAAGTGTTGCTGCCGTCATTTGGCTTCGATGCCTATCAATTTCGATCAATTATAATATTATTTTTGATTATTATAGGTGATATAGTATTGACTATTAGTGATTCCGTATCTGTATTGTTTCTGATCCGAATAAGAGAGGGGTTTTCATGACGTCTTCCGTCTTCATAATGCTGGCGGCTGCGCCACTGGCGGTGCTGTTTCTCGCGCTGCGCGGGCGTGGCGATGCGGTCGGCTGGTGGCTCGGGCTCGCTCATGGCATGCTGGCCTTGCTGGCGCTGGCTGGCGTGGCCATGGCCGGGGATCGCGGCTTCGCGCTCTTCGCTGCCTTGGCGAGCGTCTATGCTGGCGCCATGTGCGCCGCCGAGGTGGTCCATCTCATGCGCCGCCCGGTCCGTTCGGCCTGATGCGGAGACCCGGCCATGCCCCAACTCGTCCGTTTCCTGCTGCGCCACGCGCTGGTCGGTCTCGTGCTGGCGATGATCTTCGTCGGCGCCCTGCTGGTCTTCGACATTGCACGGCTCGGGTCGCTGATCGCGGCTTCGCCCATCGGCATGATCGCGTTGCTGGTGCTGACGGTCTCGGTCGGCATCACCTTCGCCAGCGTGCAAATGGGATTTGCTATCATGCTGCTCGCCGACCGGGACGAGGATGACGGCGGCGGACGGCGCGCCCCGGTGGCACGACTGTTGCCGGCGCGCGCGCCCGTCGCCCTGCGGCGCAAGCCCCGCGCAGGCGCATTCTGAGCCTTGCCCGCTCCGCCGGGAGGCGTCGGGCGGCCGTGCTGTGCCGGGCCTTGACGACGGCATGAGTCTCCCCGCCATTGCCACACGGGGTGTGCAACGGTTCTCTAGGGCGGCCGGCAGGGCCGCCGCATGCGACAGATCAAGGCATGACGTAGCAGGAGGCTTGAGACGGCGCGCTTGGACAGAATGCCCAATGGGCGTCAAGGCGCGTGGCGCCTAGAAGAGGCAGCAAGGCGCGGATTGGCTGCGCGCCCACCTCTGGGTCGACATGACGAGAACACGCAGCCGCGCGCCGGCACCGGGAGTTGAGTAGCCGTGGCGCCGCTGACCACCGTCGACACCACCAACCGCAAGAATCTACTGCTGCTCGCCCAGCTGCGCTGGATCGCGGTCATCGGTCAGCTAGTGACCATCTGGCTGGTGCATTTCGAATTCGCCATCGCCTTGCCGCTGGCGGAGATGCTGGCGGTGGTGGTGTTCCTGCTGGCGCTCAACATTGTCAGCCTGCTGCGCTACCGCCGGCAGGAGAGCGTGACCAATACCGAGTTGTTCATCGAACTGCTGCTGGATGTCGCGGCCCTCACCGTGCAGCTCTATCTGAGCGGCGGCGCGCAGAACCCCTTCATCTCGCTGTTTCTGCTTCAGGTCATCCTCGGTTCGATGCTGCTGGAGGCCTGGTCGGTCTGGACGCTGGTGGCGATCACCACCGGCTGCTTCGTCAGCCTCACCGTCTGGTACCGTGATCTGGTGATGCCGCATAGCCATATGGGTGGCTTCTGGAACCTGCATGTGCAGGGCATGTTCATCTGCTTCGTGCTGACCGCTTGCCTGCTGGTGCTGTTCATCACCCGCATCACAGCCAATCTGCGGGCACGCGACGCGCACCTCGCCGAGTTGCGCCGGCAGTCGGTCGAGGAGGAGCACATCGTGCGCATGGGCCTGCTCGCCTCCGGCGCGGCGCATGAGTTGGGCACGCCGCTCACCACGCTGTCGGTTATCCTCAAGGACTGGGAGAGCCTTCCGGTTCTCGCGGCCGACCCGGACCTTACACAGGACATCGCGGAAATGCAGGGCCAGCTCGCTCGCTGCAAGGCGATCGTCACCGGCATCCTTCTGTCGTCCGGCGAGGCGCGGGGCGAAGGCACGGTGCGCACTACCGTACGCCATTTTCTCGATGCGGCGGTGGCGGATTGGCGCACGGCCCGCGCGCCGGCCGGCTTCGCCTATGACAATGGTTTCGAACCTGATGAGCCCATCATCTCCGATCTCGCGCTCAGGCAGGTGCTGGTCAATGTGCTCGACAATGCGCTGGAGGCCTCACCGGACGGGTTGGTTCTCCGTGCGACCCGGCGCGACGGCAGCCTTGTCGTGGAGGTGACGGATCGCGGCGGCGGCTTCCCCGCCGATATTCTCGCCGAACTCGGCACGCCCTACCGCTCCACCAAGCCGGGTGCGGGCGCCGGGCTGGGGCTGTTCCTCGTGGTCAATGTGCTGCGGCGGCTGGGCGGTTCGGTCGAGGCGCGCAACCGGCCGGAAGGCGGGGCCTGCGTGATGCTGCGCCTCCCGCTGGCGGCCCTGTCGGAGACGGGCGCGTGACGGATCGCCACCTGCTCATCGTGGAGGATGACAGCAGCCTCGCCCGCGTGCTCCGGCGCTCCTTCGAGCGTCGTGGCTACGCCGTCGACCATTGTGCCGATCTCGATGCGGTCACACGGCTTCTTGTCGACAGGGCGCCCCGTTTCGCTGTGGTGGACCTCAAGCTCGGCGGCGAATCCGGGTTGGAATGCGTGAAGGTGCTGCACGCCCACGATCCTGCCATCCGCATCGTGGTGCTGACCGGCTTCGCCAGCATCGCCACGGCGGTCGAGGCGATCAAGCTCGGGGCGAGCCATTATCTGCCTAAGCCCGCCAACACTGACGACATCGAGAAGGCCTTCGCGCGCGTCGAGGGCGATGTGTCGGTGCCGCTACAGGGGCGCCCGACCTCGCTCAAGAGCCTCGAATGGGAGCGCATCCACGAAACGCTGGTGGAGACCGACTTCAACATCTCCGAGACCGCCCGCCGGCTCGGCATGCACCGCCGGACGCTCGCCCGGAAGCTCGAGAAGCGACCGATGAAGTAGGCTCCGGCGTCGTCGCGCCCCGTGCGAGCCGGCCGGTCAGGACAACGGGACTTCGCCGATAGTCCTGAGGGCTAAGCACGCCTCGCCGTCCCCAGTCAAAACCGGATCGCAAGCCTGCCGCTGATGGCGTTGTCCTGCGACGCATCGGCGAGTTGGCCGGCGTAGTGAACGCCGAAGGTGACGTTCGGGTTGGTGGCGATGTCGACCCCGAGCCGGACGATGGCGGCGTTGCGGGCGATCGGCGTGCCGCTCTGCTGGAACGCCGCGCCGCCGCTCTCGAAAGACAGGGTGGAGACCGGCGTGGTGTCGCCGAAGGCATATTGCCAGCCGAGGCTCGCCGAGGCCGTCAGGATACCGCCCTTGATGGTGAAAGCCTTGGCGGCGCGCAGGCCGAGCGTCGTGAAGGTGTTCTCCTGCGTATCCGCGCCGCTCTGCAAGGCCGCCGCACCGCCGCTCTCGCTCATGGCGTCGGTGTGGAGGTTGACATAGGCGATGGCGGCGAAGGGCTCGAAATCGGCATAGGGCGTGGCGATGCCATAGCCGACATCGGCGAAGAGCTGGGTGGTATCGGCGTCATAGGAAGAGGTCAGCGCGTCGGCGTAGCCCGGGATTGCCACCGTGCGGTTCACCGACACGTCGTGCCAAGTGTAGCTGGCGCCGAGCCGCAGGCCGAGGGCACCGAACTGGGCGCTGCCATAGAGAGCGAGGTCGTAATTGGCGCTGTCACCCGTGGAGCCGAGCGCCGCCGAGTCGAACTGCGACTGCGAATAGCCGCCGGCGATGCCGATGCGGGCATTGTCGCCGATCGGGTTGTCGATGCCGGCGATGAAGCCAGCGATGGAGCGGGAGACGTCGGACACGCCGTTGCTGCCCTCGCCGTCGCCCCAGCCGCCATAGGCCTGCGTCCAGACGGTCGGCAGGAAGCCGGGAAGGAGCGCGGCGGTCTTCGGGCTGTTGGCCTCGCCGGTGGCGGCTCCGGCGGCCTGACGCAGGCGGCCGCTGACGGCATCGCGCAGATAGATTGACTGGGCCTGAAGCACGGTCTGAACGGAGGGATAGATCCCGCCCGACAGCGCGGTGAAGGCGGCGGGAGCGCTGGAGTCATTGAGCGAGACAACCGCGTCCATGAGGGGGCTGTCGAGCGGCAACGTGTCGAGCGCGCCGGCGACGGCCGCCTGGCTGGCAGTCTGGGCGGCGGCGGTGAAAGGCACGCCGCTGCGCAGGCTTTGGACCGTCAGCCCGTTTGCGCCATAGCGGGTCGTAAAGCTTAGGAAGGGGTATTGGGTAGCGAAGTCGTCGCTAATGGTCGCGAACTGCCCGGTCACGCCGCCGGTCGCGGTGAAGAAGGTAAAGGTGGCGAGGCCGAGGACGGTGCCCTCGGTCGCCTCGAGCATGAGCGTCCCGCCCTGCACATCGATGGTGCCGCCGGCCTCGATCCGGTCGCTCGTGCCATTTGGGCCGAGCTCGACCAGATAGGTCGAACCCGGCTGGAACACGACGCTTCCGGCGACCATGAGCGTACCGATGGAATTGCCGGGGGCGACCACGCCGCCGCTGGAAACCACGAGCCCACCGCCGATCGTACCATTACCGGTGAGGAGGCCGTCATTGAGCACGGAGCCGCCGATCGATCCATTGTCGGCAAGCCAACCCGTATTGAGCACCGAGCCAGCGATCGACCCGGTGTTCTGCACGATGCCGTCATTGACGACATCGCCTTGAATGGATCCGCTCAGGACGAGGGTGGCGCCGGCCGCGACGGCCGTGCCCCCGGTATAGCTGCTGGCGCCCGTCAGCGTTTCAGTGCCGCCGGCAATGATGAGGCCGCCGCCGGTGCCGCCGTCATAGCCGCCATCCGCGATGCTGCCGGAGAACGTGCCGGAGGCGTCGGTCAGCATCAAGGTCTGCCCGCCCAGCCGAACCGTTCCGGCGCCCGACAGGCTGGTGATGGAGGCGCCGGTGGTGGTCAGGCCGACGATACCGGGCACGATGCCGGTGCCGGAAATGTCGAAGACGCCATTGGTCTCCACGCCGGAGGACTGGGCGATGCTGCCCGGCCCGACGAGGGCGAGCCAGCCATTCGTGTCGATGCGCGTGGCGCCGCTATAGGTGTTCGCCGCGCTCAGCTTCGCCTGCCCGCCGGCGGTCACCACGACGTCGCCGGCGCCGGAAATCACCCCGGCCATGCCGAGCTGGCCATTATTGCCCGTCGTCGCGCCGATGGTGAGGGGCGAGACGGGCGTCGTTTCGACCGACGTGTCGGTCACGAAGAAGGAGGTGATGCCGGTCAGGTTGTTCGCGAGATCATAGACCACCGAATTCCCCATGAAGAACCCGATGCCCAGGATCGTCCGGTCCATCGCGCCGCCTATGGCCACATTGACGATGTCCGGGCCCGACGACTGGCTTTCCACCGTCTGCAGTACCGCGTCGGTCTGGGGATCGCTGACCACCAGCGTCGCCAGCGCGTTCAGCGCCGCGCTACTGACCGACGAGTTCAGGTAGAGATTGTAGGTATTGGTTCCCGAATCCAGCAATGTCTCCGCCGCATAGGGATAGGTGCCGGTATTTCCTGAGCCTATGACCGTGTAGTTCAATGTGATGGAGTAGAGGCCAGCACTGTTGGCGCCGGATACCGGAAAAGCCGCGCCGGTCGTCGACCATTGGAAGACGGAGTCGAACTGGGCCCTGATCGAGGGCGTGAGATCGAGAATGACGTGGGGATTGCAACCGGTGCCCTCAGACAGACAGTTCGCCGCGATCACATAGCCGGACGTCGTCGCCTGCCCGAGAATGCCGCCGAACAGGACGTTCCCATACCGATCCGTCGTCGCATTGGCCGCGCCGAAGGTTCCGGCCAGCCCCTTCGCGTCTCCGGCTGTCTCCGACGTCGGCGTGTAGATGGGGTTATTATTGGTGTCGTAGGTAATGATGACGGGGTACTCGATGTCCCCCATGAGAAAGCCGGAACCTGGCGTGGTGATGGTGGTGACGGCCGGGGAATTCACGTCGCGATAGAAGGAGATCTCGTTGACGCCGATGGCGGATTCATAAAAGCCATGCGTCGCTCCCGCATCGCCATAGGTGAAATAAAAGGGCGACGGCGAACTGGTAACGGGCGTGAAGCTGGCCGGCGCTGAACCGGCGGTAAAGTTGAAATCCGCGTTGAAGGCGGACGACCCCGTATCAAATAGGTAGGTCTGGGGGAGAGCGCCGCCCACGCCTACCGTGATGGTCAGTCGATAACTGTCATTGCTCGGGGCCTCGTCATAGGCGAGCGGGATATCGTAGGCAGCTGCCGTGTTGACGAAACCGCAGCCCCAGAAAGCTGAAACCGTCATCAGGGACGCCGACAGGTGCTGATGTAATGGCCGGCGTCGCACCGAACAATAAGCCTCGCGCATCTCGGTCCCCCCGGCACGGTGGTAGCCTTGTCCCTACGTCAAGTTTGATCAGCTTGCCGGACTGGATGCAACGGCACCGGGCGGCGAAGGTAACCTCAGTGCGACGCCCCGGCGGGCCATCACTAATCAGCGAGGCCGCGTGACCCGTTTGCAGCGCAGCGCGTTATAGGCGGGCCGGCTGGGGTCTCGCCGTTCATCGACCGTGACCCGCGCCGGCACCTTTGCCGGGAACAGGGAGATTGCGGTCGATGCCGGAAACGAATGGAGTCGTCGTCTCACGACGCAGCGTGATCGTGGGGGCCACCTCGGCCGCCCTGGCCTCGGCGCCGGCGACGGCGGAGACGCCCGCCACCCGCCCCGCCCATAATCCCGGCGCGCGGCCACCCTCCGCACCGGGCGCGGCGATGCCGGTCCGGTTCGAGGTCAACGGCACCGCGCATGAACTGACGCTCGACCCACGCACGACGCTGCTGGACGCGCTGCGCGAGCATCTCCACCTCACCGGCACCAAGAAGGGCTGCGATCACGGCCAATGCGGCGCCTGCACGGTGATCGTCAACGGCCAGCGCATCAATGCCTGCCTCAGCCTTGCGGTGATGCATGAGGGCGATGCCGTTACCACCATCGAGGGGCTCGGTACGCCGGACGATCTGCACCCGATGCAGGCCGCGTTCGTGCGCCATGACGGCTACCAGTGCGGCTATTGCACGCCCGGCCAGATCTGCTCGGCGGTGGCGGTGCTCGACGAGATCGGGCGCGGCATTCCCAGCCATGTGCAGGCCGATATCGCGGCGCGGCCGGAGGTCACCACCGAGGAGATGCGCGAGCGCATGAGCGGCAATCTCTGCCGCTGCGGCGCCTATTCCAACATTGCCGAGGCCATGGCCGAGGTGGCGGGAGTGAAAGCATGAAGCCCTTCACCTATGAACGCGCCGCCGACGCGGCGAGCGCCGCCCGGATCCTCACTGAGCGGCCGGAGGCGCGCATCATCGCGGGCGGCACCAACCTGCTCGACCTGATGAAGCTGGAGATCGAGACTCCCAGCCACCTCGTCGACATTCAGGATATCGGCCTCGACCGCATCGAGCCAACTGACGAGGGCGGTCTGCGCATAGGCGCGCTGGTCAGCAACACTGATCTTGCGAGCGATGAGCGGGTGCGGCGCGATTACGGCGTGCTGGCGCGGGCCATCGTCGCCGGCGCCAGCGGCCAGTTGCGCAACAAGGCGACCACTGCCGGCAATCTGCTCCAGCGCACGCGCTGCCCCTATTTTTACGACACCAACATGCCCTGCAATAAACGCCGTCCGGGCTCCGGCTGCGCGGCCATTGGCGGCTATTCGCGCCAACTCGCGGTGGTTGGCTCCTCCGAGCACTGCATCGCCACCTATCCCGGCGATATGGCGATCGCGCTGCGCGTGCTTGAGGCGCAGGTGGAGACCGTGCGGGCGGACGGGACGACGCGCACCATCCCGTTCGGGGATTTCCACCGCCTGCCGGGCGATCAGCCCGAGCGCGACAATGTGCTGGAGCGCGGCGAGCTCATCACCGCCGTGACGCTGCCCAAGCCCGCCGGCGGCACGCAGATCTACCAAAAGGTGCGCGACCGTGCGTCCTACGCCTTCGCGCTCGTGTCGGTTGCGGCCGTGATCCAGCCGGACGGGACGGGAGCGGTCGCCTTTGGCGGTGTCGCGCACAAGCCATGGCGGGTCGAGGCGGCCGAGGCGGCGCTGCCGCAGGGCGCGCGCGCCGTGACCGCGCAGGTCTTCGCTGAGGCGCGGCCGACCGAGCAGAACCGTTTCAAGATTCCGCTGGCCGAGCGCGCGCTCGCCGCCGTGATTGATCAGGCGATGGGGTAAACTCATGAAGTTCGACAAGCCCGCAGGGGCCAACCCGATCGACCGCATGCGCATCGTCGGCCAGCCGCGCGACCGGATCGACGGCCCGTTGAAGACCACCGGCCAGGCGACCTATGCCTATGAGCACAGCGACATTCCCACCTCCCTCTATGGCGCGGTGGTCGGTGCCGCCATCGCCAAGGGCCGCATCCGCGCGATGGATGTGGCCGCCGCCAAGGCCGCGCCCGGCGTGCTCGCCGTTGTCACGGCGCTGGATGTCGGCACACTGGAGAAGGGCGATTACAACACGGTGAAGCTGTTCGGCGGTGACCGGGTCGATCACTACCACCAGGCGGTCGCGGTGGTGGTCGCGGAGACCTTCGAGCAGGCGCAGGCGGCGGCCGCGCTCGTGAAAGTGGACTATGCGCCCGAAGAGGGGCGTTTCGATCTCGCCAAGGCGCTTGAGACGGCCAAGCCTGCCAAGGATCCCAACGCCGCGCCGGCCGATGAGGTGAACGGTGTGGGTGATTTCGACCGCGCCTTCGCGGCCGCGCCGGTGACACTCGACGCCCGCTACACCACGCCCGACCAGAGTCACGCCATGATGGAGCCGTTCGCGTCCATCGCGGAGTGGGAGGGTGACCAGCTCACGCTGTGGACCTCGACCCAGATGGTCGACTGGTGGCGCTCGGACCTTGCCAAGACGCTGGGAGTGGCCAAGGACAAGGTGCGGGTGGTCTCGCCCTATATTGGCGGCGGGTTCGGCGGCAAGCTGTTCCTGCGCGTCGACGCGGTGCTCGCCGCCCTCGCGGCGAAAGTGGCGGGCCGGCCGGTGAAGGTCACGTTGCCGCGCCCGCTTATCGCCAACAACACGACGCATCGCCCGGCCACCCGCCAGCGCATCCGCATTGGCTGCGCGCGCGACGGCACCATCACCGCCATCGCTCATGAGAGCGGCTCGGGCGACCAGAAGGATGGCGGGCCCGAGGTGGCGGTGAGCCAGACGCGCCTGCTCTATGCCGGCGCGAACCGGCTGACCGCGCTGCGCCTTGCCGTGCTCGACCTGCCCGAGGGCAATTCGATGCGCGCGCCGGGTGAGGCGCCCGGCATGATGGCGCTGGAAATCGCCATGGACGAGATGGCGGAAAAGCTCGGCATGGACCCGATCGCTTTCCGCGTGACCAACGACACGCAGGTCGATCCCGAAAAACCGGAACGGCGCTTCTCCGAACGCCAGCTCGTGCGCTGCCTGACCGAGGGCGCCGAACGCTTCGGCTGGTCGCACCGCAACGCGATGCCGGGACAGGTGCGCGATGGGCGCTGGCTGGTCGGCATGGGCGTCGCCGCCGCCTTCCGCAACCACGTCAACCTGAAGTCTGCCGCCCGCGTGATCCTTGGCCGCGATGGCCGGGTCACCGTCGAGACCGACATGACCGATATTGGCACCGGCAGCTACACCATCATCGCCCAGACGGCAGCGGAGATGATGGGGGTGGGGCTCGACGCAGTGACGGTGCGGCTCGGCGATTCCCGCTTCCCGGTTTCCGCCGGTTCGGGTGGGCAGTTCGGCGCGGCCAACTCCACCTCCGGCGTCTATGCCGCCTGCGTGAAGCTGCGCGAGGCGGTGGCCCAGCGCCTCGGCTTCAACTCCGCCGAGGCGGCGTTCCAGGGCGGGCGGGTCGCGGCCGGCAACCGCACGGTCTCACTGGCGGAGGCGGCCGCTGCCGGCGAACTGGTGGGCGAGGGCGGCATCGAGTATGGCAACCTCGACGAGACCTACCAGCTCTCCACCTTCGGCGCGCATTTCGTCGAGGTGGGCGTCGACCGCTACACGGGCGTCACCCGTGTGCGCCGCATGCTGGCAATGTGCGCGGCGGGCCGCATCCTCAACCCGAAATCCGCCCGTAGCCAGGTCATCGGCGCCATGACCATGGGGGTCGGCGGGGCGCTGATGGAGGATCTGGCGGTCGATACGCGTTACGGCTTCTTCGTCAATCACGACCTCGCCGGCTATGAGGTGCCGGTTCATGCCGACATCCCGCATCAGGAGGTCGTCTTCCTCGACGAGGCCGACGACAAGAGCAACCCGATGAAGGCCAAGGGCGTCGGCGAGCTCGGCCTGTGCGGCGTCGGCGCGGCGGTGGCCAATGCCATCTACAACGCGACCGGCGTGCGCGTGCGCGACTACCCGATCACGCTGGAAAAACATCTGGAGCAGCTTCCCGCCGTGGCGTGAGGCGGCGCGGCGGGGCGCCCGCACGGGCGCCTCGCACCAAGGATCAGCTCATTGCCCCGGACTTGATGTAATCGGTAAGCTGGGTCGCCACCGTGCCCCAGCCGTCATGGAAGCCCATCTGCTCGTGACTGGCGCGAGTGGCTTCGTCATTATGAATGGCGAGCGCCGTGTAGCGCGTGCCGTTTCCTAGCGGGGCCAGCAGCAGGGCGCCGGTGAAGAAGGGCTTGACGGCGGGGCGGAAGCCGGGGAGCAGCGCGTCAGTGAAGACGAGGCGCTCATTCGGCACCACGTCGAGATAGCAGCCAGGGCTGTCGAATTCCTCGCCCTCGGGCGAGCGCATCACCGTGCGAAAAATGCCGCCTGGGCGCAGGTCGATCTCGCACTCGGTCACGCTCCAGGGCTTCGGCACGAACCATTCCTTGAGATGCGCCGGTGTCGTCCAGGCCTTCCAGACGAGATGCACAGGCACGTCGATCTCGCGTTCCAGCTTCAGATCGCGCGTGGGGTCGAAAGGGCCGATGAAGGCGGTCATTCGGGCGTCTCCTCTTTCATCTGCATGAGATAGCTGTCGAGTCGGTCGAGCCGGCGCTCCCACAGCGTGCGTTGGCGGCCGAGCCAGTCTTCCGCGAGCTTCAGCCGCGCCGCCTCCAACTGGTAGATGCGCGCGCGCCCCACCTTGCTCGAACGCACCAGCCCGGCGCCTTCCAGAACCTTCATGTGTTCGAGGAAGGAAGGCAGGGTCATGCGGTAGGGGGCCGCGAGTTCGCTCATCGATGCCTGCTTCGCCGTGAGCCGTTCCACCACATCGCGCCGCGTCGGGTCCGCCAGAGCGCGGAAGATGCCGTCAATGGCTGCGAGGGAGGGGGCAAGGCTCGTGGCAGTCATGGACGCATCCGCGATTGTGTCGTGAAGGAGGTTAGCCTGTCGCTTTACTTAGGTAAAGACCTAAGTGTTAAGAATGCAAAACGGGCGACCGAAGCCGCCCGCCCAGCCCCGCCACGGGAGCGTCAAACCATCGAGACCTTGCCCGTGCCGATGTCGTAGACGGCGCCGACCACCTTCACCTTGCCGGCGGCGACGGCCTCCGCGAGGATGGGCTTGGCCTCGATGAGCCGCTTCACATTGAGCCGGACATTGGCGGCGATGGCGTTGTCGAGCGCGTTGCCGGGCTTCCCGGCAGAGGCCTCGACCGCCGGCTTAATGGCGTTGATGAGCAGGGGCAGGTGGCCGGGCAGTTCGACCCGGTCCTTCACCACCTTGATCGCGGCGTCGACCGCGCCGCAATTGCTGTGGCCGAGCACCATGAGCAGCGGGATGCCCAGCACCTTCACGCCATATTCGAGGCTGGCGAGGCCGTCATCATTCACGAAGTTGCCGGCCACCCGCACGACGAACACCTCGCCTAGGCCCTGATCGAAGGCGAGTTCCGGGGCGACGCGCGAATCCGCGCAACTCACCAGCCCGACAAAGGGGTATTGCGCCTGCGCCCGCGCCGCGCGACCGGCGGAGAAGTCCTTCACCTGCGGGGTATTCGCGACATAGCGGGCATTGCCCTCCATCAACCGGGCGAGCGCCGCATCGGGGCTGATCGCGTTGGGCGGCGGCGGCAGCTCCGTCTGCGCGGCGGCGGGCAGAGCGAGCCCGCCCAGGAACGCCATGGAGGCGGCGCCTGCGCCAAGAAGACGGCGCCGCGACATTTGGGGCCGGTGGTCGCAACAGGTCGAGTCGCACATGATTTCCTCCGCTTTGTTTTCGGGCGTGGGGTGCGACCACGCCTCAATGGTATCAAAGTAATGCAGAAAGTGCGCGTTGAAGTTTCGTGTCCACGCGGCATGCGCAAGCATTCTCCGTCCCCGGTGGAGACGACTTTCCTTCTGCCGAGGTGCCGAGTATTTCTACCGATGCGCCGCCCGCCGAGCGTAAACTTTGCAGGTACTTCAGGCATGGGACGATCGGGAGAAAAGCCCATACGTGAGGCGCGGGTCGCGCGCGCCGCTGATCTTGATGCGCGCGGACTTGAGGAGGCGAGCGCGCGCCTGCGCGCCTCGGCCGCCTTCCGGCCGGCTCTGGCGCGCTACTGCCTTGCCATGTCCGATGTGCCGACGGAGGGCTGGCCGCTTTACAAGATGTTCGATCAGCTCAGCCGCTACCTGATCTGCTACATGCTGATCTACAATTACTACGAGTGGCGTGACCGTGGCGGGCGGCCGCCCACGCTCTCGGCCCTGCAGAAGCTCGTGCCGTCCAGTCCGCGACAGACCGCCGGCTTCGTCGCGTCCTTGAAGGTCGGCCGCTTCATTACGACGGAGGATGACCCCGCCGACCGGCGCAGCAAGCTGCTGCGTCCGGGGCCCGCGGTCATCGGCGAGATCGGCCGTTCGCCGCGGCTCTTCCTGCGCGCGCTCGATGAGATCGAGTCCCCGGCCGAACTGCGCGCGGCCCGGCTCGTCGCCCCGGAAATGCTCGGCCGCATGGTGCATTTCTCGGCGGCGGATGTGCTCGCCAATGGCACGCTGCTGCACGGCTTCCCGACGGTTCTGCACTTTGCCCAGCGCGATTGCGGCTACCCGCTGCTGACCGCTATCATGGCGGATCATTACACTCGCACCCTGCCGGCCGTGGGCGCGCCGCCCACGCTTACCCGGCGGGCACTCGCGCAGCGCTTTCAGGTGTCGGCGGCCCATGTCGGCAATCTCATAAGCGAGGCCGCCGCCTATGGCTGGTTCGTCCTCGCCGGGGCCGATCGTGTCGCGGCGGTGGCGCCGGACTTCGCTGCCGCATTCGAGCGCTGGTGCAGCCTGCAGATGATCCATGTCGCCGGACTGTGGGGGGAAGTTCAGGACGCGACCGTCGCGCCCGATCTTGCCGTCGCCACCTGATGTCGCGGCTGCGATGTGTCCTCGGGGCTTACGCTAGGGGCGCGACGAAATGCACCGCGTTTTTAAGGTCGCTGGGACTGGACCTTTCGTCCTCTAGGATCATTCTAACCCCGGCGCTATGATGCGCTTGCTCCCAAGCACCGCATCTGACGGTGCCTCAACGATGTTGCCTGGAAGGACGCCATGAATCGCTTCGTCATCACTGCTGCCCTGCTCGCGCTGGGCTCTTCGGCCGCCCTGGCGCAGAGCCCGGCCGGCGATCCGGCCAAGGGCGCCAACGTCTTCAAGAAGTGCATGGCCTGCCATGCCGTCGGTGAAGGCGCGAAGAACAAGGTCGGCCCCGAGCTCAACGGCATCGTCGGCCGCAAGATGGGCGCGGTCGCAGGCTTCAACTATTCCGATACGCTCAAGGAGCACAACGCCAAGGGCGATGTGTGGACCCCCGAGGTGCTGAGCGCCTATCTCGAAAACCCCAAGGGCTACATGCCCGGCATCAAGATGGTGTTCGCCGGCCTGCCCAAGGAGACTGACCGGGCGGATCTGCTCGCCTATCTCTCGGGCTTCAACGAAGACGGCACCAAGAAGTAAGCGCCGGGCCGCTTTGCCCGGCGGCGCGGAGGCGCCGCCATGCTGGCTAGGTTCATGTCGTCGAACCTGATCACCGATCGCCGCACGCTGCTCGCCCGCCTGTCGCTCGTTTTGGGCGCGGCCTGGGCGGGCGGCGCGACCGCTTTTGCGCAGGCGCCGGGCGAGCCGGCGGTGGGCGGAAGCGATCCGCTGCCGCTTGAGCCGGTCGCCCCCGGCATCTTTGTCTACCGCGCGCCCTATGAGCTGGTGACGCAAGCCAACCAGGGCGCCATCGCCAATATGACGCTGATCGTCGGCAGCGAGGCGGCGGCGGTGATCGATACCGGCAACAGCGCTCTTGCCGGCGCCCGCATGCTCGCCGCCGCGCGGGCCACGACCGACCGGCCGCTGCGCTACGTCATCAACACCCACATGCACCCCGACCACACGCTCGGAAATGCGGCCTTCGTGGCACCGGGAGTGCAGTTCGTCGCACATCACAAGATGCCGCGGGCGCTCAGCGTGCGGAGCGAGACCTATCTCGGCCAAGCCCAGCGCCTGCTCGGCCCGCTGGCCGACGGCACCCGGATCGTGCTGCCGGAGCTGCTGGTCGAGGATCGGCTGACGCTCGATCTCGGTGGCCGGGCGCTCGAGCTGCGTGCCCACCCCACGGCCCACACCGATAACGACCTCACCGTGCGCGACACGGCGACCGGAACATGGGTGATGGGCGACCTTCTTTTCATTGGCCATATTCCCACGCTCGACGGCAGCCTTAACGGCTGGCTGTCGCTGCTCGACCGGCTCGGCGGCGAATCGTCGCCACGGGTGATTCCTGGCCACGGCCCCGCCTCTGCCCCCTGGCCGGCGGGAGATGATGACGAGCGGCGCTATCTCGGCCGTTTGCGGGCGGATGTGCAGGCGCTGATCGATTCCGGTGGCGCGATGAGTGCAGCGCCGGAGCGGGCGGCTCAAAGCGAGCGTGGTAGCTGGGCACTGTTCGACGAATTCAATGCGCGCAACGCCATCGCCGCCTTTCACGAGCTGGAGTGGCAGTGACATGCTGCGTTGCACAAGGGAACTTTTCCCAATACTCGCCTGAAATCGCCAATATCTCCGCGTTGCAGCGTGGTATATTTTATATCATCTCGCTCTTGCAGCAAAATCATAATAAGATTGACGCATCATAAGAGTTCTTATTGCGCGTTACTGGAATTCGGATTAGCCTCGTCAGTGTCTTCGGCTTCAACGGCTTCCGGGAAGAAGTTCCCGGTCCGGTTCGTAGGCCAGCTTGGGGCGGGGGCCCCCGTGAAGTCCGGCTGCCTTCTCCCCAGCCGGTCGTGACACGCTGCCGAGGACAAAAACGTCAGAACGGCAAACAAGCCGCGACGGGCCGCCCTTGTGGGCTGGTCCCGGAGGATCGTTCAGGAGGAGAAAGCATGCGCAAGGTTCTTGCGGTAGCACTGCTTGGTGCTGCAGCGGCCTATGCTTGGCCGGCTTCGGCCAATGACGGGCTCATGAATATTATCAAGGATCCCAAACAATGGGGCATCCAGACGGGCGACTACGCCAACACCCGCTATTCCAAGCTCGACCAGATCAATGCCGGCAATGTCGGCAAGCTGCAGGTGGCTTGGACCTTCTCGACCGGCGTTCTGCGCGGTCATGAAGGCGGCCCGCTCATCATCGGCGATGTGATGTATGTGCACACGCCCTTCCCGAACATCGTCTATGCCCTCGATCTCAGCAACGACGGCAAGATCATCTGGAAGTATGAGCCCAAGCAGGATCCGAACGTCATCCCGGTGATGTGCTGCGATACCGTGAACCGCGGTCTCGCCTATTCGGACGGCACCATCTTCCTGCACCAGGCAGACACCACCCTTGTCGCACTCGACGCCAAGACCGGTGCCAAGAAGTGGTCGGTCGTCAACGGCGACCCGAAGAAGGGCGAGACCAACACCGCCACCGTTCTGCCGGTGAAGGACAAGGTCATCGTCGGCATCTCCGGCGGCGAATTCGGCGTGCGCTGCCACGTCACCGCCTATGACACCAAGACCGGCAAGCAGATCTGGCGCGGCTATTCCATGGGCCCGGACAGCGATCTGCTGGTCGACCCGGAGAAGACCACCGATCTCGGCAAGCCGATCGGCAAGGACTCGTCGCTGAAGACCTGGGAAGGCGATCAGTGGAAGATCGGCGGCGGCTGCACCTGGGGCTGGTATTCCTACGATCCGACCACCAATCTCGTTTATTACGGCTCAGGCAACCCCTCGACCTGGAACCCGGCCCAGCGTCCCGGCGACAACAAGTGGTCCATGACCATTTGGGCGCGTGACGCCGACACTGGCATGGCCAAGTGGGTCTACCAGATGACCCCCCACGACGAGTGGGACTTCGACGGCGTGAATGAAATGATCCTCACGGATCAGGACTTCAACGGCCAGCCCCGCAAGCTGCTCACCCACTTCGACCGTAACGGCTTCGGCTACACGCTGGACCGCGTGAGCGGCGAACTGCTGGTGGCCGAGAAGTTCGACCCGGTGGTCAACTGGGCCACCAAGGTCGACATGGACAAGAACAGCAAGACCTATGGTCGTCCGCTGGTCGTGTCCAAGTACTCGACCGCCCAGCAGGGTGAGGACGTGAACACCAAGGGCATCTGCCCGGCGGCTCTCGGCACCAAGGACCAGCAGCCGGCGGCCTTCTCGCCCAAGACCAACCTGTTCTACGTGCCGACCAACCACGTCTGCATGGACTACGAGCCGTTCCGCGTGAGCTACACCGCGGGCCAGCCCTATGTCGGTGCGACCTTGTCGATGTACCCCGCGCCGAACAGCCATGGCGGCATGGGCAACTTCATCGCCTGGGACAACGTGAAGGGTAAGATCGTCTGGTCGCTTCCCGAGCCGTTCTCGGTGTGGTCCGGCGCTCTCGCCACCGCGGGCGACGTGGTGTTCTACGGCACGCTGGAAGGCTACCTGAAGGCGGTCGACGCCAAGACGGGCAAGGAACTCTACAAGTTCAAGACCCCGTCGGGCATCATCGGCAACGTCACGACCTATGAGCACAAGGGCAAGCAGTACATCGCCATCCTCTCGGGTGTCGGTGGCTGGGCGGGTATCGGCCTTGCGGCCGGTCTGACCGACCCGAATGCCGGTCTTGGTGCGGTGGGCGGCTATGCGGCGCTCTCCAGCTACACCAACCTCGGCGGCCAGCTCACGGTGTTCGCTCTGCCGAACTGACCCAGGCTGATGGCGGGCTCCCATGAGGGCCCGCCACTCCTAGACGACACGAGGGGAAACGAGGGGGCCTGGCCGCCGGCTTGACCGGTGCGCCAGGCCCCACCGTCTCAGGCGCTCGGTCCTTATGAGACTCTTAGAACGGTTTCAGGCAGGCGCGCAGTTCCGCGCCGGACCCTTCGGAAGGCACCCCGCGCCATGGTGTCGGTCGGTCCGGTCGGTGACGTCGCTCTTCCCGATACTTCACTCGGCCCGAAACTCCGCTTTGCCAAAGACTTCGCTGGCCCATGACTTTCGGCCCCCGGCGGGGGTGCCTTCAGGAGACATATTGATGAAGAACTCTGTTCGCGGATGGCTTCTTTCCGGCGCGCTGCCGGCGTCCGCCAGCCTGTCGGCGCTGGTTCTTGCCACCACCCTTGTCCTCGGCGGCCCGGCCACGGCGCAGGAGGCGGCACCCGCTGCCCCCGCGGCCGGTGCAACAGCTCCCGCTCCGGCCAAGGAAAAGGACGATCTCGGCAAGTACACCACCGAGGATGGGACGCCGACCTACAACATCCAGGCCGATGGCACGATGGATTGGTATACCTATTCCGGCTATCGCCGCTATCACGCCGAGTGCCATGTCTGCCACGGCCCCGACGGCATGGGTTCATCCTACGCCCCAGCGCTGGCCAATTCGCTGAAGACCATGACCTATGAGCAGTTCATGGAAATCGTCGTCAACGGCAAGCAGAACGTTGGCGTCGGCACGGCCGATCAGGTGATGCCGGCCTTCGGCGAGAACAAGAACGTCATGTGCTACATGGACGATCTGTACATCTACCTCAAGGCCCGCGCCGACGGCGCGCTGGGTCGCGAGCGCCCGAGCAAGCGCGAAGACAAGACGAAGGCGTACACAGCCAATGAAAATCAGTGCTTCGGACGACCGAGCTGAGGTGGGCAGGCGCGTGGCCGCGGGCCTGAAGCGTGCGTCCGGCGCGTGCGCGCTGGCCCTCGCCGCGCTCTGCACACTTGCCTTGCCGAAGGGCGCGCAGGCGCAGGTCTCCGATCTCGTCGACCGCTCGACGCTTCGGGTCTGCGCCGATCCCGCCAACATGCCCTTCACCAATGAGGAGGGGGCGGGCTTCGAGAACAAGGTGGCGGAGTTGCTGGCCGACAAGCTCGGCCTCACCCTCGACTACACCTGGTTCCCGCAGGCCACCGGCTTCTACCGCATGACGCTCGGTGCCAAGCGCTGCGACATCGTGATGGGCTATGTCGCTGGCGGGGATCCGGTGCTCAACACCAATCCCTATTACCGTTCCGCCTGGGTGTTCATCACCCCCAAGGGGAGCGACCTTGCCGATGTGACGACGCTGGAGGATCCGCGCCTCAAGGGCCGGCATATCGGCGTGGTGGCGGGCTCGCCGCCCGGCGACCTGATGGCCCGCAACGGCCTGATGGGCATGGCGCGACCCTATGCCCTGATGGTCGACCGGCGCTTCGAGAGCCCGGCCGAGGCAATGATCGCCGACATCAATGATGGCGCGATCGATGCCGGAATCCTCTGGGGCCCGATCGGCGGCTATTACGCCAAGAAGTCGGAGAAGCCGCTCGCGGTGATTCCGCTGGTGAAGGAGAAGGGCGATCCCGCGCTCGTCTACCGCATCACCTTCGGTATCCGCCCGGGCGAACTGAACTGGAAGCACCAGCTCAATCAGTTCATCGCCGCCGAGCAGGGGGCCATCGACAAGATCCTGCTGGATTACGGTGTTCCCTTGCTGGACGCGCAGAACCGGCCGGTGCAACCCGCACCGTGACCAAAACGGCGGGGGCGCCGGGCGGGACGAAATGAGGACGTCATGTTCAAACGCCAGAACCGGCCCCGCCCCGAACCACCGCTGAGCCGCCTCGCCTGGCTCGGCATGGCGGGCCTTGCCCTCGTCCTGCTCGCCCTGTCGCCGGTGTCGAGCCAGGAGAACTCCCCGGCCGCCGCCGTACCGGAGCCGGATGGCTACCGCATGGAGGCCTACCGCGCCCCCACGCCCGCGACGCTCGCCGGCGCCCGCGTCATCGACACCGCCGCCGCCGAGCAACTCTGGCGGGACAAGGCCGCGACCTTCGTCGATGTCATGCCGCGTGACGTGAAGCCGGCCAATCTGCCGGCGGGAACGGTGTGGCGCGACAAGCCGCGCGAGCATCTGCCCGGCAGCGCCTGGCTGCCCAATGTCGGCTATGGCGCGCTGAGCCCGGATATGGACACCTATTTCCGCCGCGGCCTCAACGCCTTGAGTGCGGGCAAGCTCGACGCAACGCTGGTGTTCTACTGCATGACCGATTGCTGGATGAGCTGGAACGCCGCCCGCCGCGCGCTCGCCTACGGATATACCGGCGTGGTCTGGTATCCTGCCGGCGCCGATGGCTGGGCCAAGTCCGGCCTGCCGCTGGAAAAGGCCACGCCGATGGAATGAGCGCGCCTGCTGCGCCCGTCCCGCCGGTCGGGCAGGGGGAGAACATGCCGCGTCTCACAGGTTTCACGTCCTGGCTTGCCGCCCGCTGGGTGGTCGCTGCCGCCTTCATGGCCGGCGCGCTGCTGGCGCTGGTGCCGGTTCTGCACGCGGCCTTCGCGCTGCCGCTGCTGCTGATCTTCCTGCACAGCCCCGGCTACATGATCCATCAGGTGGAGGAGCACACCGGCGACCGCTTCCGCCGCTTCGCCAACAGCATCGTGTTCGGCGGGCGCGAAGGGCTCACCGTGCTCAACGTGCTCATCATCAATGTCGGCGCGGTCTGGGGCCTCAACCTTGCCGCGCTCTACGCCGCCGCCTTCGTCGGGCCGGGCTACGGGCTGATCGCGCCCTATGCCATGCTGGTCAACGCGCTCACCCACCTCGCCGCCGCCGCGCGGCTGAAGCGCTACAATCCCGGTCTGGTCACCTCGGTCGTGCTGTTCCTGCCGCTCTCGCTGGTCACCCTGACAGTGATCGGTCGCGACCCCGGCACGACCCTCGCCCAGCACGGCTGGGGCCTTGCCGGGGCGCTGATCCTCCACGCGCTCATCATCGCCAGCGTCGCCCTGCGCCTGCGCCGGCTGGGGTGATTTCGCTCAATCTGTGGGGAGGGCCATCAACGCCTTTGCTGCAACTGCGAGATAGTTCTAAACCTACCTCGTGCGGGCGGGGCGGGACACATGAAGCATCGGACGGATATTGATGGCCTGCGGGCTCTGGCGATTTTGCCGGTCGTGGCCTTTCATTTCGATCTTCAGCTATTCGGCCACTCCCTAGCCCCCGGCGGCTTCATCGGGGTGGATGTGTTCTTCGTCATTTCCGGCTATCTCATAACCGGCATCATCTATAGCGAGATGTCGGCGGGTCGGTTCAGTATCTTCGAGTTTTATAATCGCCGCATCCGCCGCATCTTCCCCGCCCTCTTCGTCGTTCTCGCGGTCTCGCTGGTTGGCGCGTTTTTCTGGCTCTTCCCATTTCAATATGCCGAGATCGCCCGCAATGCAGTGGCGGCGATATTCTTTGTCTCGAACATTTTGTATTTCCAGGATGCCGGCTACTTTTCGGCCGCGGCTGAACGTAACCCGCTCCTGCATACCTGGTCGCTCTCGGTCGAAGAGCAGTTCTACATCTTCCTGCCAATTGTGCTGTTTCTGGCTTTCCGTCTGCCGCGGCGCTTGCACGTGCCACTTCTCGCCCTGTGCGGAGCGATCAGCTTTGCCGCCGCGATTTGGATGACGTCGGCGAACCGCGACGCGGCCTTCTATTTTGTGCAGTACCGCGCCTGGGAGTTGATCGTCGGCTCCCTCCTCGCGGTCGCCACGCTGCCCATCCTGCGGCGACGCTGGATGGCGGAGGTCTGCGCGGGCCTCGGCGTGCTGTTGATTCTTGGCAGCGTCCTCCTTCTAAAGGCCAGTTCTCTGTTCCCCGGTCTCGGGGCGGCGCCCGCCTGTATCGGCACGGCGCTCGTGCTCTATGCCGGTATGCCGATCCATGCGCGCAGCGGGCAGATGTCGCCGACATGGACCGCGCGACTTCTCGGGTGGGGGCCGGTTCGGTTCATCGGGCTGGTCTCGTTCTCGCTCTATCTCTGGCATTGGCCGTTGATCGTGTTCGTCCGCCAGTTCGACGAACCGAGCTTGTTGGGCCGGTATGGCCTTGTTGCGCTTGCCGTCCTGCTGGCCGCCGCATCCTGGCGGTTTGTCGAGCAGCCGTTTCGCGTCCGTGCGGGTCTTTACCGCACCCGGACGGTACTGCTCGGGGGTGGCGCGGCCATGGCTGCGGTATCCCTCGCCGCACTGGCCGTCGTGCCGGTCAGTGCCGGCTACTGGCACCTGTCGCCCAAGGTCGAGCAGGTTCTCGGCTATCTGGACGACATCGTTCAGGTTGAGCCGCAGTGCTTCCTGACGTCCGTCAATGACAGTTTCTCGGCCTATGACCGCGCGGGCTGTCTGGCGCTGTCAGGGTCGAAGCCGAATGTTCTGGTCCTCGGCGACAGCCACGCTGCCCATCTTGTTCCCGGACTGCGTGAGGTTGGTAGGGCTGACAATTTCCTCGTCGCGACCGCCAGTGGCTGCAAGCCGGTGGTGAACACGCGCGGGCGCTCCCGCTGCGTCGAACTGGTGAACTACATCTTGCGGGACTTTCTGCCGACACATCACCTCGATGCCATCGTTCTCTCGGCCCGCTGGACCGATGCGGACCTTGCCGACCTCCGGCGCACGCTGGCCAAGATCGAGCCCTATGCCGACCGGATCATCGTCTCCGGTCCGATCGTCGAGTATGAGATGCCGCTGCCCTATGTCCTCGCGCGCAAGCTCAATGATCCCGCTTACGATGTCGACCATCACCGGGTCGCGGAGACGGCGGCGACCGACGCGCATTTCCGCGCGGCAGTGACAAAGGACAATGTTCGCTACTTCTCGATGTACCATGCCCTTTGCAAGGCGGATTGCGACCTCTGGGCGTCCGATGGCGTGCCGATGCAGTTCGACTATGGCCATCTCACGCCGGAGGGGTCCAGGCGCGTGGCGACTCGCCTGCTCGATGACCTGCCGACGGCCGCGCTGCCTCGGACGACAGGCGGGGCGGAGGCGCAGCTTCAGCCCTGAACCTCACTCCATCGCGTTCTGGATTGAGCGCGCGAGGGAGAAGGCGCGCTGTTCGAGGATTACCGGGCTTTCGCAGACGGCGGTGACGGCCTGGGCGCGGGTATCGTAGATGCGTGTGTCCCACAGCACCTGCTTTTCCAGCTCGACCGTCTTGGCCTTGTCGTCGTCGGTCGCGGCCGCCTTCTTCGCCTTGGCAAGGGCGAGGCTCTCATCCTTGATGCGCTGCGACAGGTCGACCTGATGCTTGGCGTAGCGCTCGATGCCGGTGAGGATGCGGCTGCGCAGGCCGTTGATCTGGTCGAATACCCCGGCGAATAGCAGCGTCAGGCGCTGGTTCTTATCCGGTCCGGCGGTCTTGGCGAAGTCCTCGATCAGCGTGCCGGCCTGCTCGAGCGGCGTGCGGCGGGCGGCAAGCACTGGCACCAGCTCGGAAACCTTGGCATCCGTGCGCCAGTCGAGCCCGTCCAGCGGTGGGCCGGCCCACATCTGCGCCGCGGCCAGGCTGGCGACACGCGGCTGGATGCAGGGCCACAGGCCGGTGGGGGAGGCGGCGAGCGCCGGGGCGGCGCTCAGCCCGCCCACAAGGGCGGCGGTCATCGCAAGGCGGCGTGCCAGCGGCAGCGTTCGGGCGAAGCGTGGGGTGGTGATCGGCATATTGGTTCCTCCGGGCTTCTCGTTATCGGCCGCGTCTTGAGCGCGGCTCATTTGGCGTCGTCGGGCCCGCCGCGGCGGGCCATGACGCCAGCGGAAGGATCATAAGCGAGGATCGAGGCGGCGAGGAACACAACCGCGCAACCGGCGACAACCAGCGCCGCGAGTGGGGCGAACTGGCCGTAGAGCGCGAAGCGGATCAGCTCCACCGCATAGGTGAAGGGGTTGAGCGTGCAGATCCACCACAGCACGAGGCTGCTCTCCTGCACCCGCCACAGCGGGTAGAGCGCGGAGGAGGCGAAGAACATCGGGAAGATCACGAAGTTCATCACGCTGGCGAAGTTCTCCATCTGCCGGAAGACCGAGGACATCAGCAGTCCCATGGCGCCGAGCATCAGCCCGGAGAGCAGCAGCGCCGGGATCACCGCGACATAGCCGATGGGCGGCAGCTCGACTTCCCAGAACCAGGCGACCAGCAGGAAGGCATAGACCTGCAGCAGCGACACGCAGATGCCCGCGACCAGCTTGGACACCAGCAGGAACCAGCGCGGATAGGGGCTCACCAGCAGGATGCGCATGGCGCCGACCTCGCGGTCATAGACCATGGAGAGCGAGGATTGCAGGCCGTTGAACAGCTGGATCATCGCGACCAGCCCCGGCGTCACATAGACCTCGTAGAGCACATAGGTCTCATAGGGCGGGATGATCGAGACGCCGAGCACCGAGCGGAAACCGGCGGCGAAGATGAACAGCCACACCAGCGGGCGCACCAGCGCCGAGAGGAAGCGGCCGCGCTGGTTGAGGAAGCGCAGCCCCTCGCGCCAGCAGATGCCGGCCATGCAGACGAGGTAGCCGGCGAGCGGCAGGCGGAAGCGGGGCGGCGCGTCGCTCATGCCGGCCCTCCCGGCCCGTCGCCCACCAGCTTGAGGAAGGCGTCGGAAATGTCGGATGTGCCGGTCTGCGCCAGCACGTCGTCATGGGCGCCCTCGGCGCGGATGCGGCCGCGATGCAGCACGACGATGCGGTCAGTGGCAGCGATTTCCTCGATGATGTGGGTCGCCCAGAGCACGCCGATGCCCTCCTGCGCGACCAGCGCGCGGACCTGCGCCACCAGCGCGGCGCGCGAGGCGATGTCGAGGCCGACGGTCGGCTCGTCGAGCAGCAGCAGGCTCGGGCGGTGCATCAGCGCGCGGGCGATCTCGACGCGGCGCATCTGCCCGCCCGAGAGGCGGCGCACCTTGTCGCCGGCGCGCTCGGCAAGGCCCGCCTGCGCGAGCACCTCCAGCGCGCGGCGCCGGCCAGCGGCGAATCCCATGCCGTGCAGCGTCGCGTGGTAGAGGAGATTCTGCACCACGGTGAGTTCGAGATCGAGCGTGCGCGCCTGGAACACCACGCCGAGCTTGCTCAACGCCGCCGCCGGCGTGCGGCGCACATCATGGCCAAGCACATCGATGCGGCCGGAGCGGTTGTCGTAGAGCCGGGTGATGAGCGAAAACAGTGTGGTCTTGCCCGCGCCATTGGGGCCGAGCAGGGCGGTGAAGCAGCCGGCGGGTACGGTGAGGCTCACATCATCCAGCGCTTTGCGCGCGCCGAAGGTGTGAGTGACGTGATGCACGGCAAGAGCCGGCACGCGCGCAGCCGGCGAGGGTGGCAGCTCCGGCGTCGGCAGGGCGGAAGGGGGAGCGCCCGTCATGGCATCGTCCGGTCGGAAGAAGGAAATCCCCGGCCGGGGCCGGGGATGAGTTTTCACGAGGAGAGAGTAGCGCGCAGCCGCGTCATTTCACGATGAATTCGCCCTTCATGCCGCGCTCTTCCATGCCCTTGCAGTACCAGGCGAAGGTGCCGGGCTTGATGGGCACGAAGAAAATCTCGGCCTCGCCCTCTTCCTCGAACTCCAGTTCGGTGAGGGTCATTGCCTTGATCTCCATGTCGCCGGCCTCGACCTTGCGCAGGAAGATGGACTGGAACAGGCCGGGCGACTGCCAGGCGCATTCCTTCTTGCCGGTGGAGGAAACCTCCAGCTGATAGGACTTGCCGGTCTCCAGCTCATAGGTCTTCTGCGATACGCCGTAGCCGGCATCGCCGAGACCCAGCTTGAGGCCGGGAAGCTCGATCGGCTTGAGGGTAAGGTCGCCCTTGGCGTAGGCAGCACCGGCAAAGGCCAGCGGGGCGGCGAGGGTGGCCGCGAGGGCGGCGGCGAGGGGCAGCTTCATGGGGAATCCTCCGAACCTGTTGCTATTGTTGAGTTGACGGCGCCCTACGGCACCACGACCACGCCCCAGGGAGCGCGGCCCGTCGTCACGGATTTGGTGACCTTCTCGGCGGCGACGTCGATGATCGAGACGTCGTTGGAATTGCCGTTGGTCGAGATCAGGAATTTCTGGTCCGGCGTGAAGCCGAGCTGCCAGACGCGCTGGCCGACGAGGAGATACTTTTCCACCTCGAGCGTCTTGGCGTTGACCACCGCGACGCGGTTGGCCGGGCCGAGGGCGATGAAGGCCTTGGCGCCGTCCTTGGTCAGGCGCACGCCGACCGGCTGGATGGCGTCATTGCTCACGCCGGGAATCTTGAAGGAGATCTTCTTGACGATCTTCCAGGTCGCCGGGTCGATCACCGACACCGTGCCGCCGACCTCCGAGGACACCCAGAGCTGCTTGCCATCCGCCGAGAATTCGGCGATGCGCGGACGGGAGTCGACGAGAATGTTCTCGATGATCTCATTGGTCGCCGTGTCCACCACATGCGCCATGTTGGTGGTCTCGGAGGTGTTGACCATGTACTTGCCGTCGGGGCTGATGCCCATGCCTTCCGGCTCGACGCCGACCGGGATTTCGGCGATCAGCTCGTTATTCTCGACATTCACCACCGTGACCATGTTGTCGTCTTCGTTGGCGATGTAGAGCGGGTTGCCCGAGGGATGGAGCACGAACAGCTCCGGGTCGGGGCCCGAGCGCAGCGTCTTCACCAGCTTCAGCGTCTGCGCGTCATAGACCTCGACGCGGTTGTCGTCGGAGGCGCAGACATAAATCAGCTTGCCGTCCGGGCTAGCCGTGATGCCACGCGGGCGGCGGCCGGTTTTCACCGTCTCGATCACCTTGAGCGTCTTCATGTCGAGGACGGTCATGGTGTGATCGCGCTCATTGGAAATGAAGGCGCGCTCGGCGAGGGCCGGGACGGCATCGGCCATCAGGATTCCCGCGAGCGCAAGGCCGGCGGAAAGCATCAGGTGGCGTTTCATCGGTTCCTCCAGGCGGTTTTTGTTCTAAATCGTTGATCTAGTTGAATTTGCAGGTGCTCTCTGGGCGGTCGAAGCCGAGCGTGTCGAGCGGCGAGGACTGGTGCAGGAACCCGGCTTGCGGCGACAGGGTCACCGTGTTGGTGGCGTGGGTGAGCAGGATGGGCTGGCGAAGCTGGTGGTCCCAGTCGCGGAAGCTCGCCGCCACACCCTTGAACACCGGCAGGTCGTAATCGGGCGAGAGCAGTTGCGCGCGCACCTTGTCCGGGTCGCTGGAGCGCGTCTTCAGGCTGGCCGAGCCGACGGAGAAGACACCTTCCCACATCTGGAAATCGAGCGGCTGCATCAGGCGGTTGGACAGCTTGAAGAAGCGGCTCTGCAACTGCGAGGCGCCCCAGTTCTCCATGGTCGGGTGCCAGGAGAGCGGCATCAGCCCCTGGGTGCCGGCGACCGGGCGCGAGAGCCAGGTGTTGTAGGGGAGGATGTCGCCGAACTCGCCGAGTTCATCGGCGACGATCAGCATGTCGTACTCGCCAACCTGCGTGCCGCGCGGCACTTCCGATTGCGCGGTGGCGCGGGCATCCGGGCCGTAATCCCAGGTCTTCTCGGCGACGATCTTGCCGCCGAACTTCTTGGCGGAGCGGCGCATGGCCTCGGCATAGAGCCGGTCGCCCTCGGTGCGCCCGGTCATCAGGAACCAGTTACGCCACTGCTTGGTGATCAGGAACTGCGCCAGCGCATCCGTCAGCATCGCCCGGCTGGGTGCGATGTGGAACACATTGGCCCGGCAATCCTGCTGGCGCAGGCGGTCATCGGTGGCACCGACATTGATAAGGAGAGCCTTGCTGTCCTTCAGCGCGTCGGCGATGCGCAAGAGCTGGTCGGCGGGCACGTCGAGCAGCAGGAAATTACTGCCGTCCGCCACCAGCTTCTGCGCGGCGGGCAGTGGATCGCCATCGGTCGGCACGATCTCGGTGGTGAGCTTGTAGTCGAGCTTGAGGAAACGCCCGCTGGTCAGATTGTCCTTGATACCGAGCTCCGCGCCGGCAATGCCGAGATTGTCCGGCGGCATCTGCAGCGGAGCGATCCACGGCGGCGGCACGGGAAGCTGGCGGATCACCCCGATGCGGAAGGTCTGCTCGGGCGCGATCGTCGCGGCAGGCTTTGCCGCCAGCGGTGGGCTGGCGGACGGAGCGGCATTCTGGGCGGCAGCCGGCAGCACGGCGCAGCCGAAGATGACAAGCGCCGTGGCGGCGGCGCGGGCCCTCGGGTTCATTGGCGTTTCCATCCCACGGCGTGATGTTCTCGGAACTTTTCTATGCCGTCAGGTAAAAGTCTAAGCAGATGCGCATAAGTATTCAACATATTAGATTATATAAGAATATAATAAGAATTCGGTATCTTCTTCGTGATGCAACTATACATGATGTATTAAAATCGGGAACTTTTTCCCGGATGGTTGCGGGGAAGTTTCCAGAGAGTATGATCCCGGCAAAACCGCCACCGGGAGGCGACAGGATGAACGTTCGTGGACGGGCCAGGATACACCGGCTGGCGCTGGCCGGATTGATGATGCTGGGACTCGTCGGCGTCAGCGAGGCGGCCACCCGCGTGGCGGTGTTCGATTTCGAGCTGCTTGACACCAGCGGCGAGTTCGACCTGCGGGGGCCGAAGCCCGAGGAGGTGCGGCGCCTCGCCCTGATCACCGCCGATGTGCGCGAGCGCCTCGCCAAGGCCGGCTATGAGGTGCTCGACCTCAGCCCGCAACAGGCGCAGATCACCGAGGCCCAGCCGCTGCGCAACTGCAACAGCTGCGAGCTGCAGATCGCCCGCGATCTCGGCGCCGACATCGAGGTGATCGGCCTCGTGCAGAAGGTCTCCAACCTCATCCTCAACATCAACTTCCAGGTGCGCGATGTCGCGACCGGCGCCGTGCTGCGCGCCGGCAGCGCCGACATTCGCAACAACACGGATGAGTCCTGGGGCCGGGGAATCTCGTATCTGGTGCGCAACCGCCTGCTCGACCCGCCGATGACCGGAAAGGCCGCTCCATGATTCCCCCTGCCGGCGTCTCCCGCCGGACGCTGCTCGCCGCCGCCACGCTTTCGATTGGGCTCGCCCCGCTCGCCACCTCGGCCCTCGCGCAGGTGCCCCTGCCGAAGCTGCGGGTCGGCACGCTGAAATTCGGCACGCTCAACTGGCTGCTGGACACGGTCCGCGCCGAAAAGCTCGACAGGCGCGAGGGCTTCGCGCTGGAGAGCGTCGATTTCGCCGGCGGGCAGGCGACAACGGTCGCGCTGCAGGCGGGGGATATTGATCTCATCGTCAGCGACTGGCTGTGGGCTATGCGCCGGCTGAATGATGGCGAGGCGATGCGCTTCGCGCCGTTCTCCACCGCGCTCGGCGCGCTGATGGTGGCGCCGGACGGGCCGGTGAAGACATTGGCGGATTTGAAGGGCCGCAAGCTCGGCGTCGCCGGTGGGGCGGTGGACAAGAGCTGGCTGCTGCTGCGCGCCTATGCCAAGGCGAAGCTCGGCCGCGACCTCATCGACCTCTGCGAACCGGTTTATGGCGCACCGCCACTGGTCAGCGAGCAGCTCGCGCTCGGCCGGGTCGACGCCGTGCTCACCTTCTGGCCCTATGCCGCCCGGCTCGACGCGCGCGGCTTTCGGCGGATGCTCGACATGAAGGAGGTCGTCACCGGCCTCGGCATCGACCCGGCGCCGCCGCTTGTCGGCTATGTTTGGCGGACCGCCATCATGGGCGAGAAGGGCGCGACCCTTGCCGCCTTCCTGCGCGCGGCGGCGGCGGCCAACAAGGTGCTGGCGACCTCGGATGATGCCTGGACCCGCATCCGCCCGGTCATGCAGGCGGCGGATGATGCCGAGTTCAGCCGGCTGCGCGACTATTACCGCGCCGGCATTCCCGGCAGCTTCGGCGAGGCTGAGCGCGCCTCCTGCGAGAGGCTGTTCGGCGTGCTCGCCCAACTCGGCGGGCCCGAACTCGTCGGGCAGAATCCACGCTTCGAGCGCGCGCTCTTCGCGCCGATCGGGGAGTAGGCACGCGTGTCCACCGTGTCGCGTCTCGGCATGACGGCGGCGTCGCTCGCGGCATTGCTGCTTGTCTGGTACGGCGCGGCGCTCTGGGCGTCTTCGCCGCTGCTGCCGGGCCCCGCCGCCGTGCTGGCGGCGCTGGAGCGGACGGCGGAGACCGGCGCGCTTCAGCGCAATATTGCGATCACACTGGCGCGGGTGGCCGCCGCCTTCCTCATCGCCATGGCGTTCGGCTCGGCCATCGGCATCGCGCTCGGCCGCTCGCCGCGGCTGAACGAATTATTCGGGCCCTGGATCATCGTGCTGCTGAACCTGCCGGCGCTGGTCATCATCATCCTCTGCTATGTCTGGTTCGGCCTCACCGAAGCGGCGGCGATCACCGCCGTATCGATCAACAAAATCCCAAATGTTGCCGTGACCATGCGCGAGGGCGCCGCCGCTCTGTCGCGCGATCTCGACGAGATGGCGCGCGTCTATCGCCTCTCGCGCTGGCGCACGCTGCGCCATGTCACCCTGCCGCAACTCGTGCCGTTCTTCACCGCCAGCGCCCGCTCAGGCCTCGCGCTCACCTGGAAGATCGTGCTGGTTGTCGAGTTGCTCGGCCGCTCGAATGGCGTCGGCTTCGAGCTGCAGACGGCCTTCCAGATGTTCGATGTGGCGACGGTGCTCGCCTATGCGCTCGCCTTCACGGCGGTAGTGCAGCTCATCGAGATGGGGCTGTTCCAGCCCTGGGAGCGCTGGGCCAATGGATGGCGGCGATGAGCGCGCTTCAGATCGAGATCGCCGAGAAGCGGTTTCCCGCACAGGGAGGGGCGCCGGCTCGGGAGATTTTTTGCGATTTCCGACTTGATGTGAGTGTGGGCGAGTTCCTCGTGCTGCTCGGTCCGTCGGGGCTGGGCAAGACCACGCTGCTCAACATCGTCGCCGGGCTCGATGGCGATTATCGCGGCGCGGTGCGCTTTGCCGGGCAAGCACCGCGCCTTGCCTATGCCTTCCAGAGCCCGCGCCTCTTACCGTGGCGGACGGTGCTGGAGAACGTCACCCTGCCGCTGGGACGCGAGGGCACGGGGAGGGCGCGCGCCATGCTGGAGGAGGTCGGCATCAGCGATCTCGCGGGCGCCTATCCCGATCGCCTCTCGCTCGGCCAGCAGCGTCGCGTCGCGCTGGCGCGGGCCTTCGCGGTGGAGCCGGACGTGCTGCTGATGGACGAGCCCTTCGTCTCGCTCGACCAGGCGGGTGCGGAGAAGCTGCGCGAATTGCTGCGCCGGCTGCTGGCCCGGCGCCCGGCGACGGTGCTTTTCGTCACTCATGACCCGCGCGAGGCGGCGGCGCTGGCGAGCCGTATCGTGGTGCTGGCCGGCAATCCGGTGACGCTGGCGCGCGACGTGAAGGTCGACCTGTCGCCGCGTGAGCGTGCCTCGCCGGTGCTGGCCGACGCCTTCCTCGCCCGCACCGGCATCATTCCGCGCCCCGAACCGGTGACACCGCGCAGCTAGCGCCCGCGTGCCGGACCAAACTCGTGCCCCTAAAGTGAAAAAAACCGGAGTGTGAGCACCGGGCCAAATCCCTACGCGTAAAGTGAAAAGCCTGGAGCGTGAGCACCGGGCCAAATCCCTACGCGTAAAGTGGAAAGCCTGGAGCGTGAGCTCCGGGCCAATCCTTGCGCGTAAAGTGAAAAAGCCCGGAGCGTGAGCTCCGGGCTTTGGGGGAAGTCGGCGTTTCGGTGAAGGCGGGCTGCCCGCCATCACCTGCGCGCAAGTGACGCCGGCGAACCGCCGTCACTTGTCGAGAAAGATCGCCGCCAACCGCTGGAGCAGGCCCTTCGGATATTTCTGGGCCGCGGGCGGTGGTGTTGTCTGCCCAGGGTTGCTTCCGATCTAAGCGGCGAAGGGGTGCTTGGCGGTGCCGGCCTGAGCCAGCACTTCCTTGACCGTCGGCGAGCCGTCAACGGCGCGCTTGAGAGCCTGCTTGGTGGCCTCGTAGTTGAACTGCTGGATCTTGGCGTCGTCCGCCGCTTCCCAGTGGATGAACACGCCGACCGAAATGTACAGGTCGTCGGCCTCTTCTTCCGGGATCACGCCCTCGGCGACGCTGTCCACGACCGCCTTGGCGACGCCGTACTGCGCCGGTCCGAACATCTGGACGGCCTGACGGGCGTCCTTGATGGTGACCTTGTTGAACAGGATCGTGTTGGGCTTGGCGAGCAGGTTCGGCGTTACCACCGCGAGCAGCGAGGTGAAGCCGTCCTTGTTGTTGGTCAGGGCGTTGAGAAACGCGCTTTCCGCCGCGCTGCCGCGCGGTCCGATGATCAGGTCGATGTGAGCGACTTCGTTGCCGTCGCCGACAAGCGATTCACCGATCATCACCTTGTTGATTTTGGCCATGTACTTCCTCCCAGACAGGGTTTCATGAATGAGGGGCGGGTGTCCCCTCCATCAATGTCCCGGCTATCTTTGTTGCAGCGTTTGGGTCACCAAACCGGTTGGCCCGATAGCACGACCAGACACGTTACGGGGCAGAGACTAGGCTTGCTTCGCCTTAGTCCGCAAGGGCTTCTTCCGCCTATTCGACGCGCGCCGAGCCCTTTCCCGAGGGGCGCGACGAATGGCGCAGCCCTGCGCCGGCTCATGCGGAACTTCGCGGCATGCCGAAGCCGTGGGCATGCGCGGCGGTGTCACGCTCAAAGTTTTGGCGAGCGCGCGCTGAACTCATCCATCAGTTGCCGCGTAGAAGCTCCGCAAGCTAAACTGGCCTGACAATTGCTGCGATGCAGCAAGGCCGGAAGCGTGATCGAGAATATTCCGGACAGAAAGGAAGCGCCCGGGATCCGTGTCTCACGCCAGAGGACCGCTGCATGGAACTGATCCTGTCTATCTGCCTGATCGCCAGCCCCGGCACCTGCCGGGAAGAGGCGCTGTCGGTGAGCATGGAAGCCACCGGCATGCCGACCCAGTGCCTGATGAGCGCGATGCCCACCATTGCCGAGTGGAGCGGCACCCATCCGAAGTGGAAGGTGCTGAAGTGGCGTTGCGCGCGCCCCGGTTCAATCGGTCGCGACATCTGACGCGCCCTGAAGCCCTACGCCCGCCGAGGCGCCGCCCCGGCCCGTGATCCCGCTACCCAGAAAAAGCCGCCGCGCTCTGCTGCGTCGCAGCGTGCGCCGGCGTTGCGTCCGTGGAATCATTCCCTTGCGGCGTGTGGCCGCGTCGGCCGGCGCTGATGCGCGGGCGGGGCATCGGGAAGAGGCATGGGGCGGGTTCTGTTTTCGTCGCTGCGCACGCGCATGGCGCTGCTGCTTGCGGTTGCCGTGCTGGTCACGGCGGCGTCAGCCCTGCTGCTGGTCGCTGCGCTCGGCACCGCCAACACCCAGCTCGACCGTCTGGTCTCTGCGCAGAATCGTCTGGAGCTGCTCTCCTCTATTTCCGGCCGCATCGGTGATTACGCGCTGATCTCGCTCCAGGCAGCGCAGCAGCCTGGCCCGCGCGGCGAGGAGGCGCTGCAGACGTCACGCACGGCTACCTTCGCCGCGTTTCAGCGCTTCGAGTCTGCTTTGGCCGACGATGTCATGCGCTATGGCGACGAGGAGCAGCGCACGCTGATGGCGGCGCGCAGCCGCACCGTCGCCCGTCTCCATGCGCAGTTCGATGTCATGGACCGGCAGATCACCGCCGCGCTTGCCAGCCCGGACGCCCCGATGGCCGTGCGCGTGGCGCTCGATGTGTTCGCCGCCGGTTTCGGCGCGCCGCTGAGCCAGGCGATGGAAGAGGAGCGCACCGATGCCCGTGCCGCCCAGCTCGCGGTGCAGGAGCTGCGCGAGCGGGCCATACGTTGGGGTCTCGCCGGCGTGGTGTTCGCCTTCGTCGTCGCCATCGTGGTCTATCACACGGTCGGCTCCTCGCTGGTGCAGCGCGTCGCCGATGTCGCCACCGCCGCCGCGGCGATCGCGCAGGGGCGCTCCGATACCCGCCTCACCGTCACCGGCCATGACGAGCTGAGCCTCGCCATGGCGCGCTTCAACCGTATGGCCGCGCAGCTCGCCCGCCGCGAGGGGCGGCTGATCTCTGACCAGCGCCGTTTGCAGGAGATCGTTGATGCCCGCACCGCCGAACTGCGCGCCGCCAATGCCCGGCTGGAAACCATCGATCTCGCGCGCCGACGCTTCTTCACCGATGTGAGCCATGAGCTGCGCACGCCGCTCACCGTCATTCTCGGCGAGGCGGAGGTGACGCTGCGCGGCGGGCGGCCGAGCGAGGAGGATCTGCGCGCCGCGCTTCTCGTCATCCAGAACCGCGCCCGCCGGCTGCACCGGCGGGTGGAGGATCTGCTGCGTATCGCCCGCTCCGAGAGCGGCCAGATCGAGCTGGAGCGCCGGCCCTTCCTCGTGGCCGATCTGCTGGAGGATGTGCGCGAGAGCATGCTGCCGGTCGCCCGTGCTGCCGGCCTGCCGCTCGAGGTCGCCTGCGAGGGCGACGACCTCGCGCTGGAGGCGGACCGCGAATGGCTGCGCCAGACGCTTGACGGGCTGGTCGCCAACGCCGTTCGCCATTCCGCGCCCGGCCAACTTGTGCGGTTGGAGGCGGCGCGGGAGGGCGAGGACATGGTGATCCGCGTGCGCGACCACGGCACCGGCATTCCCGCCCATGAACTGCCGCATGTGTTCGAGCGGTTCTGGCGCGGGGCGGGGGAGGGGCGCGAGGGCACCGGCTTCGGCATCGGCCTCGCCTTGGCGAAATGGATCGTGGATCGGCATGGTGGCCGGATCGACATCGACAGCAGCACCGGAGAAGATGGGCCGAGCGGCACTTGCGTGGTCGTGCGCCTGCCCGCCCGGGTGCCCGACATCAATCTGGAGGCGGCGCAATGACCATTCTTATCGTCGAGGACGATCCCGATATCGGCTCGCTTCTGCGCCGCGGCTTCGCCTCGGAGAGTTACGCCGTGGAGCTGGTGGGCGACGGCGAGCAGGCACTGCGCGCGGCCAGCGGCAAGTCGCTGGAGGCGATCATCCTGGACGTGATGCTGCCGGGCCGTTCCGGCATCGATGTGTGCCGCGCTCTGCGCGCCGGCGGGCAGACCGCGCCCATCATCATGCTCTCGGCCCGCTCCAGCGTGAACGAGCGCACCGAGGGGCTGCTGGCCGGGGCCGATGATTACATCATCAAGCCCTTCGCCTTCGAGGAATTGCTGGCGCGGGTGAAGGTGCAGGCGCTGCGCCGCTCCAATGGCGAGGGCGAGCAGCGCGTGCTCACCGTCGGCGCGGTCACGCTCGATCTTGATACACGGCAGGCGCAGATCGGCGGCACGCGGGTTCGCCTCACCGAACGCGAGGTGGAACTGCTGGCGCTGCTGATGCGTCATGCCGGTGAGCCCCTCGCCCGCGCCGACATTTTCGCCGCGCTCTGGGCGGGCCATGGCGGCGCGTCGCTGAACGTGGTCGACGTCTATGTCGGCTATCTCCGGCACAAGCTGGCGGAGGCGACGCCCGAGGGCGGGCAGATGATCGTGACCGTGCGCGGACGCGGCTTCATGTTTGAGTCGGTGGCCGCGTGAGACAAGGTTTCACTGTCAAAATGGTGGTATACTGTGTGCCTACACAGCTGCGTTACCGCTTGCTTGACGAAGATGAAAACAGTCACCAATATCAGTGCTGCGGGTATAATACCGCAAATCAACTTTGCTTCTTATGAACTTCTTAGGAAGTAAAGCGAAGCAAACTCTCGAGGAGGAAGAAATGGCCTGGACCACTCCGCGTATCGTCGAAGTCTGCGTCGGCATGGAAGTGAACGCCTATTTCCCGGCTGACTTCTGAGCCTGAGGCGCGGGCGGCGCGGAAACGGCAGTCACATGCTCACAACCGCGTCCCGCCTGCATCTCATTGTCCTCGGCTCGGCAGCCGGCGGGGGCTTTCCCCAATGGAACTGCCGATGTCCGGTTTGCACCCTCGCTTGGGATGGTGATCCCCGCGTCCGCCGACGGACACAGTCGTCCCTGGCGGTCAGTGCGGATGGCGAGCGGTGGGCATTGGTGAATTGCGCGCCAGAAATTCTGGCGCAGATTCAGGCTGTGCCGGCACTGCATCCGCGAGGAGGCCGCCGGCAATCGCCGGTGGCCTCCGTGCTTCTGACCAATGGCGACATCGACCATGTCGCCGGCCTGCTGAGCCTGCGCGAGGCCCAGCCCTTTACGCTCTTCGCCACGCCCGCCATCCATCAGGTGCTGCGCGCCAGCAGCGCCTTCGATGTTCTGGCCCCTGATGTCGTCTCCCGCCGCGATGTCGAATTGGGGGCCTCGTTTGAGCTGGTCGAGGGCGTCACCGCCACCATCTTCCCGGTCCCGGGGAAGATTGCGCTGTATCTCGAACAGCGCGAGGCAGCGGAAAAGGGCACCCTCGCGACGGATGTGATGGGTGAGCAGACCATCGGCGTCGAGATCGCCGCCGGGGGGCGCCGCGCGCTCTACATTCCCGGCTGCGCCATTATGACCAATGCCCTGCGCGACCGTATCGCCGGCGCCGATGCCGTGTTCTTCGACGGCACGCTGTGGCGCGATGACGAGATGGTCGAGGCCGGCGTTGGCACCAAGACCGGCAAGCGCATGGGTCACATGAGCATGTCGGGTGATGAGGGCTCGATGGCCGCGCTGGCCGGGCTGGATATCGGCCGGCGCATCTATGTTCACATCAACAACACAAACCCGGTGCTGATCGACGGCTCGCCCGAGCGTGTCGCGGCCAACCGGGCAGGCTGGGAAATTGCCCAGGACGGGATGGAGATACGCCTATGACCACCCTCATGTCGCCCGAGGAGCTTGAGGCGCGGCTGCGCGACGTCGGCAAGCGGCGCTACCATAATCTGCACCCCTTCCACCGGCTGCTGCATGACGGCCAGCTGAGCTTCGGGCAGGTGCAGGCCTGGGCGCTGAACCGCTATTACTACCAGGCGATGATCCCGGTGAAGGATTCCTCGATCCTCGCCCGCATGGAGGAGCCGGAGCTGCGTCGCGCCTGGCGCCAGCGCATCATCGACCATGACGGCAATCACGAAGGCGAGGGCGGCATCGCCCGCTGGCTGAAGCTTACCGACGGCGTCGGCCTCGACCGCGACTACGTCACCTCGCTGCGCGGCCTGCTGCCGGCCACCCGCTTCGCGGTGGATGCCTATGTGCATTTCGTGCGTGAGAAGACGCTGCTCGAGGCCATCGCCTCCTCGCTCACGGAGATGTTCTCGCCCGGCATCATCGGCGAGCGTGTCGCGGGGATGCTGAAGAACTATGATTTCGTCTCCAAGGAGACGCTGGCCTATTTCGACAAGCGCCTGACCGAGGCGCCGCGCGATGCGGATTTCGCGCTCGATTATGTGAAGCGCCATGCGCGCACGCCCGAGCAGCAGGAAGCCGCCATCCGCGCGCTGGAATTCAAGTGCGACGTGCTCTGGGTGCAGCTCGACGCCCTGTACTTCGCCTATGTCGAGCCGAAAATGGCCTATCCCGGCGCCTTCGTGCCCAAGGAGACGTGATGACCGCCACCTTCGCCGCGACCGATGTGCCCAAGCTCGCGCGCGGCGTGCGCCTGCGTCATGACGAGGCGCGCGGCCAGTGGGTGCTGCTCGCGCCCGAGCGCGTGCTGACCCCGGATCCGGTCGCGGTGGAGATCCTCAAGAAGGTCGACGGCGCCCGCTCCATCGACGGCATCGTCGATGAACTCGCCGAAGCCTTCGCGGTGGACCGCGCGCGCATCGCCACCGATGTCGATGCCTTCCTCGCCGGCCTCTCGGAGAAGGGCATGGTCGAGGTCCGCCCGGCCGTCATCGGGGATGCCGCGTCATGAACGTCATCACCGATCTCGTCGACAAGGCGAAGGAACTCGTGGCCGAGGCGACACCCGCCCCGGTCGCCCGCCCGGCACCGCCCATTCCCTATGGCATGCTGGCCGAGCTGACCCATCGCTGCCCGCTGCAATGCCCGTATTGCTCGAACCCGGTCGAACTCGACCGCCGCAATGTCGAGCTGGACACCGAGACTTGGCTGCGCGTCTTCTCGGAAGCCGCCAAGCTCGGGGTGCTTCAGGTGCATCTGTCCGGCGGCGAACCCACCGCCCGGCGCGATCTCGAACAGATGATCCGCCATTGCGTGGAGGTCGGCCTCTACACCAACCTCATCACCGCCGGCGTGGGCGTGACGCCCGAGCGGCTTCAGGCGATTTCCGATGCCGGCATCGACCATGTGCAGCTCTCCTTCCAGGGCGCCACGGCCGAGGTGACCGACAAGGTGTCGAACTTCCGCGGCGCGCATGAGCGCAAGCTCGCCGTGGCGCGCGAAGTGCGCC